>JAJBUH010000213.1 GCA_020860445.1 Bacteroidales bacterium | reverse complement strand
CTGCGCCGTGATCTTTGGCTAAGCCTCAGCCACGGACTTTTGCGCATGAGCCCATCTTTTTCTTGTTTTTTTGTTGCCAACCCCTGCCAATCATTAGGATTATGAGTACAAAGAGCAGGGAATAGCCAACATACGCCAATGGAGATTTCCAAAAAGGAGGCTTTACGATGAGCTTAAACGTACTAACCCCGGTCTCTGTATTACCAAATCCATTGGCTTTTACTTGCAACGAATATACTCCCTGGGGCAAATTATGGAAATTAAGCACATTATCGTCAAGGGGCATCCATGGGTCGTTATCGTTTAAACGATAGCTATAATTCACTCTTTGATTATTAAGAAAATCCATAGTTGAAAATGTCATAGCGAAAGATTCCACATCGTGTGACAATTTTATTTTATCATACAATTGTGGCCTTCCACTCATATCGAATGTGACATCTCCCCCATGTGATTTACTTGAGAATCGCGTCATAACAACAGGGCGCGAATATGACATTGGTTGATTATCATGAGGTTTAACAACCACCATTTCTCCTTTGCCACCAAACAGCACTTGATTATGCGATGTTAGATATGCCGCAAAGGCACTGAATTTTATATCCCCAATTCCATCCCCTTTTCCATAAGGAATACAAAGCCATCTTTGATCTTGCTTCCTTATCCTTCCTAAACCTCTGAATGTTGAAATCCACACCTCCCCAAAAGAATCCAAAGCCATGGCTTTTACCGAATTATGAGGCATCCCATCGATTTCGCTTAGATAGTATAGCAACTCCCCTTGAGAATTTACTATATAAATCCCATTGAGAGTACCCACAAAAATATTTTCATTCTCATCACAGCACATAGATGTGACATGTGAAGAGGAAAGAATAGATTGTGTCTTATCGTCTCCCCATGGTCTCATTGTCATTTGCGCAGTACTGATTGAAAACACACCTAAAGAAGTGCCAGCATACACATAATTAGAATCTCTTGACAACCACAGAGAGGTCAGGCTATTAGTGGGGATACAAGAATTATTAGTATTAAACCATCTTTCGTCCCCTTGGGAATCAACACATACTACTCCATGAGAGAAAGTACTTATCCAATAGCGATTTTTTTTGTCAACGAATATAGTACGCGCTCTATCCATGATATGAGATTTTGGATCTTTTATTGATTCCATCTCTATGGGAAAGAAGTTTCCATGACTTTCTTTAAGCACACCTTTTCCATAAGTTGCTATCAAAAGCGACCCTTGATTGTCTATCCCTATTCCAGTTATAAGATTTGTAGGGAGAGAAGAATTGGCCGTTGTAAAGTGGTGTAAACCCTCTGAGTTCATTTTTAGCAACCCGCTCCCATCGGTAGCAACCCACAAATTCCCATTGCGATCTTCTTGGAAACCACTAATTTCTTCATCCACTGGGAGAGAGTGATTCTCAAACATAGACTCACTGAGATCCGTATAGCATATTCCGCTTTTCGCAGTTCCTATCCATAAAACCCCATCTTCAGCCATATACAGAGCTGAAAGATGATTATTGGAGAGGCCAAATTCTAATTCTTTTGTATATTGATACTGTTTTGGAGACCCACCAAACGGTACGACATACAAGCCCTGATCATTGGTAGCCAAGATTATTTCTCCCTGCCTTCCAACTTCTAAGCTCCGGATAAAAGTCTTATCACCAATGATATTAGTCAAATCTGTTTCCTGGGGTTTATTAGAAGGCCAATCATAAAGTATTATCTTCCCATGACTACGTGGGAAACACCACAGTCTTTGATGTTTGTCCATTTTGAATTCATATTCAGAGTGGGATGCCGGGCTATCCGACAAGCTTTCCTCTGGGTTGTCAGAACCCAATACAAAGAGCTTGTGTATGCTCTTTCGATAAAAATCGAAATGATACACTTCGTTATTTGAAAGGCATACTACCTTGTCTTCTAACAAGTAAAAATTTTTATTAGGTAGAGTACTAAGGAGAAAAGAGGTCCTCTTATCATTGAAACCATACGAAAACAATGTATCTCCAATCTGCCAGATTAAAGCCGATCGACTTACATCCACATTTCTCAGTTCTCCTGAAATCCCCAAATTTTCCAAGACTTGAGCGCTTGATTTCAAAGCATCTTCTTTGCGGTTAAAAATATAAGCCCCTTGTGAAGTGAGTACCCATAAATTACCATCCATATCCTCTCTGACCTTTTGAACAGAATTACTCTTGCCCCCAATCGATGAAGGATAGTAGGACATCAATTCATATCCATCAAAACGATTAAGGCCATTGAGAGTAGAGAACCAAAGGAAACCATAACGATCCTGATAAATGTCTGTAATGTAATTATGAGAAAGCCCCATGTCAACATCTATATGATGAAAGATGGGCTCTCCCTTGGCCAACAGTCCTATAAACCAGCTTAGGAACAAACATATTATACGAAACGCCTTCATGGTGATAATTTTTCCACAAAATTACTCATTATTATCTTATTCTCAAAAACTTTGGATTCTCTTTTTGTTGAAAAACCACCCTTTTTGTTGACATCTACAAAAAGGGATTATACAGATATGTTAAGGGTTGGTATAAAGGACCTCAACCAATTAATTTTGCACCATCTTAAATCACTTAATCCAACTCGATTATGAACTCATTTAAACAGATGCAAACTTGCAGGCTCAGCCTAAAGCCAATGGTCAAGGTTCTCACCGTGGCCTTGGCGAGCCTCTTATTGGCTCTCCCAGCTCTAGCTCAATCAACAATCACGGGCCATGTAGTAGACCAACAAGGGGAACCCATTGTGGGAGCCTCAGTCACTCTAAAGGGCACCAACAATGGTGTAGTAACTGACCTCGATGGAAATTTTGGAATCCATTGTGAAGAAGGCTCCAATCTATTGATATCTTACATAGGATATCTGAGCCAGACGGTAAAAGCAACTCCGGGAATGGAAATAATCCTGAAAGAGGATGCCAAAAATCTTGACGAACTCGTTGTGGTTGGGTACGGATACATGAAGAAAAGCGATCTTACGGGTTCCGTCTCTCAACTCAAAAGTGATGATCTAATGAAAAATTCACCTGTTAGCCTCGAAAAAGGCATGCAGGGCCGATTGGCAGGTGTAAATGTCACTTCCAATGATGGAGCGCCAGGCGGAGGCATAAGCATCCAGATTCGTGGCACATCGACTTTCCAGGGCTCAGGAGAACCTCTCTATGTAATAGACGGTGTCCCCATGTCAGATTCAAATGATGATTCCATAAACTTTGATTCAGAAGCACCCAATTACAGCAATGCCCTCGCCTCGCTCAATCCTAATGACATCGCCTCTATTGAAATACTAAAGGATGCCTCTGCCACAGCCATCTATGGCTCTCGCGGAGCTAATGGGGTTGTGCTCATTACTACCAAAAGCGGTGAAGGTCTGTCCAACCAAGTTTCTCTTTCATATAAATCGACTTTTAGCCAACCTGTCAAGAAAATCAAGGTGCTCACGGCTGCCCAATATGCCGAATATCGTAATCAATCTTACATTAATACCCAAGAGGTTTCAAACTTCGAATGGTCTCAAGCCGATCTGCCATTCCCTGGGATGTATTCGGAAAATGGCACATATTTGCCAGGGCCTGAGGATTTGGATGATACTGACAACTATTATTGGCAAGACCAAGTGCTGCGCAATGGCCTTACCCATGATCTCAATCTAAGCATTACAGGCCAAAATAAGAACTATGACTATGCTTTCAGTGCGGGTTATACTTCTCAAGAAGGTATCGTTAAAGGATCTGACTATACTCGATACTCCACCAAACTTAGTCTGAACAACCAACTAAAGCCATGGCTGAAAATTGGTGCCTCTCTCAGTATGACATACTCTAATTCAAGCATTCTAAAAACCACCACCAGCAATAAAAACAATGGTACTGAGGGTATTATACGTTCGGCTATTACCTATCCTGCGAGTTATACTCAGGATGATTACGACAATGAGTATAGCATGGTAGCGTTACCTTCAAGATATGTTGATGCGACCAATCAAAATCGGAATATGACCATACGATCTTCTAACTATATGAATGTAACACTCGCTCCGTGGCTTATGTACCGTATGGTAATTGGTTTCAATTATAATCATAACGATGCCAATAAATATTGGCCTACTACATTGGCTGAGGGCAGAGATGTCAGCGGAAAAGCCTCGGCCGGAGACAATTGGCGTACCGCCCTCGTATTCGATAACCTATTGATGCTTAACAAGACCTTTGACTCTAAACATAACATCAATGCCACTGTAGGCACTTCGTGGGAGAAGAATCATTATTATAGCAAATCCGTAACAGTACAAGGTTTCGGATCGGATTTGACTAATGGATGGTTATTACAAGATGCCAGCACTGTAAACAATGTCTCATCTTCGGTCTGGGATTCCCAGCTTTTCTCCCTAATTGGACGCATCGCTTATAATTATGATGGCAAATATTATCTTACTGTAACCGCACGTGATGACATGTCAAGCAAATTCGCCAAAGGGAAACGCTCATCTTTCTTCCCTTCGGTAGGTTTGTCTTATCGCATCTCGAATGAAGAGTTTATGCGTCCTTTAAATCCCTTAATATCTAATCTTAAACTTAGATATAGCTACGGAGCTTCTGGCAATCAAGGTATCAGCTCATACCAAACCTACGCAATTATGGCATCTTCCAATTATCCATTTGGCACTTCTATTGCCAATGGTTACGTCACCGATACTTATAACCCAGGTAACTCTAATCTCACTTGGGAAACCACTTGGCAACATGATGGCGGCATTGAGCTAGAGCTGTTTAATCGCCTTAATATTGAAGCAGATTATTACCACAAAAAGACTAGCGATTTGCTCCAATATCGACAGATGCCTCCCTCTACCGGCCTAATGCAAATGATGAGTAACTTAGGAGCCGTGATCAATCAAGGATGGGAGTTCAATGTTAGATGGACTATGGTCAACAATAAAGACTTGATGTTAGCCGTAGGTGGCAACCTTTCATTCAATACTAATAAGGTAACTGATTTCCAAGACGACCCAATGTTCCCGAACTCTATTTACAACTCATTGCGCCCTTATGCAATAGCCAACGGACATGCGATTGGTTCGTTCTATGGTTTTGTGAACGATGGCATTTGGAATTCACGCGACGAGGTGGTAAATGGCAACCAATTCAAGACCCAATATCCAGATTATAATCCTTCAGAGCCAGATGATGTAACCGAAGAAATCATTCGCCGAGATTGGATTGGTGAGTTACGATATGTAGATCGCGATGGTGATGGCTTTATCACTGACAATGATCAAGATTGGATCGGAAATGCTAATCCAGACTTCTTCTATGGCTTCAACTTAGATTTAACATGGAAAAACTTTGATTTCAGTATACTTTTCCAAGGTGTGAAAGGCAATGATATTCTCAATATGAACGCATTCCGATACTATAACATAGGCGATACCCAAAACAAGCCAGTGTATATCTATGAACAATCCTGGAGCGTGAATCCAGACAACGCTGTTGCCCCAAAGAATTTCTATTATTCAGGTCGTGATGTGAGATTCTCACGCCTGTATTTGGAAGACGGTTCTTACCTCAAACTGCGTACCCTATCAATAGGATATACTTTTCGCAATTTGGGTAAATACATTCAGTCGTTACGACTAAATATAGTGGGGAATAATCTGCTTACCTTTACCCATTATCACGGTTATGATCCCGAAGTCAACTCCTTTGGTTCCTCTCCCACTCTCCGAGGTATCGACTCGGGCGCATACCCTCAGCAACGCAGTTTCACCTTCGGTCTCAATGTAGTATTCTAAAATTACAACTATCATGAAAAGAATCAATATAATTTTAGCCCTATTGGCTATTATTTCTCTGGGCTCTTGTTCTCTCGAGGAAACGCCCTATTCCCTCACAGCCGAACAGCTTGGCACGAGCGAATCAGGTGCAGAACAACTTGTAACAGGTATCTATGCCACCTTCTGGGACAATTGGTGTATGGAGCAAACCTACATGGCATGGATGGACCAAGACCATGACCATTGTGCCGCTCCTGGATGGGTACTATCCTCAGCCGGAGCTGGGAACGTAACCAGTCATTATGCTTACAACACCAACAATGATCTGTGGAGCGTTTTCTATCGCATGATTAATCGCGCCAACAAGGCTAAGGAAACTTTTGAAGCCTCGGATAGCTACCTTTCTGATTCTGCAATGAGCCAACTCTACGGGGAAGTGCTCTTCCTGAGAGCTTTTGCTTACTTTCATCTGGTAAGGATGTATGGCCAGGTGCCATTGCGTCTCACATCAGAGAGTGATCAGAATATGGCTCGCTCATCAGTAAAGGAGGTTTATGACCAAATTACTTCTGATTTGGAAACTGCTATACAACATTTGTATTATCCTTCGGAAGGAAATGTTGGAGCCTGGGGCCATGCCGATAAGACCGCAGCTCAACTCTTATTGGCCCGAGTTTATGCCACAATGGGGAGTTCTGCTCTCTCTCAATCAAAAGTTGACATGATTGTGGATATCAAAGGAAATGATACAAAATTCCAATGTGAACCTGTAGCAGGGGCTGAAAACATCAATCCTACAGATTGTTATACTCGCGTCAAACAATTATGTGATGAGATTATTGGCCGTAGAGGTATTGATTTTGATCTTGTCGATGAATTCTTACACATTTGGGGTGGGAATAATCGTAAAAACAAAGAATTTGTTTGGGGCGTAAATAGCGCTTCGGATGTGGATTATCAATGCTCTGGTCTACATTATTATTGCACACCAGCTCCTTATGGAGGCGCAGGCGCATGGCTTTACATGGCTCCAAATCTGTATTCCCAATATGATTCCACAGATGATCGAATTGTACATGGGGTATGGCATTATTACCTTAATTCCTACACAACAACTAATTGGTATACCTATCCTGCCGAGTCGGATATATATACTCAAGAGAATATGCCCGACAATCTGATTGCTTTTGCCGATGGCTTCAACGGAAGCTACCAATACAGTGTGCCTTGCTTCACCAAATGGTACAAATACGATATTTCCAATCCATCCCTCTTTACGGCCCGCGAAGCAGCTACAACTGAGCAAGACATCCCTCTCCTAAGATTTGCAGAAGCCTATCTCCTACGAGCTGAGGCTTTGGTAGAGCTTGATCAAATAAACGCAGCAATGAATGACATCGATGTAGTGCGACAACGCGCCAAAGCCACAACCCTCTATAGCGGAAAAATTACTGACAAAGTGGAGGCACGAAGTATGGTACTCAAGGAGCGCGCATTAGAACTATGCCAAGAGTTTAATCGCAAATTCGACCTGTTGCGTTGGGGACTTTATCTTGAAGTAATGAATACTACCCAATCAATTCAATGTGGCAACAGTCAACGCTCTACTGTGCGCACCCAGAAGAATTTGCTCTATGCCATCCCAACATCAGAAATTGCAGCTAACGAGCTAATAGGAGGCAACAATTATGGATATTAAAGCTTCAGTACACCGTCTGATAAACACAATAGGAATTATTTTATTCCTTTGTGTTTATCACTTGGGAAATGCTCAAGATGGATACGCCACTATCTGTGATTTATGCTACACTGCCAAATCTGACACGTATGCCCAAAGCAGATGCAAATTGGATATATATTATCCAAACCAAGTGGACAGTCTGTGCCCTGTAGTCGTGTGGTTCCACGGAGGTGGATTGACATCCGGGGAGAAAAGTTTCCCCCATCGGCTAAAGAATCAAAAGATAACTCTTGTCGCGGTCAACTATAGATTGTTGCCTACAGTTAATATCGATGATTGTCTGGATGATTGCGCAGAAGCGGTAGCTTGGGTCTTCAACCACATAACTCAATACAACGGATCCCCACAGGAAATAATCTTATCGGGACACTCAGCAGGAGGATACATATCCGCGATGCTTGGATTGGATAAACGATGGCTTACAAAGTATGACATAGAGTGTGATTCCATAGCCGCTATGGTACCAGTCACTGGACAAATGATATCCCATTTCTCCTATCGAGCTATGAATAATATTTCCAACTTGCAACCCACTATCGATGAATACGCCCCATTGTTTCATGTGCGAAAAGACGCACCTCCTCTAATCCTTATATCAGGTGACAGAGATTTGGAACTTTTCGGACGATATGAAGAGAATGCCTACATGAGACGCATGATGCAACTAGTGGGACATAAGGATACGGTTTTGTATGAGATCGGAGGGCATGGCCATGGTCCGGTAGGGGATCCAGGGCAATACATTCTGCTTTCATACATCAAAAACAGATTTCACGTATAGACTCAACTTGTAAAACTATTTAGAGCCTCTTCGTAATTGTGATAATGTAATAATTTTGTTTAAGGTAGTTTACATTTAAGGGCTTGGCTGTGACAGCCAAGCCCTCATTCTTCTCCTATTAGGGAAAATGTGTTACGAGAAAACATAAGGGTGGCTTGAAATGAGGCTGTTTTTTTCATCAAACGCCCTTACCTCCCCAAAAACAGGGTACCCTTGGCCATTTAATTGTGCTAAAATCTTCATCAGGATTTTTATCTCGATTTAATGGCCTAACTTTACTTTATGGGTCTATTTCAAGTATTCGTATAGGAAGATTGGAAAAGAGTTAAGGTCAGTAACACTGGCCATCTGTATGTAGGGGGTGACTCAGAGCACGAGCCTGTTTATTCCTTATTTTCTGTTTCTCCGTATTTTAAGAATTTACGGTCTTTTATGATAATATAAAGCAGAGTACACGGGGTGCCTTTGAGCAATCCGCTGGATTTCAAATGAATGTCTTGGACATACTGGAGCAACTGAGTTTTGGCCTCATTGACTGCTTTCACTACGTCTTTATCATCACTCTTCAAGTATTTCAGTTCTATAATATAACTGTGACGAGTGAAACAATTCCCATCAGCCTTAGGAATAAGAAGGATGTCACTGAATCCTTGATTCAATTCCAATTCAGGCCAAAGGTCGAAATAATCATTTAGACATAACAGGCCTCGGAGAAAACCCTGAGCATCCGGCTCTCCATAGATGGCGTTTCTAACACTGCTATATTGATTAAAAAACTCTCCAGCTTTTTCAATCATGGGTTTCCAATTGCCATCCACAGCCGCATCAACTATGGCATTTTCTAATTGTTGCCTTTCCCAAGGCTTAATCTTTGCTACTTCATACACATGGGCCATCATATAGTCCAGATATAGTTCGCCCATGGTCTTGTTGGCCACAATCAGTTTTTGGGCACCACGATTGTCGTACCCTCCAAATGTGAGAGCGCCATAATAGAAGAGCATGCTCTTAAAGTTAGACAGTTCTCCCACATCTCGAGCTCGAAATTGTTTCTTTACCTTTCCGCACGTAAATCCATTGCTGCAAATCTCCCTGAGGATTTGGAATCTGGCTTCTCGATTTGATAAATCCTCAGCTTTTACCAAGTAGTTGAGTTTTTTGTAATCAATACGGGCGTTATAGTCAATCATTTCTTCCGGAGGAACACCATTATCTATAAGATAATTAAGATAATTCATGACCATCGCGGTGTTATAAATCGGAGCTTCCTTTCTATAACACGACTCAGAAAAGCAGAAATTATCATACCATGGCTTCATCTCAGAAATGATGGAATCTGTATTCATCTGGATACAGCCTTCATTGCGATAGTACTCAATCATTTCTACCAACTCCGTCTCAGTGATACCAAGAATCTGGTTGTATTTGGGCTCAAGGGCTATAATAGTAGCTATGTTGAATCCAGAGGTTAGGTCATCATAAGTGACGGGGGCGACGCCAGTCATATATATCCTATCAAATGAGCCCTTACAACATTTAAAGAACTCACGATAAAACCCCTCGCCATGAGTAATATCCTCATGAGCTTTCACTCCTCGCGAAGCCAAAACCGTATTGGAGAAATTATCATATTCATCGATAAAGAGATAGGATTGTAAACCCTTCCTTTTCACCATCTTGTCGAAAGAATCTACTGCTCGTCCTGCATTTGGTGCATTTAAGACAATATCTTTCTCCTCAGATGAGAACAAATCTCCATAATGTTGGAAGGCTTCTCGTATCTCAGCCTTGCAGTAATCAAAAAAGAGCTCTGGGAGCAACTCCATCTCTACCTTGCCAATTCGAGAGAAGTCAAGCTTAAGAGTCACAAACTTGTTAGCCAATGGTGTAGGATGGAGTCCTATGTACAGATTGCCAAATAGACGGTCAAAAGAGTCTTTCTTGGCTATGTCATAATAGCTCATCATCATATTAGAAAATAGGCTTTTGCCCATTCTTCTGGGGCGTAGCAGAAGGATGAACGAGGCTCTGTTTTCCAACAACTCTATATATCTGGAGTGATCTATGAAATAATAGTCTTCCTTAATAAGCCTATCAAAATCCTCTATGCCATAGGGTATTCTCTTCATATTGACTAATGATATTTATTACTCTTCTGGCAAAGTTAAGAATATTATTTAATATCCACAAATAGATATGTCAGTTTTTGAGAATTTGCATCCCTACAATGACCCTACGGCTATATTAAGCCGTAGAGATATAAAGGAGCGTGACCAAAGGATTTGGCCACGCTCTTTTATAATTTCTGAACGATATCAATATGAAATATGGGTGAAGGGTGGAGGGGTGGCGGTTTGGGAGCGGAGGTCGCGGTAAAAGAGGATGGTGGCCATCTGCATGTAGGGGGCGACCCAGAGCATGAGGATGCCAGCGGTGAGGATGCCAAGCAATATCCAGCCTATGAAACGCAGGTAGAGGCAGAAGAGCTCCCATTTATGGCCCTCCATCATCTTCCAACTAGCCTTCATGGCATCAATGCCGGTTATTTGCGGATTGTCAATCATAATCAGGAAGGTCATCGAGAAGCCCAACCCAACGATAATGCCCGGCACAATCAGCAACACAGTGCCAATGCTTATGGCCAGCGATACCAATAAGCCTGCTATCATAAATGGTAGAAAGCGAGCCGAAAAGCCAGTGAATAACAGGTTTAAGTCTGACTCGCCATAATCAAGCTGACGAATCAGATAGACGCAAAAGCCGTAGGAGAAGGGTCCGGCTATCAAGAATGGCACAAACGGTATGCAGTCTGCCACTACACAGATTGCCGCCATTATCAAAGCTGCCACTGCTGCCATCAGCCAACCTCCTTGCAACGCAGCTTTGGCGCGACCCATAATTACAATATTCGGTGTCATAATTTCAGTATTTGTAATGTTTTGATTCAACTCTGATTTTTGGCAAAGTTAAGACTTTTATTTGTAACCTCCAAAAATATTCCTCTCAACCGTTGAGGCGGTGGCGCAGATAATGAGAGCGGGAGTAAAGGAAATAAAAAGCCAAACCAAGCAGATTGACAAACCATGCCCACATAAAAGCTTGATGGAAACCAAAATACTGCGCTACCGAGCCGCCAACCAAGGTGCCTATGCCCACACCGATGTCCCACGATACGAGCAGGGTACTATTGGCCGTGCCTCTGCGCTCATGCGAGGCAAGGTTGATAAACATATTCTGGAATGCCGGAAACATGTGGCCATTGCCCAAGCCGATGGTCAATGCCGAGAGGTAGAAAAAGAACTCGGTATGCAGGGTAGCGAAAATCAGATACCCTATACACGAGATGACTATGCCTATCGAGGCGTTTTGAGCGATGCGTCCCTTGCGCAAAGAGCGTGTGCCGGTGAGGCGCGACAGGATCAGGCCTCCGGCCAGAAGCATGAAGAAGAGACCCGTACCGCCAGTCATACCCAGATGCTCCTTGGCATAGATAGCAACATAAGTGGCCATAATGCCATAAGAAAATGCAAAACACAGTATGCACAAGCCCTGACTCCAACCCTGAATGAGTATGAAACGGTCCCAAGATAGGCGCGGCCTGGGGCCAGAGAGGGGTCGCTCGCGCAATTTAACCTGGCTGTCAATCCAAAATCCGCCAAACGCAATGATAAGGGATATCCAGAATAGCAGTTGGAAGCTGTCAGCCCAAGCATAGATCCACAATGCTATGGTTGGGCCTATGGCTGTGGCTATATTATTGCTTAGTCCATAATATCCGATGCCTTCGTTGCGCCGCGATGTCGGCAGCACATCGATGGCCACCGTGCTGTTGGCCGCGGTCACTGCGCCAAAGGGCAATCCATGCAGAGTGCGCACTATGGTAAATAGCACTAACGTGCCAGCCACGATATACCCGGCAAAGAACAGAGCAAACAAAAAGTAGGTAATCATCAGCACCGCCTTGCGCGGAAACGAGTCGACAATATAGCCGCTGAATGCCCTTACCACCAGCGTTGCCACGGTATATCCCGACAACACCAAACCTATGTCCTGTCGGTCAGCTCCGAACTCCTCGCTAAGATAAAGCGGCAGCAATGGCGTAAGCAGCATAAACGAGAAGAAGAGCATGAAGTTGGCACTCCACACCCGTTTGTAGTTGCCATTCCACAGCCGCTCCATAGTCTTGACATTGCTGCGCGCATTGTCAACCCCGCGGCTTATGTCCTCTTCAATCTTATCCATCTCTTTCGTGGTACCTAAATTGAAACGTCCTCCTTATAACGTTTCATCACTCAAAAAGCGTACCCACCTATCAGAAAAATCCTATAGAAATTAAAAGAGCGTGGCCAATGGTCACGCTCTTGGGGTATCCAGTCCCCTTTTATCTGAGATGAAGAACAAAACTATCTTTGGGGATGGGTCATCTGAGATGAAGAATAGAACTATCTCTATGGATAGGGTTTATCTGAGGACAACCTTTTGGTGCTTGACTGAGCCGTCGGTGAGGACGGTGCTCTTGATGTAGATGCCGTGCTCAGGCTGCGAGACGCGGATACCAGATAGATTGGTGTAGTAGACTTCTTTGACTGGGGCAGAAAGCAGAGTTTCTTCTGCGCCCTCATAGAAAGTCTTGACTGCCATATCTGAATAATAGCGTTCACCCTCGGCGTTGATATATATGCTGCGCAGCCCTACGGTCTGCACACCCTGGGCGTACAGCCAGAAATCTACATAGTTGCCGCTCGAGTAGAAGTCATAGCCCGAATATGAGCAGGGTATCTCAGTCATATCATCATCGAAATCCCAGAAATACTCATCGGCGTAGAACACCATCAGTTCGCCATTGACATACACCTCATAGTACATATCTTCCCAAGGCAAGATATAGCCATTGACATTCTCGTTGGGGATGTACCAGTACAGATCCAGCCCATCGCCGTAATCGGTCATATCATAGTAACCGTAGAATACCGGTTTGACGGGAGCGGCATTCATCTGCTCAGCAGTCTGGCAGAAGAGCTCGGGCACCACATAGAAATTGAAATAGTAGATAGTGTCACGCTGCGAGTTGATGATAAACGCCGAGTTGTCATCACGGCAAGTCAGAGTCTTTGCCTCTGCATCGTAGAGCATCACCACCTCGTCGGCATTGAAG
Organism: Bacteroidales bacterium; assembly: GCA_020860445.1. GTDB lineage: Bacteria > Bacteroidota > Bacteroidia > Bacteroidales > Muribaculaceae > CAG-873. The sequence continues at coordinate 24,088 of JAJBUH010000213.1, read as the reverse complement.
CCGTACCAGATGTATTCCTCAAGAATATTATCATAGAGATGTTCGGCAGTGCCAGCAAGGAACCACATGAAATAGCTCATGCTCGGCAGCCAACCCATATACTGCGCATTCTTAAAGGTCACTACATCGCCATCCAGGTCGCCAATGATGCAAGCGTTAGGCAGACGATCGTTAAGGTTGCTCACATACACATGCTCAGCATCGGTGCCAACCTCGATGAAGCGGCATGTGCCTTGCTTGTCCTTAAGCACCCAAGTCTCCATTTCCACTCCATCGGGGATAGAGTTGGGAGTGCCCTCAAATGGCGAGAAAGTCTGAGCATAGTCGGCCACAGAATACCAGTAGACAGTGGGGTTGTTGACACTGTAATAATACATGCCGAACAGAGTGCTGGGGATTTCTACCGGGTAGTAGTAATCATCTGGCACAGTGATGTCGCCACCGAATGCTGAATTGTCAAGGCTGATTGAGCCATCCTCGTTGAGAATGTAGTAGATCACATTGTCCTCATCAGCCACCGGGCGGAAATCAAACACATTCTGCTCGTAGTCCTCATCATAGTACTCATATTCCTCCATCAGAGAGGCATAATAGTAATAGGTATTGTCGGCCCACCAAGCCTCCTCAAGCTCAAGGAGCTGAGGAAGCTGCACCTTGATGCGGCCATCCTCCTGGAGGGTGCCCTTGAGGTAGGTCTTGGTCAGAGCGCGGCGGAATGGGTTGAGTATGTAGTAGTCATCGCCATCGCGGTTGATGATGGTGCCGCTCGGGGTAGTGTCCCAGTAGATCATGCCTCCCGAATTGTAGAAGCCAGTCTCAGAGCGTTCAAAGTAGAGCTCCTCGCCAGGAGCCTCGGTGATGGGCCACTCATCATCTTCAGAGCGAGAAGCGACCTTGGTGGGCTCAGCGTCGTGATTTCTTGACTGGAGCAGTTGCAGTGTCTCAGCTCTGAGGGGCTGCTGGCCGCGAGCCTGGGGTTCGCTGTCGATGCTTTGGAGCGGCATTTGTGCCGATGCAATGATGGCGCAGGCTGCGCTCAGTGTTAAAAGTGAAAGTCTCATATAGATTTTGTTTTAGGTTGGAAATTGGTCAGAAATGAATCCCCCTTACCTATTTGGGAATCATTTGATCATTTTCTTGCCATTGACAATGTATATTCCGTGGGGGAGCCCCTTGATTTGTTGCGCTGTGGCTTGGCGCTGCACCAACATGCCATGCACATTGTAGACATCGACCAGACGGCTGTCTGTGCCAACGGTGGATATTGAGGATGAGGCGATTTCAAAGTTGCAAACCAAGTCGATTGGGTCGAGCAGAGAGCCATAGAGATCCATCACCCAATAAGAGGAGCTGGGGATAGTGAGGGTGTATGAGCCGGGATCGGCCATATCGGCTGGGTCAAGAGTCACCACAATGGTGTTGACATAAGTGTTCCAATCGATATCAATACGCATATTGCCCTCGCCGTAGGTGGCCACCACAGCACCGTCGCGCTCAAGGATGGCTTGGCACTGATACTGCAAGTCGCAGAAATATCCGGCCTCGCAACTGTAGGTGACCACGCCGTCGGCATAAGCTGGAGTGTAGGCAAATGTTTCGGGCGTTGGAGCAGACGAGCCATATTGCCATTCATAATCCAAGTCCTGAGTATCCATCTCCACACCATCGAGTTGCAAAGTATAGGCATCCTTGCTCATCATCAGTCGGCACTCAGTGCCGTCAGCGAGAGGCAGAACATCATAGGGGTAAAAGAAGAACAAATCATTAAGATACGAGGCAATTTCCCAATTTGCATACTCAAGCACATACTCCTCGCCATCGACGATAAGGGTTGCGGTTGCATCAGATGCCACGCTCACCACATATCCATCGGGCCAGCTGAGCCATACCGATTCAGAATCCGGCTGCGACAGCGTGGGAGCTACCCACTCCTTTTCTTGTATCTCATAGCCCGACAGACTGTAGCGGTCGGCATTGATTACCTTGCCATCAGCATCGAGCAAGAGGGCTATCAGCTGCAGATTATTCACATTGTCAACATAAGCCGGCACAGCCAAAGTCTGCGAATATTCAAAAGGCTCGAATGCCACAAAATCCAGCGGCACGCTGCCTTCAAATCCCAGTGCCTCACCATAAGCAGCGCGAGCTACATACTGGTATTTGATGTCTTCGGCCTCGATATAGTTGGGCAGTAGTTCGTAGCCTCCCATTTCGCCGAGTTCGCCGCCAGCATAAGCGTTGGCCTGACGATAGTTGCGATTGTCGGGATGATACACGTCATTTTCAATCAATACGAATCCTATGCCGTAGGCGCTGCCATCGGCATCATGGTCAAACCGAGCAGCGACCTTGACATTCATCTCCGAGTGATCGGCCGACAGCTCGCAATCAGTGATTACGATTTCGCCCTCTGGATCCATCTGAGCCATTATGTTGTAGTAGGTAGCCATCACCGAGGGGTCGTTGACCGTACCGGCATCGCGATTGACGCACATGCGCGGCAGATTCTCAGTCGACATCGGGGTGGGGTAAGAGGCGAGTTCCATAGGGTCATCGCCCGAGTGGATACATATAGGGATGAAATCCTCAGGATATTGCTCGGCAAGCTCGTCAATGGCCACGATGCCGCGAATGCAAAAGCCGCACCAGGTGCCAGTAGCCTCCTCCACCACGATACGGTGACTGAAGCTCGGGTCAGCATTGACCATAGGAGCTATGGCCAATGCTGAAATTAGAATCAGGGATTTAGAGTTCATACTGAATCATCGGAATTAATAGATAGCAACTTTATTTGATTGTACCGAGCCGTCAGAATATGTTGATTTGCGCACATACACTCCACTCTGCGGGTTGCTGACGCGGCGACCAGTCAGGTCGTACCATTCGCAGCTAACCTCTACCGGGGCCAGCAAGGTCGATTGCACGCCCGATGATGCGAAGTCAAGAGGCTGAGTAGCTGACCAATCGCTCTTGGCAGTTTGGCGGAAGTAATATTGCACAGCTTGCACTTGATATCCATATTTGAGGCCATCGACTGTAGAGATTTGGAAATCCATATTCGTGTCGTAGGCAACGCCCTCCTGGAGAGTCCAATAGAGATTGTCGCCAGCCGAAACCTGATTTTGGATTACCTCGAAATCATCGATAAAGAATTTGTTGCCATTGCGACAATAGAACATCAGATAGTCATGCTCCCAACCGTTGGTGAAAGGCAGTTCGACCTCGTTCCACTGACCACCCCAGCAATAGAAATAAGTGGGGACCTCGCTGCATTGGATGCAGAAATAGTCGGTCGATTCGGTCCAAACCTTGACGCGTACCACGCCCGAACCATCGCCATTGCTAAGTGTCAAATAGGGAGTGCCGATATAGCAGAGGTCGTCGTCGCTGGCCGCGCAGCCAAGGATTCCATTGGCGATGATATTGCCCAAGCCAATCCAACCCTCGGTAACAGTATAAGAGTCCAAGCTCATCTCCTGAGTATTGCCCAAGGCATAAGGAGCCTCAATCGTGAAATACGATTCTATTTGCGAGAAATCGTCGGCAAGCACCTGATAGTCGGTGGCATCTTGCTCAATAGTCTCAATTTGGTATACACCTACATAGTATTCGTCAGCCTTGCCAACCTCTTCCCAGCGAGCAGTGAAAGCCCCATCGGCGTTGACTGTGGGTTCGGCCACCTCAGGAGCGGGGAGACCCAAGGCGTGGAAACGCTGGCTCGGTTCTGACACCGCATCACCCTGAGTGGATTTTATGGTATAATAATACTCAGCATCGGGGTCAAGGCCATCAAATGTAATTGTAGACTCGCTAACCCATTGATCCTCCACTATTGTCTGTGCTGTAGTGGCTGGGGTGGTAACATAACTAAGGTCATCGATAGCGTACATCTCATCGGTGAAGTTATAGCCGCGCACCCTGAGCTGGGTATAATATTCGCTAAACACGAATCCATAGCCATACTCTTCGAGTTCGGCAAAGTCGATTACAGTGGCTCCAATCGAATTGAGCTGATAATAGGCCAAGTCAGTTATGGTAACCCATTCGCCCTCGTACAGACCCTCGATGACAATGCGAGCGCGCGATTGATCAAGCGGGGTGATGGGAATGATGGTGAGGGTGGCATTCTCGTACATGCCGCCAGTGCAAGGATACAAAATCACATCATCATTGTGACTCATTACCAGGGCTTGGCTGCCATCCATGCCGCCATCAGCGGTGACTTGCGCGTCGCCGTGTAGGCTAACCGTCCAGCCGTGGGTATTGGCATCAGAGGGAAATAGGCCATCGGCTGCAGCGAAATCGTCAAGATCCCAACTGTCAATCTCATAGCTTGTGCCAGTCACAGTTTCCTCCTCGAGGGTCACATAATAGCCATCGGCATTGGGCACATTTTCCCAACTGATAGTAAAGCCCTCAGAGGTGAACCCATAAGCCGAGGCATTGGTCGGCGCCGGCACGCTATCAATCGAACGACAGAGGATAATGTCGTCAACAAATACCATCTCGCTGTAACAATTGAATTGCACAAAGGCATCTGTCCCAGCATACGAGCAGTCAAATTCCAGCTCATAGTCGGTCCATCCGTCGGCTTGTTGGATAAACACTGTTTGGTAGGTGACAATATCAGGAAAGAATACGCCGCCTGAACATACAACCACCTCAAATCCCACGCGGTCATAGTAAGGATTGTCATTCTTAGCGCGGAATTGGAGCGTAAGATGGCCTTGTAGGCTGATTTCTGGAGTGTTAAGCACACCGCCCCAGCCCGGCTCATTGAGGGCTACGCATCCGCCAGCCTGGTAGATGCCGCTGCCGCTCCAACCGGCCATCTGGAAATAGGTCTCATCAAGGTACGGGTCGCCATAATAATAGTTGGCTCCCAAGTCCTGACCGTCTGGCTCCTCGATGCTGCCAGCTGTCATTTTTGAGAAATCCTCTTGCACCAGGATTTCTTGGCTGGGGGCGCGCCTCAGCATTTTCTTCTGAGGCTGCGCCAGAGGCACAATGCGTCGGCCCCAATCTTGCGCCGGGGCCTCGGCTGCGGCTGATAAACCTATCAGAGTCGCAAGGGTCAAAGTAAAGATTTTTCTCATAGTCTGGTTTTTGATTGATTTTTCCGACGCCAAAGTTAATGGAAATCCGAAAAATAGTCAAATCCAGACGCTTTGAGGTTGTTCGGATTTCGGAAATCCGAACAAAACAGCGTTTATACAGAGGATTTTCGGGGTTTACGCCTCTTCTTGGGCCTTAATCTGCGATGTCGCTATCTTTTGGTACTCTCTCGGGGTGAGGCCGGTGAGTTTCTTGAACAGGGTGGCAAAATTAGAACGCGACTTGAATCCCAAGTCTTGCGCCACTGCCTCGATAGTCAGTCGAGCCGAGAGCGCCGGGTCGCTCATGCGGCGACATGCCTCTTGGATACGGCGCTCGGCAAGCAGAGTGTTGAAATTTTTGCCCGACAGGTCGTTGATAGCCTCAGAGACATATCGGTTTTTGGATTCCAGAATAGCGGCCAAACGGTCGATATTGAAATCCTGAGTATAAATTTCCGGATTAGTCTCGAAAACCTCCAAAATGGCGCTGTGTAAGCGTTGCTTTTCATCCTCGCGCATCACCGAGGTGCGCGGCTTATCCTCGCCAACAGCGACTACAGCCACTGGAACCTCCTTGGGCTGAGGCTCTGATAGCTCGAGTTTCTCTTGGATGCGGCGATACAGCTCGATATTGCGCTCGCGCAATTGCCGATTTTGGAAATACAGCCGAGCAGCCATCGCCAGGATTATGACCAGGGCTACTGAGACAATCAGCAGTATAGTCAGCTGGGTGCGGCGCTTCTGTATCATCTCTTGCAGAGCTTGCTGGGTCTGGCGCATGTCAAATGAGGCCTTTAGCTCCTTGATTGAGCCGTATTTCACCACATTGAATAGCGAATCGCTAATCTCGAGCGATTTGAGTTTGTAGAAATCTGCCGAATCTTTGCGCCCCATGTCGGCGAATATCTCAGAGAGGTTGGCATAAGAGAAGCTCTCCAAGTCAAGGTGGCCCATGCGCTGAGCCAATTGCTGCGACTGCTTTGAGCGCTCGATGGCTGGCGCGTAGTCATCAGCTTCGCGATAAAGGTTGCTCTCGTTGCGCATCAGCAGATTGAGATATCTCTCCGGGTAATATCTGGCATCAATGGCATCCTCGGCTTCCCGCATCTGGGCGATAGCCTCCGGGATATCTCCGTTGACATAACTCCGATACGATTGGGCAAACCTACGGTTTGCTCCGAGCATCTCTACTTGAGGGATTTCTGGGTCAGATAGCAAGCTCAATGTTTCTCTCACCGAATCTTGAGGCTCGCAGAAATAGGCATGGGATATAAGATTGAATGCCGCGCTCATCATATTCTCCCAATCTTGCTCTTGATATGCTGTCTCAAGAGCGCGGCGATAGTATGATGTGGCAACCTCAGTTTCGTTGTAGGTCGAATGAATATTGCCCATATTGATATAGGCAGCCGGGAGCAGAGGCGTTGCGCCAATCTCCTGAGCCAGTTCTATACCGCGCAGGAAGTATTCGTAGGCTTGCACATAATCAGAGTACTCAAAGAAATAGACATATCCGGCATTGTTGTACGCGCTCGCCACATCATACTTGGCATCAGACTTCATCCTCGGGCGGTATGAGTTGATAAGGATAGAGTAGAGGGCCAGCGCACGGTCGGGCTCATACACCACCAGACTGTCAGCCTCGTCTTTGATTTCCCTCAGCGATTTGCTGGAATATTCATTGTATAGCTCCTTGTAATCTATAGCCCACGCCACTCCGACCCCAAGCGCAACAAGCCCGAGGCAAAGGAGAATCAGCACTTTGATGCTTCCCGATTTAGTAACCGCTGTGAGAATTTTTCCCATAGGCAATAGTTTCAGATTCATTACAAATGCAAAGGTAATGAATAATCTTGAATTAATGAGACTTAAATTGGGTGAAAAATTCGGAAATGGAGAGGAGTGGATTTTGTGGATTGGGGGAAAATTGGTAGCTTTGCACACCTTCACTCCTCATAACCAATACCATGGGGATGATGACGATAACCAATACCTCTACACCGAAAATTTACCTAACCTTAATTAATGAACAAGATCTATCTACTTGCGCTGGCTCTGTCGCCAGCGTTGGCATCGGCTGAGATTCCCGCCGGCTATTACGATTCTTGCAAGGGCCTAAGCGGCCAAGCTCTGATCGAGGCCCTATCAGATGTGATTTTCGAGCACACCTCAGTGGGCTACAGCGGCCTCTGGGAGGCTTATGCTATCACCGACACCCGCCCCGAGGATGGCTCGATTTGGGACATGTACTGCTCAAAGCATTGGACTTACCAAGACGACCAGTGCGGCAACTACTCGATGGTGGGCGACTGCTACAACCGCGAGCACTCGATGCCCAAGAGCTGGTTTGGCGGCATTGAGCCCATGTACAGCGACCTATTCCACATCTATCCCACCGACGGATATGTCAACAACTGGCGCGGCAACTACCCCTACGGCGAGTGCAACAACGACAAGGCCATCAAGGACAGCAAAATTCCTGAGGGAGTTGAGGCCTACGGCAAGCTCGGCACCTCGACCTTTGACGGCTACGACGGCATCGTCTACGAGCCCATCGATGAATACAAGGGCGACCTGGCCCGCGGTTTCCTCTACATGGCCGCTTGCTACAACCACCTGATCGAGGACTGGGAGAGCGACATGCTCGCTGGCAACTCCTATCCCGCATTCACCGACTGGAGCGTGGCTCTGCTGCTGAAATGGCACCGCGAGGACCCAGTGAGCCAGAAAGAACTCGACCGCAACGAGGCTGTATACAGCGTACAGGGCAACCGCAACCCATTTATCGACTACCCCGAGCTCGCTGAGCATGTATGGGGCGACAAGGTCGATGAGGCTTGGTCAGGCTCTGCTTCAATCGCCTCAATCGCCACATCAGTGCCCACCTGGGGCGCAGTGAGTTGCGGCCAGTGCCTGATGATCGTGAGCCAAAATGACGCTCAAGTGAATGTGTACGGCTTTGACGGCATGCTGCGCTATCAGGGAGCAATCGAGAGCGGCCAGAATTATCTGCCCCTCGGTCCCGGCCAATACATCGTCAACATCAACGGCGAGAGCCGCAAGGTGATCGTAAGATAAACCTACCGGCCATAAACCAAAAAAATCCGCATCGGTCTGCGCCGATGCGGATTTTTTATTGGAAGATGCTTATAGGTAGCTTGGGATTATTTGCCAGAGAGTTTCTCCTTGAGAGCTGCGAGAGCCTCGATGTCGCCGAAGGTAGTCTTCTCGGTGGCGGTGCTCATTGTGGGAGCAGCCTCCTCTTGACGACGCTGGCCACCCTGGTTCTGGCGCTGCTTGCGACGCTCGGCGTTCTTCTCTGCGCGAGTTGCATCCTCGAAGATGCGGCTGTGCGACAGGATGATGCGCTTGCTGTCTTTGTTGAACTCGATGACCTTGAAGGGGAGCTTCTCGTCAACCTGAGCGGTTGTGCCATCCTCCTTAACCAGGTGCTTGGGAGTAGCGAAGCCCTCAACGCCGTAAGGCAGAGCAACGACTGCGCCCTTCTCGAGCATTTCAACCACGGTACCCTCGTGTACTGAGCCAACGGTGAAGATGGTCTCGAATACATCCCAAGGATTCTCCTCGAGCTGCTTGTGGCCGAGGCTGAGACGACGGTTGTCCTTGTCGATAGCGAGCACCTCAACATCGATGTCGGCACCAATCTGGGTGAACTCTGAGGGGTGCTTGATTTTCTTGGTCCAGCTGAGGTCGCTGATGTGGATCAGACCCTCTACGCCCTCCTCGATCTCAACAAACACGCCGAAGTTGGTGAAGTTGCGTACCTTGGCAGTGTGGCGGCTTCCGATGGGGAATTTGGTCTCGATATTCTCCCAAGGATCGTTCTTGAGCTGCTTGATGCCGAGGCTCGTCTTGCGGTCTTCGCGGTCGAGGGTGAGGATCACAGCCTCGATCTCGTCGCCAACCTTCATGAAATCCTGAGCTGAGCGCAGGTGCTGGCTCCATGACATTTCTGACACGTGGATCAGACCCTCTACGCCGGGAGCGATCTCGAGGAATGCGCCGTAGTCGGCCATGACGACAACCTTGCCCTTCACGCGGTCGCCAACCTTGAGGTTGGGATCCAGAGCGTCCCATGGGTGAGGATTGAGCTGCTTGAGGCCGAGAGCGATGCGCTTCTTCTCGTCGTCGAAGTCGAGGATAACCACATTGAGCTTCTGGTCGAGCTCAACCACCTCAGAGGGATGCGAAACGCGGCCCCAGCTGAGGTCGGTGATGTGGATAAGACCGTCGACACCGCCCAGGTCGATGAAGACGCCGTAGCTGGTGATGTTCTTGACGGTGCCTTCGAGCACTTGGCCTTTCTCGAGCTTGCCGATGATTTCGCGCTTCTGCTGCTCGAGCTCCTCTTCGATGAGGGCCTTGTGCGACACCACAACATTCTTGTATTCTTCGTTGATCTTGACTACCTTGAACCCCATGGTCTTACCCACGAACACATCGTAGTCGCGAATGGGTTTTACGTCGATTTGTGAGCCGGGGAGGAAAGCCTCGATGCCAAACACATCGACAATCATGCCGCCTTTGGTACGGCACTTGATGAAGCCCTTGATAACCTCGTCGTTGTTGAGGGCAGCGTTCACACGCTCCCAGCTGCGGCTTGCGCGGGCTTTCTTGTGCGAAAGGATGAGCTGACCTTTCTTGTCTTCTTGGTTCTCAATGAACACTTCCACTTTGTCACCGACTTTGATTTCGGGATTGTAGCGGAATTCGCTCATCGGGATGATACCGTCGCTTTTGTATCCGATGTTAACCACAGCTTCGCGCTTGTTGAGGGCGATGATGGTACCTTCGATTACATCCTTGTCCTTGACAGTGTTGAGAGATTCGTCATAGGTCTTGGTGAGCTCTTCGCGAGTTTTCGCGCCGACGGCGTCGCCTTTTTCGTAGGCATCCCAATCGAAGTCCTCGATCGGGCTGGTCTTTACTTGTTCAGTCATTAAAAAATTAATAAATATGGTTAATTAATTAGCCGCAAGTGGCACGGCCCGAGGCCTGTACACAACTTGCGACGCAAAGTTAGCGCTTTTTTTCTGAATTACACAATTTAATTTCTTGAAAAAAACGCCAGGGAGTGGATTTTAGGAATCCTAGGCTGCCTAGGATTCCTAAAAATCCCTAAAATGCTAGCCTTAGGCCTCGACTGGGGATTCGACCTTCGAGGCAGCGCGCTTTGAGCGCGAGAGCCACAGGCGGTTCATATCCTCGAGGGTCTTGCCCTTGGTCTCCGGCACGAGCTTGAGCACAAACCAGGCGGCTGCCAAGCAGATCACTCCGTACATCAGGTACACAAACATGTGGCCGAAATGCGAGCCCATCGAGCCAAGCTCCATGTTGTAGAGAGGCACAAACGATGAGGATACGATGAAGTTGAATATCCACTGGAATGCCACGGCAATGGCCACGCCGGCCGGGCGGATGGTATTGGGGAAAATCTCAGAGATGAGCACCCAGCAGATGGGACCCCACGAGAACATGAAGCTGGCCGAATACACCATGATCGACATCACCGGCACGATAGCCGGAACAGCGGTCATATTCGACACAGCCACGCCCATGGCGCCGAGAGCCATGCCCAGCGAACCCCAAATCAGCAGCGGCTTGCGACCCCATTTCTCGACCGTAAACACTGCCACCAACGTGAACGAGATATTCACCACGCCCATTATCACGGTCTGCACCATAGGATTGCCCATGCCCATCGACTCGAAGATGCGGGGGGCATAATAGAGCACGGCATTGATGCCCACTGCCTGCTGGAACACCGACAGCATGATGCCCACAAATATCACCGTCATGCCGAATGAGAACAGGCCGGCGCTCTTGACCGTGTCGGCGGTCTTGATGTCGTGCAGTATCTCGCGAGCCTTGGCTATGCCATTGATGCGAGCCAACACACGCAGAGCCTCGTTGTCGCGTCCCTTCATAGCGAGGAAGCGAGGCGACATAGGCACAAACAGCAACAAGAACATGAACACGAATGCCACGATGGCCTCAGAGCCGAACATATAGCGCCAGCCAGTCTGGATGGTCCATACGTCCGAGGTTGGGAGCACTACCCACAGGTTCTCGGCAGTCTTCTCGATGATGGGGTTGGTGTGGTCGCCCAGAATCATGAAGTTGACAAAGTACACCACCAGCTGACCGAAGATGATGGCGAATTGGTTCCACGACACCAAGCGTCCGCGCATGTGCGAGGGCGAGGTCTCGGCGATATACATTGGGCACACGGCTGAAGCCAGACCCACGCCTACGCCGCCCACGATGCGGTAGAGGTTAAACACCAGCAAGAGGCTGAAATTGGGATGGCCCTTCTCAAAGAATAGGAATTCAGGATAATACGATCCCAGAGCCGACACGAAGAATAAGAAGCCAGCCAGCATCAGCGAGCGCTTGCGGCCGAGCGAGGCAGCGAAAAATCCCGAGAGGGCACTGCCGATGATGCAGCCGATCAGGGCCGACGACGAGGTGATGCCATGGATGACATCGGTGTAGACAAAGTCCTTGGCGCCGAGGAAGTAGGCCTGGAGGCCCTTTTCGGCACCCGAGATTACGGCGGTGTCATAACCGAACAACAGACCGCCGATAACTGCTACGAGCACGATGGAGTAGAGGTACGCTTTACTCCCTTTTTCAGGGTAATTCATTTAGTGTGGAAAGTAAGGTATGAAGATTAGAAATTGTAATTGGTTGATTCTTGTGGGGTCAGTCACACGCAGTGTTACAGACAGGTGAGTGAAAACACGTTACAAAATTATTAATTATTTTTCATTCCTCCAATCCAAAATCACCGTACCTAACAAATTCTACCCTAATTAGACACATTTGTTACATATTCGGCCAACTTTTTTCCGGGATTATCTATTATTCATAGTGGCAAAAACCCTCTATATAGTGAAAGTGCATTGCTTCACAGCAACGCACCTCCCTCATAACCAAAATTCAAGTATATTTTATGTCTAACAAAGATGTCAGTCATTAAATGGCACAGCACAGCATCCTCAGATTCTGGGCATAGCCAACGTATAGGGTTCTTTTTCCTTTTATTTATCGAGTATTCCTCCTGTGTTGTGATGAATATTCGATTTTATGGCACAAAGTTAAGGATAAATTCCGCACCTACCAAATTAAAGGATGTCAAGATATCATAAATAAAGCAAATTTAAGGTATTTTTAACGGTTTTCACCAAACCAATGCAAAACTCCCCACATATAGACCCCATATAGGCGCGAAAGAGCCCCGCCCCAAAGGCGGGGCTCTGTGGGGTAGCGAGCGGTGATTAGCCGTTGACTTTCTTCATGTGAGCGATGAGGTCGAGCACCTTGTTTGAGTAGCCGATCTCGTTGTCATACCAGCTGATGACCTTTACAAAGGTCGGGGTCAGTTGGATACCAGCCTTCTTGTCGAAGATTGAGGTGAGGGGGCAGCCCAGGAAGTCAGATGATACAACGTCGTCTTCGGTGTATCCGAGGATTCCCTTGAGTTCGCCTTCTGATGCAGCCTTCATGGCAGCGCAGATTTCCTCATAGGTGCAGGGCTTCTCCAGGTTGACGGTGAGGTCAACAACAGAGACGTCGAGGGTGGGGACACGCATCGACATGCCGGTGAGCTTGCCGTTGAGTTCGGGGATCACTTTGCCCACAGCCTTGGCAGCGCCAGTGCTCGAGGGGATGATGTTGGCCGAAGCAGCACGGCCACCGCGCCAGTCCTTCATCGACGGACCGTCGACTGTCTTCTGGGTAGCGGTAGTTGAGTGAACGGTGGTCATGAGGCCTTCCTTCACACCGAAGTTGTCTTGGAGCACCTTGGTGAGGGGAGCCAAGCAGTTGGTGGTGCAAGAAGCGTTCGATACGAACTGAGTGCCCTTAACGTAGGTGTCTTGGTTAACGCCCATCACGAACATGGGGGTGTCGTCCTTTGAGGGAGCTGACATCACCACATACTTGGCGCCAGCCTCGATGTGAGCCTGAGCCTTCTCCTTGGTGAGGAAGAGACCGGTTGATTCCACTACGTATTCAGCGCCTACAGCACCCCAGCCGATCTCAGCGGGATTCTTGCATGCGGTCACGCGGATGGGCTTGCCGTTTACGATCAGCTCGCTCTTCTCCATGTCGCACTCAACGGTGCCGTCAAAACGGCCGTGCATTGTGTCATACTTGAGCATGTAAGCCATGTAGTCGACGGGGAGGAGGTCGTTGATTGCTACAACCTCGAGGTCGTCACGCTTGGTTGAGGCGCGGAATACGAAGCGTCCGATGCGGCCAAAGCCATTAATACCGATTTTTGTCATAACTTGTTGATATAAAGTGTTTTATCAAGGGTCTAAGTTGAAAGTGGGGTAATCTATTGGTTTGTGTACCGCAAAAGTACGAATATTTTTGGAATTTTGTCACTTAATTAGCCTTTTTTTAACCATTTTTTATAAAAAAAGCCGCGCGGGGCGCGGCTTTTAATATTTTGGGCTAAGATTAGAGGCTTGAGAGGTTGATGTTGGCGAACTCGAGGTCGGTCAGAGCCTGCTGTGCCATAGCGGGGTCGAGGGCGATAGCCTTCTTGAGGTTGGTGAGCACCATGCTCTCGTTGTTGGTGCGAGCGCCGAGCACTGCCATCAGGTAGTAGGTGGTGGCGTCGGGGCTGTCGATAGCGTTGAGAGTAGCCTGAGCCTTGCTGTAATCCTTAGCGAGGATCTGAGCCAGAGCGGCGTTGTTGCTCTTAGCGTCGCCAAATGCGTTGGCAGCGGCAGCGTTGTCACCCATCTTGGTGTAGTATGTGCCGAGGGCCTCGTTGAGCTCTTCTACGCCACCGGCGTTGCCGAGATACTGCTTAGCGGTGTTGTAGTCGCCCTCCATCATTGCGATCAGGCCGAGGTTCATGTTAGCCTCAGGATTGTTGAGCGCGCTGTTGCTCTTCTGGAACGAAGCCTTGGCTGCGTTGTAGTCGCCGAGCTCATACTGTACCATACCCAGGTTGTTCCAGGTGCGGTAGTCATTGGGGTACTGCTGGGTAGCGGCGGCGTAGATCTGCTTCTGCACGTTCTTGTCGGCCGTAAGGGTAGCGGCATACAGGAGTTCTTCGAGCGAGAGGCTGCTGGGATTTGACTGAGCCAGCGACAGGAGCTCTTGGTCGCTCTTGCCAATGACATCGATCGAAGCAGTGATGCGGCTGTAACGGAGCTGAGGCAGGATCTGGTCGGCGAGCTGCTCAAACACAGATGCCAGGTAGCGCAGCTGCTGTTCGCGCTCCTCGGGGTCTTTGTACATGGTGAGCACATTCAGGATCAGGTCCTTGTCTTGGATGTTGCTCTGCTGCACGAGTTTCTTGAAGCCTTCCCAGTCCTCAGCGGTGAATTGCGAGGTGAGTTCGCCGAACTCGGTGACCTTGGCCTGCTGGAGCTGCTTGCGCACATATTCGTCAGTGTTTTGCTCACGCTTCTCAGCCAGCTTGTAGTTGAACTCGTATCCGCCGTCGGGCGAAGCGTAAGATTCGATGTTAAGCTCTTGGAGCACGCGGCTATCGTTGCCCTTTGTGGCCCCGATTTCCTTCCAGAGCTCTTCCATAGCGTTGGTGTTGAGCTGGTTGGCGCGGATGTTAGCCACGTTGATGAGGAACATGATGTCGGCAGCGTACTTCTCGTTGATGATGCGCTGGAAAGCGTCGGTGCCGACAGCCGGGGTCACGGTAGCCACATCCGACAGGTAAGCGGTAGCGATCACGCCGGTAGCCACTTGCACGCGGGGGAGCACATACTGCTTGCTGCCCTGGGTCACGTTGAAAGCGAGCTCGAGCACGCTCTGAGCCATTTCGGGCTGATAGTTGAACGATACGGGGATAGTAACTGTGCCGCCATTGTCATAGCTGATGACGGGAGCGTTGCCGCGCACATTCTCGCCCTGGAAGCTGTAGGCTTGCGAAGCCACTTCGGTGCCGTCGAATACCAAGTATGGGGTAACGGTGACCTCAGCGTTCTTCACGAAGAACTTAGCGGGGACATTGGCGGTAACGGTAGCGGGAACTTTCTCACCAACCACCTCGAGGGGGTTGGGGTTGCAAGAGAAATAGTCAGAGCTGAACTCTCCGAGATTCTTGCCGCAGCTGCTGAGCATAAGCACTGCGCCTATGGCTGCCACATAGCCTAATTTGTGATTCATGATCGATTGTTATAAATAGTTTAACTTTTGCTGTTAGGACCCCTGTTTGGGGGAGTTGAACGTAATAAGTATGCAAAGGTAAGAATTATTTTTTAAAATTGGATTGTTTTGGCTAAAAATAAACTCATTATTAGCAAATTCTGACAAAAAAAATAAGCGGCCCCGTCAGGGACTCGCTTGCTAATGGATAATGTGTGTTTCCCGATGTTTTCAAAAAATGGCAGCTTATCAGGCCCTGGGCCCGGCTGCGGCTGTGGGTTACTGCTTGTTGTAGCCCTGGAAGTATACGGTCCATGCGTATGTCTCTGCGGCCTTGCGCACATACCACTTCACAGCGTGTTTCACTTCTTTCAACATAACGTGTATCTCATTTAAGTTAAACGTGTGCGGCCTCCTCTGAAGCCTTAGTGAATTGCTGACCCCTCTTGGGGGCCGTGTGAATTTTTAACGCTGCAAAGTTACGAAAAGTTTTTGGATTTCCTCACATTTATGCCAAAAAATTATGTTAAAAAACATATTTTTCCAACATACTGGACCTCACATCTTGAAATCTTGCCTTGGCAACTGCGGCAAAGGCAGGATTATCGACATGCGATGGCCCACGCCGAAGGTCATGCCGTAGCCCAGCTCGTCGAGAGCGCGGCGCACCTCGGCCGTGGGGCTGTGGTGCCACACCACGCAATATCCCTTGCGCATCATGGCAACCACATCGGCCTCGGGGGCATCGGCTCCGGCCACAGCCAAGCGCGTAGCCTCCATGTCGATGCAGCGCGGAGGCTTGCGCTCCTTGCGCTTGGGGCACCCCAGGCGCGCCGCGGCGATCTCGCCGCCGCCCACCGAGCGTATCTCGACCGGCTGGAGGAATACCGCCACGCGGTACAGCAGCTTCTCCTCGTCGGTGCCCAGGCGCCAGTAGTCGTAGTAGGGGAGCTCCTCGGTGATGACGCTGCAAATAAATCGGTAGGCAAAGGGCGAGTGCACCCCGTAGCCCTTGCGCCGGCGCCAACGCTTAAGCCACATTTTTCTCCTCCTCTCTGCGCAGGAAAGCAGCCAGCACTCCGCCAATCACCCACAGGTAGATCAGGGTGACGCAGGCGTAAGCTACTGCGCTGGTAGCATGCAGCGAATCGGGGTCAAACAGCATGGTTATCTGGTGCTGCCCGGCCGGCACGGCCAAGGCTCGCAGCACATAGTTGACACGCGCCAACTTGGCCGGCTGCCCGTCAATCCAGGCTTTCCAGCCCCAGGGGAAGTAAACCTCGGAGAACACAGCCACGCCGCCATCGCGAGTGTCTACATCGTATTTCAGTTCGTTGGGTGTGTAAGATGTAAGGCTGATGGTGTCGCCATTGGCGATCGGCTGCGCCCATACGCCCAGCGTCTCTTGGAATTTGCTGTCGGCCACTGCCTCGCGAGCCGGGTTGAGTGTCGAGAGCTTCTCCATCTCCTGGTCGGCACCATTGACATATTCCACTCTCTCGACCAGCCAGGCATTGCCCAAAGCATCGGGATTGACAAGCAGGGGAGCCTCTTTTTCGCCAGTGATGATATAGCGAGTGTTGAGCATGTCAAGCACTCGGTAGTCGGCTTGCAGCTCGCGGATTATGGCTTGGTCCTCGGGGTCGTACTGTGCCACGATGCTGTCCTCGCGGAATTGCGGTATGTAACCGATGCCGAGCACATGGCTCATGCGGCGCTGTATCAAGTCTTCATACCGGTTGAGCTTGGCTGCGTGGTATCCGCCCACCATCTTGTGGTGATAGCTGCGAGCGGCGCTGCCAAAGCCAGGGATATCCATCACACGGTAGTCGGGGTCTTGGTCCTGCAGTATGGCCTGGTCGATGGCATCGGGAGCGTGTGGATTGACTGGGCGCGCATAGCTCTGCACCGCAAAACTCTCATGGTCGACATAGCGCTTGTCTACGCCGTACAGGTCGATCAGCACCAGCACGCCTATGCTGCAAGCGGCTGCAGCCGGAGCGAATCGCTTGTTGAGGTATAGCCACAGCACGCCGAAACCGATGGCCAAGAATATCAGCGAGCGCCAGCAGTCGTCGCGCAACATGCCATAGCGCAGTTCGGTGAATACCGTATAGGCCTTCTGGGCATCGATTCCAGCCTGAGGATATTGGTTCAGAATCTGAGCCATGATCGACTGGTCTTGGCTGGTGATTGCCGGACCGAATATCGAGGGAGCAGCTACGCCGAGCAGACACAGGGCAGCGCAGATGCCAAAGCTGATGCACAGGGCGCGCATGTAGATGCCCCTGACGTGCATGCGGTCGGCCTCGGCTATGCGCGAGGGCCAACTCAACAGCTGAGCCAGCGCCAGCATCGCCAACAGAGGCATGGTGAACTCAGCCACCACCAAGATGCTCTCGACAGCTCGGAATTTGCTGTACATCGGGAAATTATAGATCATGAAGTCGGTGAGGCCGCTCATATTGCGTCCCAACGACAGCAGTATCGACAGCAGGGTGAGGATGAGCAGCGCCCACTTCATCGGCCCCTTGA
Organism: Bacteroidales bacterium; assembly: GCA_020860445.1. Taxonomy (GTDB): domain Bacteria; phylum Bacteroidota; class Bacteroidia; order Bacteroidales; family Muribaculaceae; genus CAG-873. The sequence goes on along the minus strand of JAJBUH010000213.1, from coordinate 6,308 downwards.
CCAGTATGCAGCCCAGCAAGAACAGGGCGCAAATCAGAGCCCCGACATACACCGGGCCGTTGGTGCCTTCGGAATCGTTGAAATACTGCGAGAAGAATGGCAGCAAGGGCTTGACATCGTAGGGAGCATCCTCGGCGCCCTCGACTTGGTCGAGGCCCAGATGCACCATCTGGCCCTTTTCGGGCTTGGCGGTAGCGCCGCCCTTGATGTTGGGCACCAGCAGCGACATCATCTCGCTGCGCCCATAGCTCCAGTTTACGATTTCGGCGCGAGGCAGTCCGCCAGTGGGCCGCTCGGGCGCGGCCTGCGAGTTGGGGTTGACCAGTGGCGTAAGCTCTGACTGCGAGCGCTTGGTCTCCTTGCTATATTCATAGGTATTGTACAGGCTTGGCAGATTGGCGCCCACGGCGAGCACGGCAGCGCCAACCAGCACAGCTGTGGCAATGCCCCATTGGGCCACCTTCTTCTCCTTAATAGCCTCGGCCAGATAGGCGAGCACCAGGCCGACGATCACGAAGCTGAAATAGTAGGTCATCTGTGGATGGTTGGCATTGAGCTGCAGCATGGCAAACAGGGCAGCCAACCCGCCACCGAGGAAATACCGCCCCCGGTAGCACAGCACCAAGCCGCCAATCGTGGGAGGTATGTAGGCCAGGGTCACAAATTTCCATATATGCCCGGCGCCGATGATAATCACGAAATATGACGACAGGCCCCACGCTATGGCGCCAGCCAGGGCTATCCACCACCGCATGCCCATGCAGTAGAGCAGGATCAGGAATCCCAGCATCATCATAAACAGCAGGTTCGACGGCGATGGGAGCCACAAGCCGTAGACGCGGTTAAGCCACGTAAACAGGCTGTTGGATGGATAAGACGGCGAAATCTGGAATGTGGGCATTCCCGACATCAGCGAGTTGGTCCACAGGGCCTTGACACCGGTGGCAGCCTCGTATTCCTGGGCCTCGCGGCCGTTGGCGGCGCCTTGCTGCATATCGGCTTGCATCAGCGAGTTGCCCTCGAAGTTGTCGGGGTAGAAAAAGGCAATAGCGATCAGGGCCATTACGGCCACCGAGAGAAAGAATCCCCACACTTGGGGGCGCTTGATCCAGAGAGAAATCTTATCCATTGAAACGGCTGGGTTGGTAATTTCCCGCAAATTTAGCTATTTTCTTGACAATATTGCCCCTCGCTGGCTCCAAAATCGACAAATGACGCCTGATTGTCATTTTTTCTTCTTGCTTTTGTTTTGTTTCTTGTTGGCTTTCTTCTCCTTCTTCACCATATCTGAGAAACTGTCGACGCGCCCCGAGTGCAGATAGTGCTTCTTGAAATACGGCTCGTCGAGGCCGCTGACCATCACCCCGTGGGTCGAGGCGTGGATCATGCTGCCGTCGCCGAGGTAGAGGCCCACATGGTTGACCTTTCCCTTCTTGCCGGTGGCGAAGAATACCAGGTCGCCCGGCTCGAGGTCGCTGCGCTTGACCTTGCTGCAGTATTCGCTCTGCTTGGCCGAGTTGCGCGGCAGCTTGATGCCCACTGCTGTCTGGTACACCTCCATGATAAATCCCGAGCAGTCGGTGCCGCTGCGCGAGTGGCCCCCGTAGCGGTAGGGGGTGCCGCGCCAGGAATAAGCCTCGTCGAGGAGGGCCTTGGTGAATTGCGGCGTGTGGTGCATGGCCTCTTCGAGCTCCTGGCGTATGTATTCCTCGGCCGAGTAATCCTCTGAGGCCGCGCTGCGCTTTGAGCCGCAACTGGTTAAACCAATTGCAGCCGCCACAGTCAGTATTACAAGCCATAGCCTCATGCGCATTGCGATTTACGGATAGGCAAAGTTAGTGATTATTAACGGAATTTTTAGCTAAACAGCATAAAGAAATAATGCTAAATTTTAAATCCAATTTTTGAAATTCGTTTAAATATTTCCCAGTAAGGCCAAATTGAGCTAATAGTGCGATTTTCAGTATTTAATGTTCACAATAATTCATTATCTTTGCCGTAAATACTCCAGAATTTCACAATTGCAAAAGAAATATATTAACATTTTTAACACATACTCTATGAAGATTATCAGAAACCTTGCTTTAGGAATGGCCGGAGCGGCCATAGCCCTATTCGGCGTCTCGCTGGCCTCGAGCCATGCGGCACCGGCCTCAGCGCCAGCCGACCAAGAAGCTTTCGTCAACGCTGCCGAGAGCACAATCAACGGAGTAGTATCAGTGAAAAATTACGCCACCCCGCGCTCGCAGCAGCAATACGGCGGCGGCTCGATGTTTGGCGACCCGTTTTTTGAGTATTTCTTTGGCGGCCAGCAGCGTCAGCAACAGCAAGAGCAGCAAAAGGAGCGCCTGCAGGGCATGGGCTCGGGCGTAATCCTCACTAAGGACGGATACATCGTCACCAACAACCACGTGATCGACGGCGCCGAGCGCCTCGAGGTGGTGCTCAACGACAACCAGACTTTCGACGCCGTGGTCGTGGGTTCTGACCCCGACACCGACCTGGCCCTCATCAAGATTGAGGCCGACGACCTGCACGTGATACCCATGGGCAACAGCGATGACCTGCGCGTGGGCGAATGGGTGCTCGCCGTGGGCAATCCCTTCGGTTTCACCTCGACCGTGACCTCGGGCATCGTCAGCGCCAAGGCGCGCAACCTGGGCGACGCTCAGGGCGGACGCAATCGCGTGAGCGGCATCGAATCATACATACAGACCGACGCTGCCCTCAACTCGGGCAACTCGGGCGGCGCCCTGGTCAACCTCGACGGCGAACTGGTAGGCATCAACGCTGCCATCTATTCCCAGACTGGCCAATATGCTGGTTGCTCATTTGCCATCCCCACCTCGATTGTTAGCAAGGTGGTCGATGATATCAAGGAGTACGGCAAGGTGCAGCGCGCTATGCTCGGCATCACCTTCGCTCCGCTCACCCCTGAGTTGATCAAGGAGAAGAATATCAAGGGCGTGACCGCTGGCATCTATGTCGATGGCGTAGTCGACCAGTCGGCAGCCAAGGAAGCCGGCCTCGAGCAGGGCGACGTGCTGGTAAGCCTCAATGGCGAACCCACCAACAACACCGCCCAAATCCAGGAGGCTCTGGCCAAGTGCCGTCCCGGCCAGAAAGTGACAATGACATACTATCGCGATGGCAAGAAATATGAGAAGAGCGCTACCCTGCGCAACGTGAGTGGCGGCACCGAACTCACCGCTGCCGGCAATGTCACCGACCTGGGTTGCACATTCTCAACCGTAAGCCGCCAGCTGGCTCAGCAGCTGCATATCAGCAACGGCGTGCAGGTGCGCGGCATCGAGGACGGCCCCATGAAGGCTGCCGGTGTGAAGGAGAACTTCATCATCACCTCGATCAACAACGCACGCGTCACCAAGCCCGAAGATGTCGAGAAGATCTACACACAGATTGTCGATGGCAACGACCCCGACAAGGTGATGTATCTCAAGGGCCTCTATCCCACTGGCAAGCGCGGCTACTTTGCCGTGGTTCTCGCCGAGGATTGATGGCCAGCCCAAACCCGAAGTTTTGGACATAGTGATTATAGATTGCAAAGAGGGCACGCCCACCACTGGGCGCGCCCTCTTTTTTTAATGAAAAGTGAAAAATGAAAAATGAAAAATGACCTAAATGAAGAATGAAAAGTGAAAAATGAAGAATGAAAAATGTCCATCCGGATGGTTATTTTTCATTATTCATTCTTCATTTTTAATTTATTATGTCGAATCCGGTGTAGCGCTGCAGGCACTCGGGGACGCGGATGCCCTCGGGGGTCTGGTTGTTCTCCAAGAGGGCAGCCATGATGCGGGGCAGAGCCAGGGCAGAGCCGTTGAGGGTGTGGCAGAGGCGTGTCTTCTTGTCCTCGGCGCGATAGCGGCATTTCAGGCGGTTGGCCTGGTAGGTCTCAAAGTTAGAGACGGATGATACCTCGAGCCAGCGCTTCTGTGCTCCCGACCATACCTCAAAGTCGAAGGTGATGGCCGAGGTGAAGCTCATATCGCCACCGCAGAGGCGCAGGATATGCCAGGGGAGGCCCAGCTTTTCAAGCAGTCCTTGCACATGATCCTTCATCTCCTCGAGAGCGGCGTAGCTGTTCTCGGGCTTCTCGATGCGCACGATTTCTACTTTGTCGAATTGGTGCAGACGGTTCAGACCGCGCACATCCTTGCCGTAGCTGCCAGCCTCGCGACGGAAGCAAGCTGAGTAGGCGCAATTCTTGATTGGTAGCTTGTCGGCTGGGATGATGACATCGCGGTACAGGTTGGTCACTGGCACCTCGGCAGTGGGGATGAGGTACAGGTTGTCAACCTCGCAGTGGTACATCTGGCCCTCCTTGTCGGGGAGTTGGCCGGTGCCGTAGCCTGATGCCTCGTTGACCACATACGGGGGCTGTATCTCGAGATAGCCAGCCTTTGAGGCCTCGTCGAGGAAGAATTGGATCAGAGCTCGCTGCAGCTTGGCGCCCTTGCCGATATATACGGGGAACCCGGCTCCGGTGATTTTCACGCCAAGGTCGAAATCGATCAGATTGTATTTCTTGGCCAGGTCCCAGTGGGCGAGGGCATCCTCGGGCAGGTCGGGCATCGGGCCACCAGTCTTCTCTACCACATTGTCGGCAGCGGTCTTGCCCTCGGGCACGCCAGAGTAGGGCACATTGGGCACGCTCAGCAGTATCTCGCGGATTTGAGCCTCAGTGCTGTCGAGAGCGTCGGCTATCTCTTTTTGGCTCTCCTTGAGGGCTGCCACGGTCTTTTTGGTCTCTTCGGCCTCATCGCGCTTGCCCTCTTTCATCAGTTTGCCGATTTGGGCGGCGAGTTTGTTGAGCTCAGCGGCTTGGTTGTCGTTGCGCATCTGCAGTTGGCGGCGCTGGGCATCGAGCTCAACGACCTTGTCGATGGCCTCGCGGCCGTCAAAACCCTTGACAGCCAGGCGCTCGACTATATGGTCAGGATTTTCCTTGATTTGCTGTAATGTAAGCATCTTATAGTTATTAGTTATGAGTGATGAGTTATGAGTCGTTAGTTTTGAGTTGTTAGTTGTTAGTTATGAGTGGTTAGTTATGAGTGGGGTGGCGTTTAGTTGTAAACTGGGACTCATAACTAATAACTCATAACTCATCACTAATTGAGTAGTTGTTTCACTTTGGCTGAGATGGCGCGGCCGTCGGCGCGGCCCTGCAGGCGCTTTGAGGCTACGCCCATCACCTTGCCCATATCTTTAGCTGAGGTGGCTCCCACCTCGGCGATGATAGCGCGGAGCTCGGCCTCGAGCTCTTCTTCGGTCAGAGCCTTGGGCAGGAATTCCTCGATTACGGCCAGTTCGTTGAGTTCGCCCTGTGCCAGGTCGTCGCGGCCATTGTCTTTGTAGATTTGAGCAGTCTCTTTGCGCTGCTTAGCCATCTTCACCAGAATAGCCATAGCGCGGTCGTCGGGTAGTTCGCCCCCGGCTCCGGGAGCGGTCTTTGCTTCAAGAAATTCCTTCTTGATGCCCTTGAGGGCCTCAAGGCGCACGCGGTCGCGGGCCTTCATAGCATTCTTTATGCCCTCATTGACAGTTTCAAACAGATCCATACCGTTTAGTCTTTATTGTGTCAGTCTTTAGTTTTATGTAACTTTTCAATTTATTTTTTAGTTTAAACACGGAGTGCACGAAGGACCACGGAGTCCACAGAGATTTTCTCTTTCCTTACACAATACGCTTCTCTATTCGGTCACCGAGACCGCTAAAGCGGTGCCAGAGGTCTCGGAGTGCGGGCGTCATCCTTTTGATTCCGGGGCCTGGCTATGGTACCTGGCCCTCCTCTACAGCTTTCCCCGCGCTCTGTGTTCTCTGTTGGGGCTATGCCGCCTCTGTGACCGATTCCAGAACGCAAGAGGCAAAGAATGTTAAAATCTCTGTGGACTCCGTGGCTCTCCGTGTTCTCAGTATTTTTTAGACACTATAATTCTAATTGGACGGTTATTTATCCTTAGGGTAATCTACCATTCCAAACCGCAAAGTTACAAAATATTCTCTACACCCCAAAAAATTTATTTCCCCAGCCCCCTAACACACTTAAGGCTGCGCGATGGGAAATCCCATTCTCATCCTTTTCCACCTCCTTAATGGTCAAGTAGCCTGACTGGGTTGCTAAAAGCTGAAGATATGACCAAAAAAATCTCTTAATTTTGTCATTTAAGGAGGTTTTTTCCACTTTCATGGAATTTTTCCAAAAAAATCCTTACCTTTGTTCTGGTAAAAAATTTGGAAATTCCCATAACTGAAAGAAGTTATTAGTATTTGTAGGAAAATTGGCT
>JAJBUH010000148.1 GCA_020860445.1 Bacteroidales bacterium | reverse complement strand
GACGTAGTAACCCTTTAACATTTTCAAAAATGAAAGCTTTTGGTCTTAATACACGAATTGCATTAATGGCACTTGGGAACATATCCCTAGAGTCTTCATTTCCCTTTGATTTGCCACCCAGGGAAAAGGGTTGGCAGGGGGGACCCCCTGCCAGTAAGTCTACTTCAGTAAATTTACTGAAATCAAATTTTCTAATATCGGTTTCATGAACTATTTTAGGAGAGAAATTCATTCTTAAGGTAGCACATGCATCTTTATTAAATTCAACAAATGCCAAATGGTTCACTCCTGCTAAATCTAGTCCTTTAGCAAGTCCTCCGGCCCCCGAAAATATTTCTATACAATTACACATTTAATTCAAAGTTGTCAAGGTGTTCTATAACCATTTTTTTGATTTTTGGAAGAGTTAATTTAACTTCTCCTTTGCATTTTTCGGCCCATTCCCTCCCAGGATGTAATAAGTCCCATGCAGATTTAGCGCCTTCGTATCGTCCACTTCCTGGATCATGGGCGCCAAAGCCATCTAGACAACTATTCCATAAGGGAGTGTAATATCTTATAAGAGCTGACTCTACTGTACTAATAATATCCGTTGCAGATTTTTCAAGTATTATAAATCTACAATAAAAATCATCTTGATTTAGATTATCTGCATGGCTTAGGCTAGCGTAATGCTGCCGAAGACGTTGGCAAACCCGTGACTACTGGAGCCATCACGCTTTCTACCATTCCTCCAACCTTCAGGCACTGCCTTACCCACATAAATGGGTAATCTGAACTCCAACCTATTGATTTCGTAAAGTTTCTTGTATAATTTAAACTTACCTATATAATAAAGAGCATAAACTCCAGTGCCATCAAATTTTTCTGGTGGAGGTAAATTTACAATGGGAGTCCCATTAAAGAATCGAATAATATCTTTTATGAGTTCATCAAATTCTTCGGTTCTGTAAATATGTTTTTCCCGTTGGAATGGCGGTATTTCAATTTTCATTTGGATTCTATTGTATAGATGTTGTGCTAAGTTAAAAAGAAAGAGGATAAATCATTGGGTAATAATGATTTATCCTCTCGGATGGGTGCCCAGAACAGGACTCGAACCTGCACGCCTCGCAGCACTCGCACCTGAAACGAGCGCGTCTACCATTCCGCCACCTGGGCAACTTTGTAGGTGTTTCGTTTTGGTGATGCAAAGTTAGGCATTATTTTTGAATCCACCAAAAATTTTCCATAAAATTTTTCATTATTTAATAAATCGCCCCCTTTGGGGGCTCTGGGAGGGGGGAATCCATCGCCAAAACCCGGCATTCCCTACGGTCATGCCGGGTTACGTCTAGCACGCCCCCTTTGGGGGCTCTGAGTGGGAATGCCTAATGGCTAGATGAGACAACCCCTACGGGGTATACCGATAGGATTCCTTCAGCATGCGGTAGCCTTCCCCCTTAGGGGGTTAGGGGGCTGGGCCGTGTTGTTAGTTAGCAAACAGGCGCTGCACTTTGGAGGGGTCGACGCCGAGCTCGACGGCGCGCTTGGCATCTGACTTGGCAGCATCCATCAGGTAGCTCTCCTTGTTGAGCCAGGCGCGATAGTAATAGAGCTCGGGGTCCTCGCCGCATTGGCGGAAGGCCTCGCCAAGGGTGTGCGAGGCATCAGACAACTCCCCTATCGCCAAATAGCAGCCCGCCAGAGCGGCGTAATACTCCGGCGCGGGTTCCATCTCAACCAGCTTCTTGTAGTAAGGTATAGCCTCGCGATCATGTCCCGATAGGGAAAGCATTGTGCCCATCGCCACCTGAGTGTTGTAACTGTCAGGGCTCACGCTCTGCAGCACGGCAAAGTCCTGCGATGCCACCGACAGTCGCCCCCCATAGAGCGCTATCATGCCATGATAATACCGAGCCGAGGCCGACAATGAGTCGCGCTCGATGACTAAGCCGAAATCATCATAGGCATCGCGGTCGCGTCCCATCTTGAGTTTGAGCAACGCGCGATTCTCCCTCACCGTGGTCATGGCCGGAGCCATGCTTAAAGCCTCGTCATAAGTAGCAAGCGCTAACGAATCTTGGCCGAGATGGGTGTATACTATTCCCAGATTGGAGAGCAGCAGCACATTCGATGGATTGTCAGGGTCCATACGCATCGCCTCGCGCAATCGCAGCACGGCCGTAGGATAGTCGTGCGCAGCGATAGCCGCATCGGCCTCGCCAGTGAGAATGAAGTATGGATCCTCCTCATCGTCGGGAGTTGCCTTGCGGATAATCTTGTCAGGATTTTGCAGCACCGACTCATGCTCGAGGGGCGTAATGGCATGTGCGGCGATAGCTGCAAGGAGAGAAACTATAATGGGTAGATAACGATGGGTCATACGTATTTTGTAAACATACATTTAAATCGCCCCCTTTGGGGGCTCTGTTGCTGGGATTGCCTTGCCAAACCCGGCACTCCCTACGGTCATGCCGGGTTACTTCTATCACGTCCCGTTGGGGCTCTGCTGGTGATATCCATAGCCCCAACATTGGGGATATGCAAAATTACCGACTTTTGGTGAGAAGAAAAATGCTTTTTTCCTAAAAAGAGCGATTTTAAGTGAAATTAATCCCCACTGACAAAAAAATCGCCGGGGTATCTGAGTATGCCTCGGCGATTCAGTATAAATAGTTGGAAACGATTCCGGATCAATTTGACTTCTTGCCCCAATAGGTCTTCTTGCCGCCATTGCCAAAACCGGCATAGACGATGGTGGCAGGACGCGAAGCTGATTCCCAGTTGCACTCGCGCTGCAGATACAGTTCTACGCCATTGGCGGTAAGGATTTGATTGGCGCTGTCAAAGCTCCAGGTGCCACCCTTCCAGGTACCAGAGGTAATGGTATGGTCAGAGGCGAGTACCATCAGCGATGACTCTTGCTGCTGGCCATAGACGTAGCTAAGGTCGATGTGCTCCCAAGTGCCAGGAATTTCATCCTCGGTAATGGCTACCTGCGGCACTGCGCCGTAGCGCTCGGGCATCACAAGGGGCCAACCTTCCTTGGTCCAACGTATCGAGCGCACATGGCCCAACATGATTGCATTTGAAGAGGCATTGTTGTAGACATTCTCAGGCAGACGACCCTGCGATGCATAATACCAATTGCCTTGGCCATCGTCAAACACTGCGCAGTGGCTAATGCCTACCCAACCATAGTCGCCATTGAACTTGTACGGATGCGTCATTATTGGGTAAGCCTCGCCGCCGAATGTGGTCACATCGGTGCCATCAATGCCTACATAAGGGCCGGTAATCGAGGTCGAGCGCACCACGCGGGTATTGTAAGGAATTGCCAAAGCATCATAAGCCATAAACAGATAATAATAGCCGTCATGGTAAACTACCTCCGGACCTTCAGAACCTTGCCAACGGCTCGACATCAAGCGAGTGGCTACGCGCTGGCCATAGCAAGCTATGTCATCCAGGGTGCCCCAGGGCTCGGTCAGTTCGTTTACTGGCTTGCCTGTTGATGGGTCAAGCTGCAGAGCAGCAAATCCGCTATGCCAGCTGCCATAGATGAGCCAATGTTCGCCCTCGGGAGTAACAATATAGGTCGGGTCAATGGCATTGTAGCGGAAATAAGCGCCTTCCCATAGGGCACCGCTCCAGTCCAGTCCTTGGTCTGACGAAGAGCAAACTACATAACCCTTATCCTCCCACTGGTTGCTGGCCGGGTCGGTGGTTTCCATCAAGCCGATGAAGGCACGCTCGCCCCAGTTGCAACCATCCACAATCGCCATGTCAATCACGATGCTATAATACATGCGATATGTGCCGTTGCCGAGATTGCGAGCCGTCGGAGCCCAGAATCCGTAAGTAGGATTATCGATGGGATCAACTCCCATCTCTGCGCGATAGTCATTGAGCATCTCCTTGACCCAAGCCGGAGCATCGGCCATTGTAGCGCCAAGGTATTCCCAGTTCACCAAATCCTTTGAGCGACGCCCGTGGAAATGACCGTGGCCATCATGAGCGTTGCCATAGCTGGCATCGGTCTGATACATGTAGTAATAACCGTCATCGGCGAGCATGACTGTCGGGTCATGCACATTCGAGAGGTTCCACTTTGAGCGCTGGTCCCAACCGGCAATGTCGACATAATAATCGGCATAAGTTGGGCCCGTATAGGCCTTGACTTCCGCCGGTGTAGGATCATAAGTAGCGGTAGTGGTAACAGTGGCCTGAGATGAATAGGTCACCTCAGAACTGCATAGCGCATAAGCGCGCACATAGTAGGTAGTGCCCGGAGCGAGGCTGTTCAGCGAGGCGCTTATCTGCGACCCCACTGTGCAGTAAACCTTGTCGCCGCTGACATCGGGATTAGCCGATGTGCCATAGCAGAAGCCGCAAGATGTCAGGGTCTGTCCATTTGTGGTTATGGTAGCTGTGACAGTAAATGAGGTCTCGGTCACATCTGATGCCTCGGGCGTGGATACGCTCACCGTAGTCGGCACCACGGGGATATCCTCCTTGTCATCGCTGCCGCCGCAAGCGGCAAGCGACAATGCGGCTACCAATATCAATATTTTTCCAACAATCTTCATTCCGTATATTTAAATTTACTATTTCTCATTCTACACAGAGGCGACCCTACGGGCCGCGAGGGAGAAATCAATGTCCATTTCTACACAGGGGCGACTCTACGGGCCGCATATAGGACCCAACCAGCGCGGCCCGTAGGGTCGCCTCTGTGTAGAATCGCATGGATACCCTATCCAGTGCGGCCCGTAGGGTCGCCTTTGTGTAGGAATGATACATAACCACGGATTACAGTCCGTGCAACCGTGTAATCCGTGGTTAACTTGACTCATCCTATATTACCATCCTGGGGTCTGAGTGTATCCTGTCTTCACAACCTCGTCATACATGATTGGGAAGAAATAATTCTTAGGAGCGGTGAACGCAACCCTCGGGTCAACGCGGCTTGCGCCGTACACAAAGGGTGCTGACGGGTCAACGCCCTCACGAATCTCTACGCCATACAGGTTGTAGACCTGCTGATAGCGCGGCAGAGAGGTCTCGGCTGTTGCGCTGCCATTGGCGGCATGGAGTTGCCAGCGGCGCACGTCGAAGTAGCGATGATCCTCAAAGCAGAGTTCAATGCGGCGCTCATTACGTACCCTTTCGCGGAGCTCAGACTGGCTCAGACCTGAATAGGGCGGCATGCCAGCGCGAGCGCGCACTTGGTTGACGTATTGGAATGCCTCGCTCGTGCGACCAGCCTCGTTGAGGGCCTCAGCGGCGTTGAGCAGAATCTCGGCATAGCGGAAAATCGGGCAAGCGTGCTTTTGGCTTGAGATAGTGCCGTCCCAACGGATGTTGTAGACATACTTCTTGCAATAGTAGCCAGTGGCAGTGCCGCCGTTGCCGCGAGCATAATCGGCGCCAACGCGAGTGTCATCATTGTTCATATCCAACTCACGAGCCTCATCGGTATCACCCCAGGTCATGCCATGGTGGAAGATGGTCTGCTTCAGGCGTGGGTCGCGATTGACGTAAGGATTCTGTTCATCATAGTTAGAAGCCTTGTCAATAGCTACGCCGTCGGCGGTCTCATAAGCGTCAACCAGATTCTGAGTGGGGTTGCAATAACCAGTAGCGCTGATACTGCCGGTGAATCCGCAAGGAGCGTTGAAATATTCAAGCTGCAGAGTGGTCCAAACCGAGCGGCTGAGAATAAACTCGTTGTTGTAAACCGGGTCGGTAGCGAAGCACTCGTAGTAGTTACCAAGCTCGCCGTAGGGATCATTGTTGGTCTTTACGGTGTAGAGCACGTAAGGATTAGAGTTGGCCGAGTTCTTGCTAATGAAATCAAGAGCGGCCTGAGCTGCGGTCGACCAGCGGGTAGCATCGTTTGAGCTGTTGAACAGAGCCGAAGCGCGGTACAGGGCAGCACGCGACTTGAGGGCATATACGGCAGCGCCATTTACGCGACCCCAATTCTCTGCCTCGTTGCTATAGCGGAACGGCAGCTTGTCCTTAATCGCATCGCACTCATCAATCACCCATTGCAAGGCATCGGCAGCCGGGGTGCGTTCGGGCAATACGCTGGATGGCTCAAGGATGATGGGAGTACCGTCTTCGTCATCGCCAATGATTGGGCAGTCGCCAAACCAGCAAATCATATCGAAATGCAACAAGGCGCGGATTGCGCGCACCTCGGCGCACCAGCGGTCGTATAGGCAATTGTCATCGCCGCTCTTCTCAGCGTTGCCGACAACATCAGCTCGAGCATTCTTCAGAAATTGGTTGCAGTGGCGGATACCAGCGGTGCGGTTGTCCCAGTAGTGCTCGGCAAACCAGTGGTTGGTGGCATCGTAGCTGTCGGCATTGATGGCATGGTAGCGAGCCACGCCCCAGTAATCGACAGCGTTGTCGGTCATACAGTCATTGCTCAAGCGGTACTGGGTGTCGTTGTACCCCTCGAAAGCGTCAGGCAGGTAGGTGTAGGCGTTGGCCTGGTGGCCACGGGTGAGGTCATAGTCGGCAAACACCACATCAGCTTGCAACGTGAGGTCGACCTCCTTGTCGAGATAGTCGCTGCATGATGAGACTGCCAAAGTGGCCACTCCTGCTACTGCATAAGTAAATATCTTGTTGAGTTTCATATATCTTTTGAATTAAAAATGAAAAATGAAAAATGAAAAATCTTTTGAGAATTAAAATGAATAATGAAAAATGAATAATCTTTCTGAGGAGAAATGAATTTTTCACTTTTCATTTCTCATTT
>JAJBUH010000192.1 GCA_020860445.1 Bacteroidales bacterium | reverse complement strand
AAAAGTCAAAAGTCAAAAGTCAAAAGTCAAAAGTCAAAAGTCAAAAGTCAAAAGTAGGCTGACGCATAAATATGTAAAAAGTATTACCCTCACGGTTCTGTGGCTAACCGCTTCGCGGTTAGCATCCTCAAATAGATGAAGACCCTCCTTAAAATAGTATTCTGGACAGTGATGGCAATCGCGCTGATTGTCATCGGTTCGCTCCTGGCCACTGTCAAGCTGCTCAAGCCCCAGCGCCTCACGCCCGTGGTTGAGACAGTAGCCAACAAGATGCTCAACGCCGATGTCACCATCGGGCGCGTTGAGTTGAATCTGCAGCATACCTTCCCATTTCTCAACCTTACGGTCGACAGCTTAGTGGTGGTCAGCCGCGACATAGCGCAACTCCCCAAAGAGGCACGAGACACTCTGCCCGTCTGGGCTGATACCTTGGTCTCGGTCGGAAAGTTCAAGGGAGGTATCAACCTGACTGCCCTCTCCAAGGGAGCCATCGCCCTCAACGACGTAGAGATTTCGGCCCTCCAGGCCAATATGGTGATCGTCAACGACCATCTCACCAATTTTGACATCTACAAGACCGAAGGCACCGACACCACAGCCATAGAGATGCCCGATATACGCATCCGCAGTTTCAAGCTCACTGACCCGCGGCCAATACGCTATGCCGACCTCTCGACCGGCATGAAGGTAGAGGCAAGGCTTGATAGCGCCGACCTGTACGAGAAAGGCGAAGAGCCCACCGTGGCACCAGCCTACAAAATTATAGTCGATAGCAATGTGGCATCGCCGATGTTCGACATGATAGGCCAGTCGTCAGTGCCTATAGCCATCAACGGCACCCTCGACTGGAAGCACGACCGGCCCTCGCAGCTCGGCCTGACCAACTTCAACTTCGCCGCCAGTGTGCTAAAGGGAAGCTTCTCGGCTTGGCTCGATTTCACCGACCAGTTGCTGATCGAATCGCTTGAGGGCGAGGTTGAGCCATTGGCCATCGCCGAGGTGCTTGAGACCCTTCCCGATTCAGTAAAGCGCAGCTATAGCATCCCCTCGGGCATCAAGACTAATGCCGAGGTGGGGATGACATTCCGCTTGGACAAGCCCTACGACATGGCATCCGATATGATACCCTACGGAGTGCTGACCATCGATATACCCGAGAGCCAATTCAAGTGGCAGCAAGTCGACCTGCGCAAAATCATACTTGGTACCACTATCACCCTGGCTGGTTCTGATCTCAATGCCGCTAAGGTCGAAATCAACAAGCTCGTGATCGGAGGACCAGCCACCACTATCGATGTCAAGGGCAATCTGGCCAATCTGCTCTCCGACCCATATTTCAACGGCACGGTCGATGCCCGCATCATCCTCACACGACTGCCGGCTCAGCTAAAAGCCCTGCTTGGCGGAGCTCAGACCACTGGCACTATTACCATGGACACCCGCATACGCGGGCGCCAGTCGATGCTCTCGCGCGAGAATTTCCACAAGCTCAAGGTCGATGGCAAGGTCAACGCCATGAATCTGTATTATCTCTCGCCCGACACCCTGACCATGCTGTATGCCCACAAGGCAGAACTCAATTTCGGCACCAGCCGATCGATCGAAACCCAGCGCGGCCAGCTCGACAGTCTGCTTACCGCCTCGGTGTCGATTGACAGCGCCAAGCTATTGGTATCGGATATCGATGTCAACCTCAAGGAATTTAAGATAGGCGTGGGTTCGCTCAATAAGGCCAACAGCAGCGATACCACTGCCATTATACCCTTTGGCGGCAAGGTCAATATCGGCCATCTGTCGCTATTGGCTCGCGAGGATTCCTCGGGAGCTCGTATCCGCAATCTCAGCGGCACGGTGGCTATGCAGCGCTATCATGGCGATGCCCATCTGCCTCTGTTCCGGCTCAATGCCGAGCTTGGCCGCGTGAGCGCTGGCGACAAGTCTACCCGGTTTATGGTCAGGAACGCCAAGCTAAATACCCATCTCTATAAGTTGCCCGATAGCGAACTGCCGCAAGGGCGCCGTGAGGTGAAGCATCTTGCCGATTCATTGCATCAGGCTGCTCCCGAGTTGCCCATGGATACCATTTCCCGCCAGGCTATGCAGATCCAGCGTGCGCGTATGGAGGCCAAGGGCATGCGTCCGCGTCCCCAGCCCGAGATGGATCAGGCCGACAATGAGGTGATCGACTGGGGCATGAGCCGAGGCTTCAAGCGTCTGCTGCTTGAGTGGAATATGGGAGGCACGTTGTCGGCCGACCGTGCGCGTCTGTTCACCACAGCATTCCCGCTGCGCAATAGGATATCCAACCTCAATGCGCATTTCAACAACGATTCGATTGTGCTCGATGGCATTGAGTATATGGCTGGCAATAGCGATTTCTCGGTGCTTGGCAGCATCTCAAATATGAAGCGCGCCTTCACAGCGCGTGGCAATCGCCAGAGCCTAAAGATCAACTTTGACCTGATTTCTGACACGATTGATGTCAATGAGTTGGCCAACGCCTTCTTCACCGGCGCTGCCGCATCAGGCACCGCGTTGAGCGGCAACCTCGATGACGAGTACTCGATTAAGGTAAATAATGAGAATAGCGATTCGGTAGGACCCTTCCTGATTCCCGTCAACATTGACGCCCGCTTCAAGCTGCGCGCCAACCATGTGCTGTATTCCGACTTTGTGCTCGACAGTCTGCGCGGCGAGGCCATGGCTTATGACGGGGCCTTGAATCTGCATGGGCTGAGGGCTGCGTCGTCTGTGGGTTCGATTGACCTTTCGGCTCTCTATTCGGCTCCCAATGTCGAGGATATGAAATTTGCCTTTGGCATGAAGCTTAAGGATTTCAACATCCACGATTTCTTGCAGCTGGTGCCGGCTATCGACTCAATTATGCCGCTGATGAAGGATATCAGCGGTATCATCAAGGCCGACATAGCCGCCACGGCCGATGTCGACCAGGAGATGAACCTGCTGATACCCACGCTCAACGCGGCTATCAGCCTCGAGGGCGATTCGCTGGTGTTCCTCGATGAGGAGACTTTCAAAACTATGTCTAAATGGCTGTTCTTTAAGGATAAACAGAAAAATCTGATTGACCACATGTCGGTGCAATTGATTGTTGAGAATAATATGATGCAGTTGTATCCGTTTGTGTTCGACTTTGATCGCTATCGCTTGGGCGTGCAAGGGCATAATGACTTGGATATGAATTTTGATTACCACGTGGCGGTACTCAAGTCGCCCTTGCCGTTCAAGTTTGGCATCAACATCAAGGGTAATACCGACGATTACAAGATACGCCTTGGCAAGGCCCACTTCAACGAGAAGCAGGCTGTCGAGGAGGTTGCACTGGTCGATACTACCCGAGTCAACCTGATCAATCAGTTTGAGAATGTGTTCCGCCGTGGCGTGCGCAACTCGCGCTTTGCCGAGCTCAACATCAACCAGCGGCCTGAGAGGGCTCCCACCATCGATGCCGCCACCGACACCATCTCAGCGGCCGATTCCCTCTACCTCCGCCAACAAGGACTAATGAAATAAGTCAAAAGGCAAAAGTCAAAAGTTAATGACTCGGATTATAGATTTGCGCCAATATGGGCGCGTGTGGTTTTTGATTGTCGCGGCGTGCGTTGTGGCATTCTTCCTCTATACCTCCGACAAACTGATCCAAGACCTGGCCGTGCAGGAGCGCGAACGCATGGAGATCTGGGCCGATGCCACCAAGGAGATTGTCAACCTCAGCACCCTCGAGAGCTCTGACACCCTCGGCACTCAGCCTATCACTACTGATATAGACTTCTTGCTCAGCATCATCGAGCGCAACACCACCATCCCGGTGCTGCTCACCGATGATGAGGGCAACATACTACAGCACCGCAATTTCAGTCTGCCGCAACCCGATGATGAGGCGTTTGTGGTCACTGATATGACACCGGCCAATCAGCGTTTCCTTAAGGATAAGCTGGCCGAGCTGGCTGGTACGCCCAATGTGATTGACATCACTATTTCGCCGGGCAATGACCAGCATCTTTACTATGAGGATTCGACTCTGCTCAAGCGCCTAAGCTATTACCCCTATGTGCAACTGGCTGTGATGTTGGCGTTTATCGCCGTGGTGTATTTCGCCGTGCTATCGACCAAGAAGGCTGAGCAGAACAAAGTGTGGGTTGGCCTATCCAAGGAGACTGCCCATCAGTTGGGCACGCCTATCTCCTCGCTTATGGCGTGGATGGAGCTGTTGCCCGACATGGGTGTCGATGCCGACACGGTAGGGGAGATGAACAAGGATGTGCAGCGCCTCAGCACTATCGCGTCGCGATTCTCCAAGATTGGTTCGGCTCCTAATATGGAGCTGGTCGACATCAACGAGGTAGCAGCCAGTGCTTGCGGGTATATGAGCACGCGCGTGTCGCCCAAGGTGAAATTTGCGTGGCATCTGGGCGATGAGCCGTTGCCGGCTCAGGCGTGTCGCCCTCTGTTTGAGTGGGTTATGGAGAATCTGATCAAGAATGCAGTCGATGCCATGGAGGGCCATGGCGACCTGACGGTGACTGTGCTGCAGGACCGAGGCTTGGCAGCCATCGAGGTCGAGGATACTGGCAAGGGCATCGCCCGCAAGAATTTCAAGAATGTGTTCAGTCCGGGGTATACTACTAAGAAGCGAGGGTGGGGCTTGGGCCTTACCCTGGCCAAGCGCATTATCGAGGAGTATCACCATGGGCGCATCTTTGTCAAGCAATCCGTTGTGGGCCAAGGCACCACCTTCCGCATCGAAATCCCAGTCCAGAACGTAAGCACGTAAGTTTAACGTAAGCACAAAAATGGGAGGATAGGAACCACGGATTTTCGCAGATTCCCACAGATTTCGACAGAAGGTTAAAATCCATGTAAATCCGTGCAAATCAGAGGATTTAATTAAACATTATCATTATACATTTGTATTTTTCGTAAAAGGCTATGGCGCTCAATTTATCGTTGGTAAAGATTAGAGGCATCCTGTGGGTGCTTATGTTGGCTTACGTGCTTTCGTTCTCATCATGTGGCGATGAGGAGAAATTTGATATTACTGGCGAGGTGGCTGGTAATCCCACGATGAACCTGTATATGCGCTACTATGGCGACGATAAGGTGATGTCGGGGGTTACGGCTGTCAAGAATGGCAAGTTCGAGTTCTTTGGCAGCTCAAAGCAGCCGACTATAGTCGAAATCATGGATAATGAGTACCGTATCCTGGGGCGCGTGTACATCGCCAACAAGCAGAGCGTCAATGTCAAGCTCGATCGTCACAACCCCTATAAGATGCAAGCGTCTGGCACTAAGATCAATGAGGACTGGAGCCGCGCCATCAATCCCAAGGCCGACTCTCTACTCACGGCAAAGGGTCCGGCACTCAACCGCATGGTTGAGGAGTATATTGCCAAGAATCCGCAGAATTTCGTGTCAACCCTGATGTTTGTCACCACTTATGATTCGTCGGTCGACCCGTTCCGGGCCGATTCGGTGCTTAAGAGCATCGACCCCGAGGCGCGCATAGGGCGCGTGCTCGATGGCTATGCCATGGTGGGTGGCCGCTATGCCGAGGAGGAGGCGAGCCAGCCTATCGATTCGCTGCTATATCGCCCCTTGGTGCGCGATACTGTGCGCATCTTCCGACCCAGCGACAATGCGCTGTCACTGTTGGTGATATCGCAGGAGAAGAATGACCGCAAGGATTCGATTGTGCCCATGCTCAAGCGCGTGCATGAGGGTGGCGATGTGCGCATCCTCGACATCATGTTGTGCTCCGACACCTCGACTTGGCGCCGCACCGTCCGCGTCGACAGCGCCAAATGGGAACAGGGGTGGGTGCCCGGCACCATCTTCGCCTCCGGCCTCGACCGCCTGGCCATCCCCCACCTCCCCTTCTTCATCATCACCGATTCCCTCGGCCACCAGCTCTACCGCACCTCCAGCCCCTCCTGCGCCGAGCGCGCCCTGGAGAGATAGGGAAAAATCCTTATGGGTAGTCTTATCAAAGTAAGGAGGCTACTGTTTTTTCCATAGTTTGACGGATGAAGGCACTCACCGAAAGGCCTCCTTTGGCTGCTAGTTGAGCGATTTGAGCCTTAAGTTGGGATGGAACTCTTGAAGTCAGAGTTTCAAACTCTAAGGATTCTTTTTGTTGTCTTTGAGATAGAATTCTGGAATTGTATATGTAGCTGTGCTGCAAATTCATCCAGAAATCATAAGGAATGCCTAGAGCTTTTTCAAATTTTATAGCCCAATCCTCATTGATATTCCTATGCCCCTTTATCACCTCATTCAGATTACTGGGTTGCACTCCTATTGTAGCAGCAAAAGCTTTCTGGCTAATGCCTCTTTCCTTTAGCTCCTCAAAGAGGATTTCCCCAGGATGTGTAGCCTTATAGGGTACCAATCTCTCATTTCTTGTTTCCATAATGGTCTTTGTTTATTTCTATTAGTTCTACTTCTATTCCATCTCGTGTTTCGTTAAAGAGAAGGCGTTCAATTCTACCATTCAAGATCCTTACAGAACTTTCAGGTCTATACTTTAACTTTTCATAGTGGAGATAACTAAGTAGTTTCAGATATGAAACCTCCTTAGCATCATACATTGCATCCACCGCTCTACGATATCCTGATACTAGTTCTGCATCTCGACAGAACTTTCGATATTTTGAGGAAGAAGTTTTTCCAGTCTTATAAATTTCTGCAAGATCTGGATCCTTGAAAATGACGTTCATTAGTCTAACATTAGAAATCGCACAAAGTTAGAAAGAAATTCTCATATATGGAAATTTTTTTCAAAGAAAAAATATCGATATTGAAGGTTTGAATTAGAAAAACGGTGGATATTTGGG
>JAJBUH010000237.1:6188-6894 GCA_020860445.1 Bacteroidales bacterium | reverse complement strand
ATTAGTGAGAGTGTCATAATACGTTTACACAGATTTGATAAGAATTATAGGTGAAACTTCCTCTTAAAAGCACATAAAATTTGGAAGTTTATTCTAACCCATTCATTCTCCCCTATTTATTTATTTAGTTTTTGGAGGGGTAGACAAGAACATATTCCCAAATGCAATACCCTTGTTAATCTTAGAAATGTACTGGACCAGTATTCTGATTGCTTTTTCTTTCCCATAATGACCAGTCTTTAAAAGAACCCACCCGGGGATCTAGCCTGAAAGGTGGGTGGACATAATTCCCTCCATCTCTCCTCAAACTGCCCTTACTGTGCACTCAAAACAATCCACTCGTCTGAGTTTCCTTCAATGTACCTAAGTGCAAAACAGTGTAACAAATGCTGAAATTGAAAACCTCACATATTTACCAATTTGGATGAGCTGGGGCTCGTGGGAAAATATCAACTAAACCCAGCAAGCCATAGTCCTCAGAACATAAACCATTTGTCTATGTTCT
This sequence comes from Bacteroidales bacterium, assembly GCA_020860445.1. Lineage (GTDB taxonomy): Bacteria > Bacteroidota > Bacteroidia > Bacteroidales > Muribaculaceae > CAG-873. The sequence continues at coordinate 6,389 of JAJBUH010000237.1, read as the reverse complement.
GGTACACAAGAACTTTTCTCTTTGTCTCCACACTCAAACTTGGCCAGAGTTAGAATGCAGAGAGAGAGAAACTATTACTCATGCAAAAGTCCCAAAACCTTCTCACTTTCAAAACCTCCAGTCACACCATGCAACTAAATCATATTCCCTTCAAATTTTCTACACACACTCCTCTCTCCTACATGCTTAAACTTCCTTGCC
>JAJBUH010000237.1:0-6088 GCA_020860445.1 Bacteroidales bacterium | reverse complement strand
AGCCTTTGGCTGTCTGGCTGCAAACAACCCAAAAGGGAGGGAAATGATGTACTGGTCGTATCCCCCCATTATCCCTGCTGGCAACCGGCCCATCCGTCGCACCCCAAACGAGAACCCCCAACACCCCCAATCCTCACTAGGTCCTGTACACTGTGACCAGGTTTTTGCGAGCGAGGAAAACGGAGGGTCCTCCCAACCGGGGACCTCTACCGGAGCCCGGGGCTCAACATTTCTCTTAAAGAAAGGCATTTATACAGCGAATCCTGTTCGTGACGCCAATTTTGTATTAATAGGATTTAGTGAGGTTCGGATTCGCTCCTATAAATGACACTCTCCAATGCACCAGAAAATAATAGGAAATAGATAATTTATTTAGAAGAAGCAAAGCACAGATAGTTTGAATTTGCATAGAAAGCATAAATAATAAGAACAATCAATAATATAGCACCGATCAAGAGAGTCGGTAATGGAAGAGAATACATCACCAATTCAAGGGAACCTCCAAAGTCAATCAACGGCTGGGAGCCCCGTTGCAGCCAGTACAAACTTGAATTGTGTAAAGATTTTCCCGGGCGAAGCGTCCTTCCCGCGGGTGAGGCTCAGCGGGCTTACAGGACGCAGTGTTTTTATATTGTTCTAAACAAAGAAGGCTTGGGGCCAAGAAGCCCTTTTTGATGCTTGCGCTATTCATGGTTTGTCCAATACACATCTGACCTTAGCCACGCTCCCATCCGCCTGAGGCTTGGTATTTTGTTTTTTAATAACATCACGTCTCACAAGGAGAGGAGCCAACCCTCCATGTCAACGTGACCTAGGAATGGCTAGTTCCTGGAATGCTAGGCCAAGAACACTCAGGAGATATGGAACGGTCATGACCGAGATTTGAACTGAACCTATTTATTTGAGTGATCTTATTAATTTAAAGGGGAATTTCCAATTTCCATTTCACTTGGCCTTAAGATCATGAGAATAATAGGTGAGGGGCAAAGGTGTGACATGAGTGTATATAGTGCGTATTTTGGTATACATACAACAATTGCATATACAAAGACATAAAAAGAACAAAGCAAGTAGTAGTATGGGGGTAGCTAAGGAATTAAAATACATAGTAGCAGTAGGAGATTTAAAAAGAAAATCATACCAATGATGATTAGTATCTGAGATCACTAAATGAGAAGCTTCGACTAGTCTTCCTGCGGCTATAAGAGTCTGTATTCGATGTTCATTTAACGCGCGTTGGTTGGACTCTAATAACTTTTTGATTTCAGTCGACTGATTCAAGATGTTCATAAGGGGATATAGAGATAGAGACACATGAGGTAGAGGCAAAGATTGGGGTACCCAAGCAAAATTTTTAACTAGGTTAGTGTCTGGTGGAAAGTAAAAATCATTTCCTTGCCAGCGTAGGAAAGATACATTGGATAAGCAACCAGAAAATGGAACAGTAGTAATATCTACAGATAGAAGGTCAGAGTGATTATTAGAGGCTATACAAACATATTGAGTAGATACTTCATATATCATAGAAAAGTTACTTACTGGGTATAAAGTTAGATCACACAAATTGGATGAATGTGAGAGAAGGCAGGGTTCCATCTGCCGAGTCATCATCCCACAAACAATCCCTCCATTAGTTACAACACAATCAGACAGAGTATGAGTTACATTATACCAATCTATATAGTTTCCATAGATATGAGGTAAAGCAAAGTATTTATGTAAGACAAAAGGTATTACATGAAATTGGCACATAACAGTCCAAGTTTTAACTTGGTAGAGTATAATAGTTCCAGCGCACCAAAGTGGAGTGCATCTAGCATTCTCAGGTTTTTGCTTTTTCCATACATCTGACAAGTCAAGTATATCGTTCCATATGTGAGAGTTACCTTCCTGTAGTAATCTTTGGGCATTTTCCTTCTGTATGAGGGTATATAAGTTTTGCAAGGAACATTTAGTCCAATTAAATAAAACACTAATGTTTTCCATAAGGTGTAAATTAACGAGGATGCTATTATTAAAGACTTGTAAAAATTGGCCTTGATATTGTAATGTATTTTGGTGTGGCAGGATCGTTGTGGGTAACCATTGGGCATTCACAGTCAAAGCTTGAGAAACATCTTGTCCAGCACTGCGCAGTCTGCTAGCCAAGGTCTCAAGGTCTATAGAATTAACTATACCCAAACCAGTTCCTGCACCACCAAGTAATGTATCATACCAAGCTCTTTTTTTCCTGACACAACTTTCTAAAGAGGGAAAAGTTACATTATAATGAAACACTATTTTGTGTTGCAAGATAGAGGTGTTAGTACATGAGCGGGGGACACGAATTATTCCAGGAGGTTTCGGAGTCACAGGTACAACCCATACTAATTGGTTTAGATATTCTTCATACAGCCCATTGGAGGTGTTACGACAATAAAAATATTTTCTGTCGTCCGCTTGTGATAGTGAGACAGTGTAGGTGGAGTTTACTTGTGTCCAATTATATGTTACAGATCTTAACCTTTTAGGAAAATATGGACTAGGTGGCCAACTTGTAAGGGTACAGGATATATTGGTACCGTTTGCTGCGGTTACAGTTAGGTTAAAACTAGTTAAATTGATTCTCATTAGGGGAAATAGAGGGGCGTCCCAAACTTCTACGTTGAATGGGTATGACCAATTCATGATGTGGGTGTTGTTTTCACCAGCGTAGATGGAATCAGTACGCGGTCCTTGCTGAGGATTCCCCACTGGAATACCTGGAGTTCATGCCATAGTTAGCGTATAGCAGGCAAACACTGTAAAACACTTAATATCGTAAAAACATTTGGGTTAGTGGGACATGATACCATTTATCATCACCAGGGTATACTACTATGGCAGTATTAGTGTTTCCTTGTGCTATGAGCTCAGCTGGCCTTGGTCTATCAGATTGATGCTTCTTTATCCAAACTTTAGTACCATTATCACTCTGTATTTGTAGGGGGGTCCCATAATAAAGAGAAATAATATCTAGGGTTTTACAAGTGTTTTTCTGGGTAGCCCGTTTATAGGGGCAGGCAACTAATACCCCAGAGTAGGTGTCCACACAAGTGCAGGCATATTGACACCCCTGACTAACAGGTAATGGTCCAATATAGTCTATTTGCCAAATTTGAGCAGGTAAAGACCCTCTAGCCAATTCTCCAGTGATTTTCTTCGGCACAGGCCGATGAGCAAATAATTGACATTGTATGCAGTTTTGTACTATTTGCTTAAATAGATCCAGAGGTATGTTAATCCCTCTGTCTAATGCCCACCTGTAAGATGCAAGAGCGCCAAGATGTCCTGCGGTGATATGGACCCATTTTCCTAATTGTGTTTCATTTTCCTCTCTGGGGGTGACCTTTAAAGCTTTTCCTTGAAGTTTGGATAATTCATCAGCACGGGCATTATACTCACGTTCCACAGAATCTTGATTCACATGGGCATCTACATGAAATACAGATACATTAGTACATTGACACCATTCCCATATTTGTTCCCATAATTCTTTTCCCCACACATCTTTGTCTCTAATTTTCCATTCGTGTTTCTTCCAAATTGGCATCCAAACTGCTAGGCCATTGGCTACGGCCCAGGAATCAGTATATATATATAACATTGGCCACCTTGTTCCTTTTGAATTACTTGATAGACAGCCACTAATTCGGCCCATTGGCTACTCTGGCCTTCACCAGAGCTTTCCAAAATAGTATTGCATGAAGGGTTATAGGCTACAGCTTTCCAACATCGCTTAGATCCTATATATTTAGCCGAGCCATCAGTAAACCAAGCATGCTTCTTCTGCTCGGGGGTTAGAGAATCATATCCATTATTCCAAGAAACAGGTGATTGATCATAAGACTTTGGTGGTATATCAATATCATTTGAATGTTTTGGTAATTCTAATACCTTTTCATGCAAGGTGGAAATACCCGATCTGCCTGTCTTGACTCTATTTTGCAAATACCATTTCCATTTAATAATTGATGATTCTTGGGCATGTCCTATTTTATGTGAGGCGGGGGTCCCCATAATCCAACTCATAATGGGTATGGCTGGCCTCAATACAACTTCATGGTTTAAAGTTAAATGTTCTGTCTCTACCAGGGCCCAATATGCAGCCAATAATTGTTGTTCAAAAGGAGTATAATTTTGGCCAGCAGGTGGCAGTTTCCGCGACCAAAATCCTAAAGGAACATTCCTGCCCTGTTGTTTTTGCCATAAACTCCAATCAGCATATCCATGCAAAACTGTAACTTGCAATTCCATCGGCCCTGGCTGTACAGGCCAAAGATCCAGGGCAGTTTGAATAGCTATTTTGGCTTCCTCAAAGGCTTTCGATTCTGTTTCCCCCCATTCAAATGCATACTTTTTCCGGGTAACTTTATACAATGGCTTCAAAATCTGACCTAAATGAGGAATGTGATTCCTCCAGAAACCAAACAACCCAACGAACTTTTGAGCTTCTCTTTTGTCCCTAGGAGGTGAAAAATCTAATATTTTTTGCTTGGCCTTGGGGAGGATTTCTCTATGACCCTTATTCCAAATTATTCCTAAAAACTTCACACTTTGAGCTGGACCTTGAATTTTATCAGGATTAATCTCCCATCCCTTCTCCTTCATATATTCTATTAGTTGAGTTAATCTTTTCTCTACCACCTCTTTATTCTCTGCCTGTATTAAAATATAGAGGTCAAACTCAAAAATTTTAGACAATCCTTGGGGTCGAGCCACACTCCTCCAGCTCCCCCATCACTTAATCTTACAAGCCAGGAGATTGCAGGCTCTCCTGATCGCTGTGAAAACCTACTAAGCAAATCAGTAATTTCTCTTTGGGAGTAATCTTCCGTGATTTCAGTCACCCGGGGTGGGTTAGCTCCCTCCTTTTCGGCTTTTCTCCTATCTATCGGCCGAGCTTCCCCGTCTACAACATCCGGAACATCTTCCTCTATTACTTCCCCCCACCTATCATCATCTTCATCCCAAATATCACCTTCCCAAGTATCAGGGTCCCAATTCATATTTGCTGCGGCGATTACAGCATGCACTTTCCTTTTACTCACCCTTCAAATTTTCTACACACACTCCTCTCTCCTACATGCTTAAACTTCCTTGCCTTTCTTTCTAATGATTTAAAATCCCCTTAAAACCTGTACATATCTCATTCCTTTCTAATTCTGACCTAACACTTCAACAATCCTTCCCAACTTGCCCTCTACCAACCATATAACCTAAGTAATAAAGTATTCTTCTCTCTTTCCCTCTCCCATCCACGCACTGCTTTGAAGCTGCTGTTACCTGGGGAGGGAGAGGGGGAGAATGAAGGCAACTTTTCAGAGTCCTGCTGCAGCCTTTGGCTGTCTGGCTGCAAACAACCCAAAAGGGAGGGAAATGATGTACTGGCCGTATCCCCCCATTATTGCAGAACACAGACACAGACAAACAATAAGAGCCTGAACACAAACACATCCTCCCAATGGAAGTCAAAGGAACTGCCCTGGAGAAAACTGTCTGCAATCCAGTCTGACACCTGTCTTTCAGTATGAAACAGAGGTGGCTTCAGGCAGATGATTGCAAAACAGAATCTCTTAAAAACACAATCTCTACACATATAAACTAATAGACCAACACTGAGACAGAAACCAGGAACGAGACACGGGCCCAACAGAACTAAGACAGAAACCAGGAACCAGAAACCGGGTACCAGGAACCAGATACAGGCATAGTCCCGACGTCTCGGGGTGCCTGGGGGATTGAGGCACTAATTAGGTGCTCTGCCACGTCTGGCACTCGTTCCCCACCAGAAAACAGGTTTGCAAACATTTACCTCCAGAGGGTTACCAGGTCCACGAGGGCCGAAATGAGGTACAGTCGGAGTCGGGGAGGGAGGCTTCTCCTAGTCCTGAGTCCTGGGGCCCTGGAACATCATCAGGGGCCGGCTCCCCTAGAAGTCAGAACAGAACAATTCCCCCCTCCCGAGGCCGATGTCCTCTCCAGGTGGGTCTCTGCAGCGACACGGTACGCTGCTATCTCGCTGGGGCCTCCAAAATGTTATACCGAGAAATGAGCGAGTTGACGACCC
>JAJBUH010000266.1 GCA_020860445.1 Bacteroidales bacterium | reverse complement strand
CCTAAGGTAATTGTATTTTATATTTAGGAAAATGAATTTTATATTTCCGTATCTAAATTAAAAAATACATATCAGTGTGCTTACGTAAAGCATACGTGCTTACGTTTTTCGTGCTTACGTTTTTCGTGCTTACGATTTTCGTGCTTACGTTTTAGCGGTTGGATTTTGTGCGGCAGGAGGCGATGTAGAGGTAGGCGATGATGGCTGCGTAGGCAATCAGGCCGAGGATCTGAGGCACAACCTCGTCATTGTTGGATGGAGGAGTCTTGCCACACATGATGGTGATAGCTGAGAACACGCCAAACAGAGCGCCGCCAGCGATCAGACCCGATGAGATGAGGGTGCCGCGGTCGTTGCGAGCCTTAACGATGTCGGGATTCTTGCTGCTGCGATTCACAGCCCAAGCGACCAGACCGCCCACGAGCAGCGGAGTGTTGAGCTGCAGAGGAATGAACATGCCGAGGCAGAAAGGCAGAGCCGGTACGCCCAGCCAGTTGAGGATGATGGCAAGCACTGCGCCAACGATGTAGAGAGTCCAGGGGGTGTCGCCGCCGGTCATCATAGGTTCGATCACCTTGGCCATAGCATTGGCCTGAGGAGCAGCGAGAGAAGAGTCAGGACCGAAGCCGTAGACCTGGTTGAGCACCATGATCACACCACCAACAGTGGCAGCCGATACCAGCGTGCCGAGGAATTTCCATTGCTCCTGCTTGCGAGGAGTAGAGCCAAGCCAATAGCCAATCTTGAGGTCGGTAACAAAACCGCCAGCCATAGAGAGCGCGGTACAAACGACACCGCCCAGCACCATCGAAGTGACGATGCCTGAGGTGCCATTAAGTCCGATTGCCACGAAGATACCCGAGGCAATGATAAGGGTCATCAGAGTCATGCCGCTCACCGGGTTGGTGCCCACGATAGCGATGGCATTGGCGGCCACGGTGGTGAACAGGAATGCAATCACTGTTACCACAAACCAAGCAATCACAGCCTGCCAGAATGTGTGGATTACGCCAAACCAGAAGAAGATGAACACAGCCACGAGAGCAATAGCAATCATATAGGTGATTGACTTCATCGAGATGTCGCGTTGCCAACGCAGAGTGGTTTGCTTGCCAGCTGAACCCTTGAACTCGCGGCCAGCGAGACCCACAGCCTGTTGGATGATGGGCCACGACTTGACGATGCCGATGATGCCGGCCATGGCGATACCGCCGATGCCCATCATGCGAGCATAGTTGCTGAAGATGCCTTGAGCCGACAACGCAGAAATCTCAGGCGCACCATAAGTGCCAAACAGCGGAATGAGCACCCACCACACAAAGATAGAGCCAGAGAAGATGATAAAGGCGTATTTGAGGCCGATGATATAGCCAAGGCCAAGCACAGCGGCCGAGGTGTTGCAAGATACCAAGAATTTGGTCTTCTCCACTACCGATGCGCCCCAAGCATAAGCCGTGGTGGTCACAGTCTCGGCCCACCAACCGAAGGTGGCTACGATGTAATCGTAGACACCGCCGATGAGCGAAGCGATTACAAGCAGCTTGGCCTGACCGCCTGATGAGGCTGCAGCGCTTTGGCCGCTGCAGAGCACCTGAGTGGTAGCTGTTGCCTCGGGGAAGGGATACTTGCCGTGCATATCCTTTACGAAATACTTGCGGAAAGGAATGAAGAACAAAATGCCCAGCACACCGCCGAAGAGCGAACTGAGGAAAATCTGGAAGAAGTTGACAGTAATCTCAGGATACGAAGCCTGCAGGATGTAGAGGGCCGGAAGGGTGAAGATGGCACCAGCCACAATCACGCCCGAGCAAGCGCCGATTGATTGGATAATCACATTCTGGCCCAGGGCTTTGTTCTTCTTGAGCGCGCCCGACAGGCCAACAGCAATGATGGCGATAGGGATGGCAGCCTCGAATACTTGGCCCACCTTGAGGCCCAGATAGGCAGCGGCCGCGCTGAAGATTACAGCCAAAATCAGACCCATAGTCACCGAATACGGCGTCACCTCGGGATAGTCGTGGGCCGGATTCATTATGGGATGGTACTCCTCGTCGGCCGCGAGTTCGCGAAACGCGTTTTCCGGCAAGTCGACGGGCTCAAGCTCAGCTGGCGCGTACTCCGGCTGGCGTTCTTTCACTTTTTCAGTAGTCATAGGATGTCAAGTGTCTTTAAAATCAGGGTGTTTATGGTAATTGGAAAAAAGGTTACTTCTTAGGTATCTTAAGTTTGTCTTTTGGATGTATCATATTTGATTTCAAGCCGTTGGCCTTTTTGATTGACTCGACCGACACACCGTATTTGCGAGCAATGCGCTCGAGCGATTCGCCAGCCTTGACAGTATGGGTAGTGGTCGAGGCAGTTGTGCTCTGCTTCTTGGTGGTAGAAGTCTTCTTAGAGGTTGTCGAAGTAGCCGGCTTGTTTGCGGCAGCGGCAGTCTTGGCCGAAGCTGAGGCCGAACCAGTCTTTGATGTTGAGGCGGAAGCTGTCAGAGTGCCATCAGTGTAGATGGTGAGCTTGGTGCCAGTCTTGACTTTGGTCGATGACAGATTGTTGGCACTGCGTATGCTCTCGACAGTTACACCGTATTTCGTAGCGATTGACTTGAGAGTCTCACCCTTCTTTACAATATGCGTCTTGGGGCTTGACGATGATGCCGAGGAAGACGAAGAGGCAACCAATGATGATGCCGGGGTGTAAGGCTCAACCTCGTCGCGAGTGAAGAATTGCGAACGGTTGTGGTTGATGATGGTATCCTCGTTGGCCACATAGCAATATGCTTGCACCGAGGGCAGTATCAAGTGGTAGGGCTTGATGTGTCCCGGGATAATATCTTGGCGATATTGGGGGTTGAGGCTGCGGAGCTCCTCGATAGGAATGCCCATCACATCAGAAATCTGCTGGAAATGCACCTTCTGGTTGACATGTACAGTGTCGGTGATGATCGGCCGACGAGCCAGAGCATGGGAGATGCCATGCTCGGCATAGTAATTCATAATGTAATTAGCGGCGATGAATGCTGGCACGTATCCGCGAGTCTCCTCGGGCAGGAATTTGTAGATAGCCCAATAGTCATAGACATCGCCAGCGCGCTTGATAGCCTTGTTGACATTGCCCGGACCGCAATTGTAAGCGGCGATGGCCAGTGGCCAGTCGTTGTATATGCCATACAGTGTCTTGAGGTAATGGGCAGCAGCATCAGACGATGCAATGGGGTCGCGGCGCTCGTCGATGAGCGAGTTGACCTCCAGTCCCTCGCCAGTGGCCGTAGCGGTCATGAATTGCCACAGACCCGCGGCCCCGGCTTTTGACACCGCATTGGGGTTGAGGGCCGATTCAATCACAGGGAGATATTTGAGTTCTGAGGGTAGCTGGTACTTCTCAAGCGCTTCTTCAAACATTGGCATATAGTAGATGCTCATGCCGAGCATCTGCTCTACCAGCTCAGGCTTGCGATTGGCGTACATCTCGATGTAGCTGCGCACAATCGAGTTGAAGGGCATCTCGATCACGTTGGGCAGGCGCTGCAAGCGCTGCTTGTACACCGCATCGGTGGGCGTTGTGCCGGTGCGGCGTTGGGCCACGCTGTCGAGCACGGCATAACGCTGCATATACCAATTGTTTTTCAGGAGATTTACATCAGTGTCCATCGAGGCCGGGTACACGATGTGATTGTCGGTGATGGTGTCTTGGATAGCCACATCAGCTGAGGCCGACCACCATCCCGAAGCTAAGGACAGCAAGCAAAAAAGAATCTTCTTATGTTTCATATACCTACAAATTTCCTGTTGTTATTCTGTATTCTCCATTTAGAAGTTGAAGGCCCAGACCAATCCGACCGATGGCAAGCGGTTGCGCCCATCCTGGAACACGGCTGGAGCCCAGTCGACAGTCAAGTCGTGAGAAATGTCGAAGTGAGCCAGTGAGGCATCGACATAAGCATCAACCATGGTCAGGAAGTAAACCCCCACCATGCAGATGATGCACAAGTCGCGGTTGCGGCGGAAATAGTTGCGTCGCGACTGCAGGATATTGGTCAACCAAGTCTTGTCGAGGCTGCTCTCCGTCACAGTGGGCGGGAAGAAGTTCATGTAGCTCTTGGTCGATGGGTCGGTGTCGGTGATGTCGCGGTATGCTCGGGTATAGTCGGTGAGCATGGTATGATTCCACGAGGTGGCATATCCGAGGCCCAAATAGGCGCCCACGATGATGGGCAGCTTCCAGTAGCGGCGGTTGTAGACCTGTCCCAAACCGGGGAATAGGGCTGACATCCAAACCGCGCGATTGGGGTCTGGGTTGTAAGCCACTTCGCGTTCTTCCCACACATTGTAACCGGCCCATTTGTCAATCGGGGCGATTACGGGGATGGTATCCGAACCAAGAATGTTGAAGCGGTTGCCCTCGGTGGTGAATTCTTGCACTTGGATGGCCTCTTCGTCAGGGTAGTCGACATACTTCGGTTCCATAGGAATGGAATCGGGGAGGGCTGCAGGGTCGGGCATTTGCGCATGCGCCGCAAATGCCATCAGCAGAAGGACTATGTATATTATTCTAGTCAAAAGTCAAAAGTCAAAAGTCAAAAGTGGGCTAACGCAGGGGTAGGACGTTAGGGAGTCTTTCAACATGTTAGGGGTTCTTTCAAATAGCCGGGTTAGGATTGGTGCATGTTGTCGAAGATGGCGATTAGGCGCTCGAGCTCTTCGTCGTTTTTGAAGGGGAAGGTGATTTTGCCTTTTCCTTGCTTGTCGCACGAGAATTGCACCGGGGTGGAGAATGCCGCCGATAGATGCTTCTTCAGGATATCGAAGTCGCCCGAACTGAAGCGCGAACGCAGAGGCGAGGGGGCTGGTTCTTCCTTGTCGAAATCGCCCTTCTGATAGGCCTTGGCCAACTCCTCGACTTTGCGCACCGATAGGCCGTGCTTCAGAATCTCGTTGTACAGTTTGAGCTGCAGTGCCGGCTTCTCAATAGTGAGCAGGGCACGAGCATGGCCCATGTCGACACGCTTGTCGCGCAAGCCGAGCTGCACCTCGGCCGGCAGCTTGAGCAGGCGCAGGAAATTGGCGATTGTGGCTCGCTTCTTGCCTATGCGTTCGCTCAGCTTCTCCTGGGTCAGGCTGTACTGGTCAATCAGCTTTTTGAATGCCAAAGCGATTTCTATGGCGTTGAGGTCCTCACGCTGGATATTCTCGATAAGGGCCATCTCGGTGAGTTCGGCCTCGTTGGCTGTGCGTATGTAAGCCGGCACGCTCGTGAGGCCAGCCTTGAGCGCGGCGCGATAGCGGCGTTCGCCAGCTATGATCTGGTAGGTGTCGGGTCCTGTCTTGCGCAGCGACAGAGGTTGGATGATGCCGAGTTCGCGTATCGATGTGGCTAACTCTTCCAAGCTCTCTTCGTCAAATAGGGAGCGTGGTTGCTCAGGGTTGGGTGATATTCGAGCGAGCGGGATGTCGCTGATAGCCGATGAGCCCCGAGCTGGGGCATCGTCCATCGAGATTAGGGCATCCAGACCTCGGCCTAATGCGTTGCGTTTTGGTAATTGGGCCATGGTATCGGGTGGGGGTATCAAGCGGTTTGTTTCTTTTTGTGACCGGCGCGGTGCTTAGCGATTAGCTCTTTGGCGAGCATCACGTGCGATGTAGCGCCTCGGCTGTCGGGGTCGTAGAGCAGGGCGGGGGAGCCATGGCTCGGAGCCTCGCTCAGACGTATGTTGCGTGGAATCACAGTGCTGAACACCATATCGCCGAAGTGGCCTTTCAGCTCTTCGTAGATTTGGTTGGCCAGGCGCAGGCGCGCATCGTACATGGTGAGGAGGAATCCCTCGATTTCGAGCGCGGGATTGAGACGCGCTTTAAGGATGCGGATTGTGTTTAACAGCTTGCTGATACCCTCGAGGGCGAAATATTCGGCTTGCACTGGGATTATCACCGAGTCGGCGGCTGTGAGAGCGTTGACAGTGATGAGGCCCAGCGAGGGTGAACAGTCGATTAGGATATAGTCGTATTTGTCCTTGATAGGGTTAAGGAGGTTTGCCATCACTCTCTCGCGGTCGGGCTTGGAGATAAGCTCGATTTCCGCGCCAGCCAAGTCGATGCGCGAGCCGAGCAGCTCGAGGCCCTCGACGCAGGTGGCCACCTGTGCTCCGTCGGCTGGATAGCCGTCGGCCAGACATTCATATATAGATGAAGTCATGCTGCGAGGGTCGATGCCGTAGCCCGAGGTTGAATTGGCTTGGGGGTCGGCGTCGACAAGCAGCACCTTCTTGCCCTCAGCAGCCAGCGAGGCTGAGAGGTTGATAGCGGTAGTGGTCTTGCCTACGCCCCCTTTCTGATTGGCTATAGCTATGATTTTTCCCATGTAGTGTATTTCTTTCGTGGAAATTGGGTGAATTTTCTAACTTGTGCGCAAAGTAACACAAAAATTCTCACATACCAAAACAAATGTTCCACGAATTTTCAAGAGAGGCCAAAAAATGTTCCACGACTGGCCTCTGAGTTAATATAAGTGAAGAGGAAACCGGGCTTGCGCGGCGGCTTCCTCTTCAGCTATGGTGAGGTCTATCCCAGGATTTGGCTCCAGAGATCATCGAGCGATTGTTCGGGCGGACCACTCACTTGGGCTGGCTCGGGGTCTATCCTCCGTTCGATTCTCCATCCCATGCGGTCAATCAACTTCTTAAACAATGATGTCTCGGCGCCAAATGGCACTCGGATTATAAATTCGTTGTATTCTTGGTCGTTCATCTTACGATTCTTAATTAATTTGTGTCGCAAAGTTACGGTTTCTTTTCATATTAACAAAGAATTTTGGCGAAAGATTGAGCAAAAATATCAAAAAAATTTTGAGTTATCATCCAAGTAATCAAAAAGTTGCACAATCCAATTTGGATTGTGCAACTTTTGAGGCGGGACTTCAGCAACAAAAATTGTTACAATTCATAACTTTCTGACTTAAAGACT
>JAJBUH010000166.1 GCA_020860445.1 Bacteroidales bacterium | reverse complement strand
TTAAAGTGTTTTTCCAAAATCTTTCGTAAATTTGCACTTGCTTGTTTAATCTTCACGATGCGGATAGAGCAGGGAAAATTTGGTATATTGGGGGAAAATTCGTAAATTTGCATTATAATTCAGTAATTACGAATGCAAATCACTCAACAGACACAAATATCACCAGAGGCGCAGCAAGCCAAGCTGCGCCTTGGCATCATTGGCAACACCCCGATGCTGATCGAGGCCGTGCAGCGGGCCATCACCGTGGCCCCCATCGACCTCGCCGTGCTCGTCACGGGCGAAAGCGGCACCGGCAAAGAATTTTTTCCACAAATCATACATCAATTCAGCGCTCGCAAGCACTCAAAATACATAGCCGTCAACTGCGGCGCAATCCCCGAAGGCACAATCGATTCCGAGCTCTTCGGCCACGAAAAAGGTTCATTCACCGGAGCTGTCTCAGACCGCAAAGGCTACTTTGAAGAGGCCAACGGCGGCACCATATTTCTTGACGAGGTGGCCGAGCTACCCCTCACTACCCAAGCACGCCTGCTGCGCGTGCTCGAGACCGGCGAGTTTCTCAAGGTAGGTTCATCGACCGTGCAAAAGACCAACATACGCGTCGTAGCCGCTACCAATGTCGACATGGCCCAGGCCGTTGCCGATGGCCGATTCCGCGAGGACCTATACTACCGCCTATCGACAGTGCAAATCACCATACCGCCGCTGCGCGAACGCGGAGGCGACATCACCCTGCTCGCCCGCAAATTCGCCAGTGACTTTGCCGAGCGCTACCGCATGCCCCAGATTACATTCTCAGAAGACGCGCGCCACCTGCTGCTCAGCTACCGCTGGCCGGGCAACGTAAGGCAGCTCAAGAATGCTGTGGAGCAAGCGGCCTTGTTCTGCGCCGGCCAGGAGGTGCCAGCCTCAGAGCTCTCGAAATATCTGCCAGCCGATGCTCCGCGCATCGACCCAGGAGCATATTCGCCAACCATACGCTCAAACACTTACGAGCGCGAACGCGAAATGCTCTTCAACCTCATATTCCGCCTGCAGCGCGAACTTGACGAACTGCGCAAGCGAGTTGACGAGCACCAGGCCGAAAAGCCCAAGCGCCACCTGCCAGTGGATGCCCCCATGCCCGACGACCTGCCCAAATCATTGGTAAAGGTCGACCATAAAGAGGAGAGCGACCCCAACGTGATGGATGTCGACGCAAGTGAGATGACCATCACCCTCGAGGATTCAGAGCGCGAGGCCATACGGCGCTCGCTGCTGCGCAACGACGGTCGCCGCGCCCTCACCGCCAAGGAACTTAACATATCAGAGCGTACGCTCTACCGCAAAATCAAAGAGTATGGCTTGGATTAACCGCATATCGACCGGGGCGAAAGCCATAGCGGCACTGCGCCTGTGCGCGGTGGCGCTGGCCCTGTGCTGTTTTCAGGCGTGTACGATCAGCTACAAGTTCAACGGCGCCGCCCTCGACTACAATGTCTACAAGACCATCCACGTGTCGGAGTTCCCGATACGCGCCGCCCTCGTATATCCGCCACTGCAGCAGATGTTTGAGAACGAACTGCTCGACTACATCACCCGCAATACAAGGCTGCAGATCGTCGACGGCTCGTCGGACCTGCAGATGGAAGGCGAAATCACCGGCTACCAGCTCACGCCCCAGGCTGTGACTGACAACGCCTACGCTTCGCAGACGCGCCTCACCATCACCGTGCGCCTCAAATACATCGACAATCTGCAAGACACCAACAGCACCGACCAGACATTCAGCGCATATCGCGACTTTGACGCATCTGAGCTCCTCACCGACGTGCAGGACGAACTGTGCCAACAGATATGCACCGAACTCGTCGACCTAATATTCAACGCCACCCTCGGCAACTGGTAGGAAAGTCAAAAGTCGAAAGTCAAAAGTCAAAAGTCAAAAGTCAAAAGTCAAAAGTCAGAAGTCAGAAGGTAAAGGGCCTCAAGATAAAAACCATGGAAAGGGATAGCGACATATTATCATGGCTCAATGGCTCACAAGAGATGAGCGCTGAGCAGGCAGTGAGCCTCGTTGAGGCCCACCCCACTTGCGTAGTGCCCATTGCTCGCTTGCTGGCCCGACGACCCGACGACCTCAGCGCCGAGCTGCGCCAGCGCCTGCAAGCAGCCGTGATGCTCGGATGCGCCGACCCGGCTGCCATGGCCGACCTGGCCGACCTGTCGGGAAGCGACTGGGCCAACTTCTATCCCCCAGCCCCGGAGCAAGCCGCGCCCTCGACCGAATCGACCATCGACAAATTTCTTGACACCTATGGCCGAGGCACCCCCAACGATGATGCCCTGCTCGAGCGCCTGATCTTCAATCCAGTCGCCCCTGACTATTTCCAAGGGCTCAACGAGCCGGTAGACCCATCCAATCCCTTGGCTTTGCCTCCCGAACTTGACCCCTCGAAACGCGAAGAAACCCAAGAGACCATCATCGAGGAGATCGTCGAGCCAGAGCCGGCGGTCGAAACTCCAGCCCCGGCTCCCGCCGCGCATAAGCCCAAGTCGGCCTCGGCCCGCAAAGCGGCAGAAACCCACGAGAATCAGGCCGAATCCAGCGAAGTCGAGCCCAGCAAACCTAAGGAAGAGCCGCTGTTAATGGAGAGTTTAGCAAAAATTTTCATAAAACAGCGTCGATACGAGCGTGCCTTTGAAATTATTAGTAATTTAAGTTTGAAAAATCCAGAAAAAAGTGCTTACTTTGCAGACCAATTGCGCTTTCTCAGAAAACTGATACTCAATCAGCGCTTTCAGCAGCGCAAAGCCGAAGCCGCAAAGGCCCAACAGAGCCTGGAGGCAGCCCAAAAAGAATAAAAAACAAATAAACAAATCATAACAAAGCTATGCTTTATCTTTTTATCATTATCGTTTCTGTAATTATCGCGGTGCTCTTGATTGGCATCGTGCTCATCCAAAAATCTAAAGGCGGTGGCCTTTCATCTCAATTCGGCAACGCTTCGGCTATGATGGGCGTGCGCCAGACCAATTCATTCCTTGAGAAAGGCACATGGTGGCTCGCTGGCCTCCTGGTTGTGCTCTCAATCGCTTCGGCCTACACTGTGCCCAACGGCAACAGCGAGCAGCTCCGCACCCAGCAAGAGCAAACCGCTCCCCTACCCGGCGCAAATCAATATGACACCAACACCCTCCCCACCCCCGGCGAGGTGACCGTGCCCACTGGCGAAGCTCCCGTGCTTCCTCCCAGCAATGGCAACGAATAAATAATGAAAAATGAATAATGAAAAATGAATAATGAAAAATGAATAATGAAAAATGAAAAATATTCTTCATTATTAATTCTTCATTTTTCATTCTTCATTACCCCCTACAGACAGCCCCGGTCCCCGGGGTTGTTTTGTATAGATTCTTACCTATATTTATAGGACTCCCTACCCATTATTGATGCGCTTATATTAATTTAGAGCATCCTGCCCCCTATTTAGGTGCTTACGCCCCTTACGTGCTTACGTTTTACCCTATGCAGAGATCTGATTTTGAAATAATGGCCCCAGTGGGCTCGTATGAATCGCTCCACGCCGCAATCGATGCCGGCGCCGACGCGATATACTTTGGCGTACAGGGCCTGAATATGCGCTCAAAGTCGAGTGCCAATTTCTCGCTCGACGACCTGAGGCAAATCTCCGAGATTTGCCGCGAGGCTGGCGTGAAAAGCTACCTCACCCTCAACACCGTGCTATACGATTCCGACCTGGAATACGCCGACCAGATCCTCGACGCGGTGGCCCAAAGCGGCATCTCTGCCATTATCGCCAGCGACATTGCCGCCATAACCCACGCTCGCGCCCGAGGCATCGAGGTGCACATCTCCACTCAGTGCAACATCACCAATCTGCCAGCTCTGCGTTTCTATGCGCAATGGGCCGATGTGGCCGTGCTCGCCCGCGAGCTGAATATGGACCAAGTAAAAGACATCTGCCAAGCCATCGAGCACGAACAGATACGCGGACCCCATGGCGAACTGGTGCGCATCGAGATGTTCTGCCACGGGGCTCTGTGCATGGCCGTGTCGGGCAAGTGCTATATGAGCCTGCACCAGATGAACAGCAGCGCCAACCGTGGGGCTTGCACCCAGATTTGCCGCCGCAGCTACACAGCCACCGACAACGAAACCGGCGAACAGCTCGAGATTGACAACCAATACATCATGTCGCCCAAGGATCTGAAAACCATCCATTTCCTTGATCGCATGGTCGATGCCGGCGTCAGGGTGTTCAAGATCGAGGGCCGCGCCCGCGGGCCCGAGTATGTCTACTCGACAGTGCGCGCCTACAGCGAGGCGTTGCAAGCGATAGTCGACGGCACATATTCGCCCGACTTGATCAAGGGCTGGGAGGAGCAGCTCTCCAAAGTGTTCAACCGAGGATTCTGGGATGGCTACTACCTGGGGCAGCGCTTGGGCGAATGGTCGTCAAAATACGGCTCATCGGCCACGCGTGTCAAGAAATACATCGCCAAGGGAGTCAAGACCTACTCAAAACTCGGCGTGGCCGAATTCCTGATGGAGGCTGGCGAACTCAAGGTTGGCGATGAGGTAATCATCACCGGCCCCACAACCGGAGCCGTCTTCCTCAAAATCGAGGAGATCCAGGTCGACTGCCATCCCGTAGACAAGACTGTCAAGGGCGAAGCCTTCTCAATCAAGGTGCCCGGCAAAATCCGCCCCAGCGACCGCATGTACCTGTGGGAGGAAGTACCGAGTCAAAAGTAAAAAGTAAAAAGTCAAAAGTCAAAAGTCAAAAGTAGGCTGACGCGTGTCCCCGCTTGTCTCCTTCCACGTTATCACTTATCCCTTATACCTTATCCTTATTATGAAGCCTTTTTTCCGTTGGTGCCGACGATACATATCCGCAATGAGCATCTTGGTCATTGCATTTGTGGTCTATACCCTGTTTGTGCAAGACAATTCGATATTCCGCTATGTCGAATACTCCCACACAATCGACAGCCTGAATGTTGAGATCAAACATGCCACCGACACCATGATTTACTATCGCCACCTCAACTCGCTGCTATCTACCGACCCAGAACTGATGGAGAAGGTAGTGCGCGAGCGCTACAACATGGTGCGCGACGGCGAGGATGTCTACGTCTTCGACTAAACAATACTCACCCCCAATTGTTATCCAATTGTTATGAAACAGAAGATTATGCTCGCCCTGATTACGATCGGCATGCTGCTGATTGTGGCTGGAATTATAATTCCTCTCTTCAACGGTGTAGACGGATGGCTTTACAAAATCCTCTACAGCGCCGGAGCCCTATTGCTCATCATCGGCCGCATCTTCACCCCCTACGAAGGCAAGAATATGCGCCTGCGCCGCCTCTACCGCATCGAGGCTTGGAGCGCTGTATTCTTCTGCGTAGCCGCGTTTTTCCTGTTCTACCCTCCGGGCAACAATATGCGCGATGTGCTCGCATTCACCCTGGCTGGAGGCGCCATACAGATCTACACTTCAATAATGATTCCAATCCAGATCAATAAATCATCTGAGAAATGAAACAGACGCGTTGGCTGCTGCTTTTCGCACTCATCGTGCTGCTCTTGCCTTGGCTGGGCGAAACCCTGTTCAGCGCCAAGGGCGAGCCACGCGAGGCCATTGTAGCTATGTCAATGCTCGAATCTGGCAATTGGATACTCCCCGTTTCTTATGGGGCCGACATGCCCTACAAGCCCCCGCTGCTGGCATGGCTCATAGCCATCGCATCGTGGCTATTCAATGGCGGGGTAGTCAACGAATTCACATCTCGCTTGCCGTCGGCCATAGCCGCAATCGCTATGGTGATGACTGGCTACAGCTGGGCGCTGAGGGTCACCTGGAGGCGTTCGGCCGTAATCATGTCGGTGGTGACAATCACATCGTTTGAGGTCTACCGCGCGGCAGTCACTTGCCGCGTCGATATGCTGCTGACCGCATTCATGGTCATTGCCCTGTTTGAGATGTATCGCTGGCGACAATACCGCGACACCCACGTCCAGACTCCGGGCCGCAGCCTGACGCGCCTGTTGTGGATTGCTCTGCTGCTAAGCGGCGCAGTGCTATCCAAGGGTCCTATCGGGTCGCTGCTCCCCTGCCTGGCCATGGGAGTGTTCTGTCTGGTCAGGGGCGACAATTTCTTCCGTACCCTGATATGGCTCGGAGTCATGTGCATCCTGTCGTTCTTACTGCCCTCGCTATGGTACTGGCAAGCCTATCAGCAAGGGGGACAAGAATTTCTCAATCTCGCCCTCCAGGAAAATGTACAGCATGTCAACGGACCATTCACCTACGATGTGCACCTTACCCCTTGGTGGTATAACCTATGGACGATGGCCATCGGATTGCTCCCCTGGACATTACTGTTGCTGATGGTGTTTATAGCCTCATGCTTCAACGGCGTGTTGGGCAAAGCCCTCAAAAACCGCAAAGCTTGGAGCGAACCCACTACATTTGCCGTGACCGTATCCTCGGTGATATTTCTATTCTACTGCCTGCCAGCCGGAAAGCACAGCGCGTACTTGCTGCCCTTGTATCCCTTCCTGGCCTACGGCGTGGCCGAACTGATTGGCCACATGCAGCGCCAAGGGTCGCTCAAGCTGTATTGCTATATCATCTTTGGTTTGGCAGTGATAGCTCCGATTATCGGCGTGATTCTGCAGTGGGTGCCGATCGAGAATGTGCCAGTCGAATCCATGCCGCTATGGCGATATCCCTTGGCATTGATACCGCTACTGGGCGCTTGGCTATGGTTCCACGAAAAGAAATTCCCCATACGCAACTTGATGATCACTACCCTGTTGATGTTCTTGGCCGCTGGTTCGGCATTCATGCCGATGTTTCTCAACGCTCGGAGCGACCTTAAGGGAGCGGTCAAGGTCGAACTCGCCTCGCGCGACCACGGTCCGGTATTTACCTACACCCCTGATTCGCTGAGGGGATACTATACCCTAAATTTCTACCTTAACGACAAACTGCGACGCATCCAACAGGTCAACACCGACACCCTCTCGCGCTTTGTGTTGCTGACCTCGCCCGAGGATTTCCAAGCCGTGGCTCTGCAGCATCCCGACTTCGCTGCCGACACCACCCATCTGCTCGAGCACTCATGCGACACCCACGGGCCAATAGTGCTGTCGCGATTCCATCGCACCAATCAATGAAACGCCTCCATATCATCACTCTGGTTGCGGCCATCGCCCTGACGGCCCCCGCCTCGGCATATCCTCTGGTTTTCGACCTGCTGTTCCAAACCCTATTCAATGCCGGAGCCGCTTTGGCCCTTAGTTCTGGCAATGACGATGAGGAGCAAATCGTGCCTGACGATTCAAAAATGACTTATGGGTATCTGCCGTGCGGGTTGCTCTACATCATCTACCCAAACCAACGGCCAGCCTACCGAGCCAATTTCTATCTGATCGAAAACATTGGTTCGGTAGTCGAGGATAGTACCCAGCGAGGCATGGCCCATTTTATAGAGCATCTGGCATTTCATGGGTCTAAGAATTTTCCCGGCGAGGGGATGACCGAGACGCTTGAGCGCCACGGCATGCAGTTTGGGTATGATTTCAACGCCTCGACATCGTATGACCAGACTATGTTCTACATCCGCAATGCCGATATGATTGATGGCGATGCCATGGTCGACACCTGCTTGATGATACTCAAGGACATAGCCATGGACCTCACCCTCGCCGACGAGGCAATCGAGGCCGAGCGTCCCATCATCCTCGAGGAATGGCGTACCGGCCAGGGCATGTACACGCGCCTGTCTGAAAAAATGTTTCCGGTGCTGTTCCATCCCCGCAGCCGCTATTGCCATCCACCGATTGGCGACCCCGAGGTGCTAAAGACCTTTGAGCCGCAAGCTCTCAGAGATTTCTATGCCAAATGGTACACCCCCTCGCATCAGACACTGTTCGTCATCGGCCATGTCGATCCCAAGCAGGTTGAGAAGCAAATCAAAAAGCTCTGGAAAAAAGAAAAGAAACCCAAGAACGAGGCCGTACGCTACCAGGCCACAATCTGGGATCCTCGCCAACTGACAACCGAGGTCATTACTGACCCCGAATTTCCCGGCAGCCAAATTGACTTCTGGTTCCGCATACCCACTCCTGAGCGCGGGCTCGCTCGCCAATCGATGCGCTATTTCTTTGAGAGCTACGTGGGCTGGATGGCACAACGCATACTCAGTCAGCGCATGCTCGACCGCCTGTATCAAGAGGATTCGCCCTGGAGCAACGCTAAGGCTGACTTGTCAAGTTTCTACATGGTTGAGGATCAAGATGTGTTCCGCCTCTACTCGCTCTACGACCGCTCACGCCGCGACGAGGCGTTGGAGATGCTGATCAGCGAGGCGAAGCGAGCCTCAGAACTCGGCATCGACCAAGCCGAACTCGATATGGCATGCGAGGCTATGCTGAGTCTGGCCGATGCCCTGCCAGCAGCCTTTGACGAAAAGAACAATGACGACCATTTCGCCCGCTTGTCTCAGATGATTACCAACACCAATGCAGTGCCATCGATGGAGGTTGAGCAAGCCCTATATCGCGATTTTGTCAACGTCATCACCGTCGACATCATAAACCAATACCTCAACACCATCATCCAGCCTCACAATCTCACCGCCATAATGGTCGAGAAGGATAACCCCACGGTCTGGACCTCGGAGCAATTCAAGCAGCGCATCGATAGCCTGTGGCAAGCCATCCCGGTCGAGAAGGCCGATGTCGATACTACATATCGGCGTCCGCTGCTCAGCCAAGAGCCCGTGCCCGGCAAGATCATTAGCGTTGAGCGTGACACTGTGTTTAATGCTCGCCACTACCGGCTCAGCAATGGCGCTCGCGTCACCGCGTGCCGCCAGACTGTGCGCAACGACCAGATTGACATTCGCGCCGTGCAGCGCGGTGGCCTGTCTGCAGTGCTCGACAGCGGTTTTGTCGATGGTTCGTATGTCGATGTCATGGCCGACATCGGCGGCTTGGGCGATTTCTCAGCCCTGCAGCTCCACCGCAAGCTCAACGGATTGCAAGCCTCAATCGAAACCAATTATGCCCCATATTCCGAGCTGATCGTGGGTGAGAGCCGAGTGTGCGAGCTCGACACCCTAATGCAGCTGCTGTATCTGCGCATGACCACGGCGCGCGAGGATACTACCGCATTTCGCAACTGGCTCAAAACCGCTCGCGCCCATCTGGTGGACGTGCAAGCCGACCCTGACAAGGTTTTCTCTGACTCAATCCGCACCATCCTCTACGGCCCGGCGCATCCCTACCTGAGGCGCGTCAACCAAGGCGACCTCGACACGCTGTCGTGCACTCACAGCCTTGAGCTGTTTCGGCAGCGCATGGCCAATCCGGCCGCGTTCGACTTTATCATCATGGGCAATATCGACCTCGACAGCATCGAGCCGCTGATTGAGCGTTACATCGGCTCGCTCCCGGGTGATGGCAATGCCGAGAGGGCGCCTTTCCATCGCATCGACCGCCTGGCTGTGCCGGGCGAGCGGACTATGCGCTTCTCCTACCCCATGCCGGCTGCCAAGTCAAAAGTCTACATCGCCTACGAGTTGCATCGACCCTATACGCTTGAGGACGAATTGGCCATCACCCTGCTGAGCGGAATATTGCAAAAGATATACATCCAGACCCTGCGCACCGATGCGCAAGGCACATACGGAGCCACTGTCAATTCGGCCTCGGGCGAGGTCGATGGTTTCCACAGCCTCTTCATATCATTTGACACAAATTCCGATATGGCGGAATCGCTGCTCGATGCCGCTCGCCAAGCGATTGAGGACATAGCCGAAAAAGGCGTGGATGCCTCGCTATTCGAAGCTCTCCACGCCTATATGCTTCAGGATGAATACTCTGCCACGCTGCAGCAGAGTTATCCGATGGCCTATTTCACTCATCGCTATCTCTATGGCGATGATCATTACGCACAGCGATGCGAGGCTCTTGAGCGCGTCACACCGCAGACGATTCAGCAACTGGCTCGCGACCTGACCAACGCCCCGGTAAGGGTGGCATTGATCATGGACGCAGAATAGTGATTAATTAGAGTTTTCGGTCACAAAATTAGGGATTTTTCTCCACATACGCCCTATTTTTTGGCGAAAATATGATGTTTTGGCTATTGTAAGCTACTTCTTTTTCTCTATATTTCAATATTTATGTGTAAATTTGCAGTCAGATTATGAATCGACTGTCATTTCTCAACATATTAATCCTGATTGCCTCGTGTGCTGTCTGCGCTTGGGGGCAAGGGCGCCAAAAAGCCACCGAGGGGGCGCAGAAAAAGCCCGAAATCGTGCAGCAAGCCTATTGCTGGCGCGCCACCGCGCCCCTGGGCTTGATTGAGCCCATGCCTATGGACACGCTCGAGTACAACTATTTCCAGCATGCTATCCCCTCGGAGGTGAGTTATGCTTATGCGTGCACCGGCAATCTCGGAGCCGAGGGCAAGAATATGCTATTCCTGGAGCAAGCCCCGATCAGCAACTTCTTTCTCCAGGATGCCCAGATGGCTTGGACTCCCACCCAGGCCAAGCAGCGCTTCTACAACACGCGCATACCTATGACCCTGGTGAGCTATGACGCCGGCGGCGGTCGCGACAACGCCCAAGAGCGCCTCACCACCATATTCTCAGGCAATTTCAACAAGCGCACTCAGTTTGGCGCCAATCTTGATTACATCTACTCAAAGGGCAGCTACGAATACCAAGCCACCAAGGGCCTGACTTGGGGCCTCAACGGGTCGTATCTCGGCGACAGATACGAGTTCCAAGGGGCGTGGAACCACTACAACCTGCTCAACAAGGAGAATGGCGGCATCACCGACGACCTCTACATCACCGACCCGGCTGTGCTCCAAGGCGGCGTGTCGACCATCAGCCCTAAGTCAATACCCACCAACCTGACCAGCGCCCACACTCGCATCGTTGGCGGCGAGCTGTTCCTCAATAATCGCTACAAGGTGGGTTACTGGCGCGATATCCATGATGAGGAGAATCCCGATTCAGTATTATATAGCGAGTACATACCTGTGACATCGTTTATCTGGACCTTGCAGTACAAGAATGCGCGCCACTCGTTTATCGACAACTCCAAGACTGAGATGCGTAATTTCTTTGAGCATACCTACCTCAACCCTGACCTGACCGATGACCGCACCTCCTATTCGGCTTTCACCAACACTGTGGGCGTGGCTCTGCTCGAGGGTTTCAACAAATACGCCAAGTTCGGCCTCGCCGCTTTCGTCACCTTTGAGACGCGCAAATTCAAGCAAGCTGTCGACACTCTCGACCGCTCTGTGCCTGAGGATATCAACCTCGATGCGCTGCCCGCGAATATCACCACCATCCTGGATCGCAAGACCCAGAATCTGGCTTGGGTAGGAGGCGAACTGACCAAGCAACAAGGCTCGATACTGCATTACAAGGCTCGCGGCGAAATCGGCATCCTCGGTGATGCGATCGGCGAAGTCAAGATCAAGGGCGAGATTGACACTCGCATCCCATTGCTGCGCGACACTGTGGATATCAATCTCTATGGGTATCTCAACAATACTACGGCTCCCTATCTGCTGCAAGAATACAAGTCAAACCATTTTGTTTGGCAAAACAATTTCGGCAAGGAGCAGCGCTTGCGTCTCGGCGGACAGATTACTATCCCTTGGAGTAACACCACTATCGACATAGCCACTGAGACGCTCAAGAATCTCATCTATTTCAACGAGTCGGCTCTGCCGCAGCAACACTCCGGAGCTGTGCAAGTGTTCTCGGCCAACCTGTACCAGAATCTGCACGTAGGCATCTTGCACTGGGACAACAAGATTACCTATCAGACATCAACCGAGGAGACGGTTATGCCCTTGCCCAAGCTGGCGGTCTATTCCAATCTATATCTTCTATGCCGCATTGCCACGTTGCATCTGCAGTTTGGCATCGATTGCGACTATTACACCAGCTACTATGCGCCAGGCTATCAGCCGGCAACGGCTACATTCTACAACCAGCGCGAGATGAAGGTGGGCAACTACCCGTTCATGACGGCTTATGCCAACATGAAGCTTGGGCGCACGCGATTCTACGTAATGATGACGCATGTCAACCAGGGCATGATCGGCGGCGACAATTATTTCTCCATCCCCCACTATCCCCTAAATCCCCGCCGCTTCCAGCTCGGCCTCTCCGTAGATTTCCAGAACTAAGCTTCATGCCTGACGACATGAAGATACCATAAAACCCTAAGGACATAAGAGACATAAGGACATAAAACCAGCAAGGCAGTTGAGTGCCACGAGGCTTCGCCTCGGCGGTCCCCATAAATCCATAAGCGATAACTTATCACTTATAACTTATACTTTATCCCTATCTTGAAACAGCCTTTAAAACCGAAATATACGCAGCTGAGGGCGCTTGGAGCGCTGTTGCTCGTAGTGGTGGCCATTATGGTGGTGCTGTATCAGAGCACCCATCCGGTGGTCAACTCGCCATTTGCGCGCCCATACAGTAAGGCCGATGGCGACACTCTTGACATTGCCATCCAACTCAACCCCTCGATTTACTCGGTCAAGGGCGACAGCGCGTCGGGACGCGATTATGAGATATTGCGGCGCATCAGCGAGCGCGAGGGCGTGCCTATGAAGTTTCATCCCTTTGTGCCTCTGGCCCACGCCATGGAATATCTCGACAGCGGCCTATACGATGTGGTTGTGGCCGCCATCCCCGTCACTGCTCGCCTCAAGGAGTATTTCCTAACCACTGAGCCGGTCTATCTCGATCGCGAGATTCTGGTGCAACGCGCCGACTCGTCGGGGCGCGGGCCGATACAGTCGCAGATTCAGCTCGGAGGCGACACGGTGTGGATTACGGCCAATTCGCCTATCGCTTCGCGCATCCGCAATCTGTCGCGCGAGATTGGCGATTCGATTATCATCGAGGCGGTTCCCGACTGTTCGGCCGAGCATCTCTTCATGCTTGTCGCCACTGGCGTGGTTAAGCAGGCTGTCATCAACGAGCGCATAGCCCAAGAGTTGGCTCCCGATTATCCCAATATTGACATTTCCACCCCAGTATCATTCACCCAATTCCAATCCTGGGCCGTCAACAAGCGCAACCAGGCGCTGAGGGACAGCCTCAACGCCTGGATTCTACGCTCGGGAGCAACCGATGATTAATCATCGCGCTTGTCTCTCGTAAGCTTACCGTTTTTGTCGTACTTCAATTCGCGCCCATTATTGAGCGTAACTTCGTAGCCTCGGTATTTGCGTTCGATCTTGCGCACTTTGGCACCAGGGTACCTTACATTTATGTCGCTGACTATGGTTTCGCCCACTATGGCCGCAGGGATGTCAACTCCGGCGTCTTCGCCGTCGATTTCAGTCCACTGCTGATCTACTCCATAGTCTATCTCAACGCCGTTTGACAGCGTAACATCGTATTCAAACGCTCCAGCCTTGCGATCCTTGCTGGCCTTCACAATCGTCACATCCTTACCGAAATTCTGAGTTACGAAAGTCTTCAGTGTGGCGGGTACTTCTTCTGGACTGATCCACTGGTCAGCCGCTACTCGATTGGCTCCAAAGAGAGCCATTACGGCCACAAGAGCCATTGCGAATAATTTTTTCATCGTAAATGTTTTGTATTGGTTTCGTTGCATTTGTAATATTAACAATGGAGCCTTTAATAATGTTTCTCTTTTAAGCAAGATTAAGCAAGTAAGCAAGTAAGGGTTCAATTTAAAATTAAGCTTTGAGCCTCGGAGAGACTTCACAACGAACCTACCAGCCCCCATAAACGTTCTTCTTTAAAACGCGTTTCTTATTAATCACAAACACATCTCACTATGAAACGATTGCTCGTATTGGCTTTGGCTATCGCCGGATTTTTCGCCATACAAAAGGCTGATGCCTGTTCGCGAGTGGTGTACGAGGGCGACACCACTGAGACCGAGGTGCCCAACACGCCTCAGACCCCCAATGCCCTGCACATCGTGGGGCGTTCGCTCGACTGGAAGACCCCCATCCCCACCAACCTCTTTGTCTACCCTCGCGGCATGAAGAAGAAAAGCAACGACAAGGGCAAGTGTATTGAATGGACATCAAAATACGGCTCGGTCTATGCCGTGAGCTACAACAGCGGCATCACCGAGGGATTAAACGAGAAGGGCCTCTCCATCAACGGCCTATTCTGCAAGGGCACCGTCTACAACAGCGAGCGGCAGGCCGACAAGCCCTACATGTCGCTCGCAGTATTCGTGGCATGGATGCTTGACCAGTGCGCCACCACTCAAGAGGTCATCGACCTGGTCAAGGCCCAGGATTTCCATATCACTGGAGCAACCTTTGATGGCGGCACTGTCTCGACCCTCCACTGGGGCGTGACTGACCCGTCGGGCGACACGGCCCTGCTTGAGTTTCATGATGGCCAGCTCAACATCTATCAGGGATTTGACATGCCGGTGCTGACCAACGACCCCACCTGGCCGCAGATGAATGCCATCAACGACTATTGGCAAAAAGTTGGCGGAGCCAACATGCTCCCGGGCACTGTCAAGAGTCCCGACCGCTTTGTGCGCGGCTATTTCTTCGACCACAATGTGCAGCATGTCTCTGACCGCAATGTTGCCTTAGCTATTGTGCGCTCGATCCTGGCCAACGTATCGGTACCCTACCTCTACACTGTCGATAGCGACCCGAATGTCAGCTCTACGCAATGGCGCAGCTTCTCCAACCTGCGCGACCGCCTCTATTATTTTGACGTGGTCACCAACTTAGGCCTTGTCTATGTCGACCTCTCAAAGTGCGACCTCAACCCCGGCGCCTCTGTCCTCTATTGGGACACCACAGCCCACCCCGAAGCCGTAGGCGACATCACCGCCCAAATGGAGAAAGTCCAGCCCTTCACCCCCATGTACTCCAACTAACCCCCTCCCCCCATAAAACGCCCTCCAGGCCAAAGACTTGGAGGGCATTTTACTAGTCTTTAGGTAAATACTCGTAATCTTTTATATTATGATCTTTAGATGAAAAAACAATTCCTATCTTGTACACCTTGCGTCCATCAGCTCTCCAAGGGATGAGATATCCCTTTTCGTCAATCTGAGCCAAGGCTTCTGAGGTCGTTCCATCAAGCTTAAACTCTATTACATAGATGAATTTCTTTGTTTTCATCACCATATCGATTCTTCCACCGGCAATCTCGATTTCGCTTTGGGCCTCTAAATCGAGCATCTGGAATATGATATGCACCAATAGATGATATGTGCGCTCATAATTGGCTATAGCCTTGGCCTTAGCGTCCTGCCTCTCATCTTCTTTCTCTTTATTGCTATCTGTAGGGCCGAAAAGCCTATAAGGAATTCGACTAATAATGGATCGCACGTCCTCAATCCACCCAGTCACATCCCCGTCCTTTACCTTGTCTTGTAATCTCTTTAGGCGGAGGGGGAAATCATTCTCAGGGATGCCTGTATAGAGGGGGATCAATTGATCTACTAAGGCGCTGCGCACTTCCCCATTGGGGATGCCAAGGCGATAGAGCTTAGAATCCTCTACATCTTTTATGGTGAGGTAGCCGGTCTGAAAAAGCAATGGAATAGAGTCTTCCTTTGAATATTTCTTCTCCATTCGATCTCGAGTCACCCATAGGTTTTGGAGTTCGATCAGATCAAATTCAGATTGAGAGAGATACTTTACGAACACCTTACTGATTCCTGATTTAATCCAGAAATTATCCATCCTTTGTTCTGCGAAGGCGCAAAGCACACTGAATGGATTATATACTTTTTCCTCAGATTCAGTAAAGCGATAACTATCATATTTCTGTCGCAATGCCTCTATGGTGTCTTCTTGAGTCTCTTTACGCTTTTCCGAAAGGAGCTTAATTCCATCACTGAAGTTACCCAGCAGTTCTGATTGCGTAATGCCACAAATCGAAGCATACAGAGTATTCATTGAAATATCATAGTAGTTATTGGGGCCCGAGAATAAGGTATAACTTCCAAATCTCGCTACCCCTGTGACCATGCAGAACTGCACGGCTTCTGTAGCGGCTTTTGGCTGGGAGTAGAAAGCTCGCAACACATCATTCATCTTTTTATTCTCTGGTTCATCCAATGTTTCCAGAATACCCTTGTCATATTCATCAATCAGAACGACCACTCTACATCCCGTAGCAGCGTAAATATTGAGGATTAATGAATTAAATCGAGAGCCCACGTCGTCAAGGTGTTCTTTATTAGGCACTCCATAGCTGGTTTCATATCGGGCAATCCTGTCGTTCAAGAACTTTTCTATAGTATCAGCATTTTTACCACTGCATCCACTCATATCAAAATGCAACACAGGATATTTTTTCCAATTCTTTTCTCTTTCGCCAATCCATGTACCCTCGAAAAGCTCTTTTTCCCCCTTAAAATAACTTTCAATGGTAGACAGCAACAGGCTCTTGCCAAATCTGCGAGGCCGAGATAGAAATATGAATTTGCCTTGCACAAGTAGCCTGGCTACATATTGTGTCTTATCAACATACAGGCAGCCTCGCTCACGCAAATCTCTAAAATTATGTTCACCGATAGGATATTGCACCGGCATATCATCAAATTCAAACATAATCCTTGTCTATTTATCCACATGCAAATTTACAAAAAATCCTTAGATTTCATATCATCTTGAAAAGAAAATACAAAGATTCCCACGGATTGTGAGTGGCAATCCGTGGGAATTATGCGTTGTCTCAATCCTTAGGCGCAGTTATTCACTGGGCCACATAGGTTTTGCCATTCTGGATATACAGGCCATGGGATGGAATGCCGGTGAGGCGACGGCCTTGCAAATCATAGATTGAAGAATCAGAGGTCTCTGAGTCGATGGATACGCTATTGACACCAAGGACAATGTTGTCGGTCTCAAAGTCGGCGTATTCAAAGATGAGTTCGCCATCCTCCCAAACCTCCATAAGCTGGGTCGAGCCGGCTACGGGAAACAAGGCATAGGTCGGCACTGGCCACTGCACCATGTAGAGCGAGCGCTGCGAGCCGATCCCCTCGACCCAAATATCCTGGAGATAACTATTGTCGCCATAAACCGATGATATCTCCAGTCGCTTATATTGGCGCCCCTTAACCTCGATATAATCTACCTTGGTCACCGTATATTCATCCCATCCAAAGGTGACGGTATCGCCCTCGGATAGAGAAAAATCCACGATGAGAAACTTCTCATCATCCATAACTTGATACCATGCGCCACCAGAGCCCCAATATTCCTTCTCTCCCTCAAATCTGGTGAGATATCCAATCTCCTTGAGATAATCGTTGATGGGATTCTCGGCATATTCATACACCGTAGTCACCTGTGTGACACCACTGGTTGTCACCTCATTGACCACACTCTCAGTGTAGCTTAACACTGCTTCATACTTCTCGCCTGCCTCTACCTCGCCAGTCTCCTGGTCTTCGACCTCATACATGCCTTCGATGGGTGTCTCAAACACCCACATCCTTCCAGCCTCAGCCCCTTGAGCCATCGTCCCAGCCAAGACCATCCCAACCGCAATCATCAATTTCTTTCTCACTTTTTCCATATAGTTAGTTTTTAGTTCCTTATGACCACTTTAGCTCCTTTCTCGATAATGGTACCACCATATTCATAACCTTATCTTTAATGGTAGTTCTTAATATTATTTTTTATTTATTGGTGAGAAGATTCTCATCAAACAAAAAAGCTGTTACCGTAGGTTCGCCCCACTGATTACGAGACACAGTATTCTTAGCTTGATCGAGAGCTTGCTTTTTATCCTCGGTCAAATAAAAACCACATCCAAAATCTTTAGCAACGTGAGATTTAGATAAATCTATTCTCTCAATCGAGACATTGCTTCCATGGTAAAGCACTTTCATCAAATTCACCTCCGTTTCTATGACATATCATGGTTATGTCTTCTATAGCATCTTCTACAGAGAATGTGTGCTCTACATTGTAAAATTTGCGCAAGAAATCCAAACCACCAAATTTACTCAAGTATTCATAAGCTTGGTGCATAGCGATTTTGTGTACATTTCCAAATTCGCTGATACAACACACCAAGTATTCTATAATATCTTTCTCTATTCGTTTCATTCTACTACTCTTTAGATTCTACTCTATCAGTTAATTTATTGTCCATAATCGCATCTCTTTAATCAACATGCAAATTTACAAAAAAATCCTTAGATTTCTTATCATCTTGATTAAAATTATAAAGTCAATATAAGGAAAAGAAATCAGCCCGCAGAGCGGGCTGATTATGAGGGGAGAATTTTTCTCTGGCTGGATTATTTGCGCTGTTGGTCTTTCTTTTTGGCGAGTTGCTTGTCGATGGCTTCGATGGCGAGGTCTACGGCCTCCTCGAAGGTATCGGCCACTTTCGAGGCCACGAGGTCCTCGTGGGCTGGGTTGCTTACCTTGATTATAGCTTCCTTGTTCATGGCAGTCTCAGGCTTGACAACCTTGAGAGTGACGTCCACCACCGAGATAGCGGTGTTGTGGCGAGCCAAGCGGTCAGCCTTCTTGTTGATGAAGGCGACGAGCTTTTCACTTGCATCAAAATGGATGGCTTGGATTCTAACTTCCATAATGTCCTCCTTTTTTAAGTGCACGCGGGTGTGCGAGTTCGTAATTTTGTTTTAGTTCGCTCAGAGATATATGAGTGTATATCTGTGTAGTTTCCAAAGATTGGTGGCCAAGCAGCTGCTTGACCGAGTTGAGGTCGGCGCCCCCATTGAGCATGTCGGTGGCAAAGGTGTGGCGCAACACGTGGGGGCTGCGCTTCTGGGCAGTCACCCTGCCGTCAAGTGCCTCATGCACCGCAGTACGCACAGTCTGATAATCGATGTCACGCCCATGTCGCCCCACAAAGAAACCCTTGCCCTGGAGCGGAGCCGCCACCGCATCCCTCAGCTCGCGATACTGTTCAATCGATGCGGCGAGTCCCTCGCCAAAGGGGATGACGCGCTCCTTGTTGCGCTTGCCCAGCACCCTGATGGTGCGAGCCGAGAGATTAACATTGGCATCCTCGAGGGTGGCGAGCTCAGAGGCACGCACCCCAGTCTGGTAGAGCATATCCACGATCAGATGGTTGCGCACCGCCATGAAGTCATCCTCGGCAGGAGCATCGGCGAGCACCCCCTGCATCTGCGCCGGACTGACCACCACCGGCAGCACCTTGCGCGGCCGCGCCAGCTGCAGGTCAGCCGCCGGATTCTGCGCCATACCGTGCCGCTTCATCATGAAGCGGAAAAAGGCAGCCAGGGCCGAAGCCTTGCGCTTGATCGACCGAGCCGATACGCCATCGATGCTGAGCTGCGCCACCCATTGGCGCAAGTCAGCGGTGGTGGTATCCTCCACCACCAGAGGGCGCTTGCCACCGCCGGTGGCGAAGTGCTCCCATTGGCGCAAGTCGCTCTCATACGCCTTAGCAGTGAGGGCTGACAGGGCCAGCTCGCACCGCAGATATTGTATGAAATCATCGATAAGCATACGCGTGATTCGAGGTGTTTGTTAAGTAACAACCAAAGTTAAGCCAAAATCCTCAATTCTCCAAATATTTTCATCAAAAAAACGCAAAAAAAATGACAAAGGCCCCTCCCTGGGGGTCTTTGTCATTGATGTATCCGCCTCCGATCCCATACATGACCGGGGCGAGGAGGGTTGTCTTGGGGGTTACTCTTCCACGTTGCGGAGCTTCTGCACGTAGATAGCCTTCATCATCTTCTTGCGGTTGGTGACTGAGGGCTTCTGGAAGGCCTGGCGAGCGCGAAGCTCTTTGATGATGCCAGTCTTTTCGAATTTGCGCTTGAATTTCTTCAATGCTCTTTCGATATTCTCACCTTCTTTAACTTGTACGATAATCATTTGCTTTGATCCTGGTGTTAGGTGTTACTGAATCTTGTTGACTATTGTGTGGCGTGTAGACTGCAAAATCAAGCGTTCTTCACTTTAGCCACCACTGCCTTGAAAGCCTCGGGATTGTTGAGGGCGAGGTCGGCGAGGACCTTGCGGTTCATCTCGATGCCAGCCTTGTGGATAAGGCCCATGAGCTGAGAATAGTTGAGGCCATCCTGGCGTGCGGCAGCGTTGATACGCTGAATCCACAGTGCGCGGAAGTTGTGCTTCTTGTCCTTGCGGTCGCGATAAGCGTAGGTGAGACCTTTCTCCCAAGTGTTCTTGGCTACGGTCCACACGTTTCGGCGGCATCCGAAGTAGCCGCGGGTGAGTTTCAGAATTTTCTTACGACGCTCGCGCGACGCAACGTGATTGACTGATCTTGGCATTTTAGTTGCTTGTTGTGATCGGCAGCGGCCTCCCGGGTGTCGGGGCGGCTCTTTAGGGCTGGCCGTTCGGTTAATAAATGAATTATAAAATCACGAAGTCGGTGTTAAAGATCTACCAAGCGGTGATTAACGCATACCGAGCAGAGAGCGTACGCTCTTGGTATCAGCACTCGACACGAGGCCCGAGTGGGTGAGGTTGCGTTTTTGCTTCTTTGTCTTCTTGGTGAGAATGTGGCTGTGGTAAGCGTGCTTTCTCTTGATCTTTCCTGAGCCGGTAAGGGCGAACCTCTTTTTGGCACCGGCGTTAGTCTTAATCTTGGGCATTTTGTTTGTTGTTTGTTATTCGTGTTTATATAATCGTGTATGCGATCTTTCCGGGGGATGGAGTTACGACTGCTTCTTCTTAGGCGAGAGCATGATGATCATGCGCTTGCCCTCGAGCACGGGCATCTGCTCGACCTTGCCGTATTCCTCCAGGTCGTTGGCAAAGCGCAATAGCAGCACCTCGCCTTGCTCCTTGAAGAGGATTGAGCGGCCTTTGAAGAACACGTAGGCTTTGACCTTCGAGCCCTCCTGCAGGAATCCCATGGCGTGCTTGAGCTTGAAGTTGTAGTCGTGCTCATCTGTCTGGGGGCCGAAGCGGATCTCCTTGATGACTACCTTGACCGACTTGGCTTTCTGCTCCTTGAGCTTCTTTTTTTGTTGGTACAGGTATTTCTGGTAGTCGAGAATCTTGCACACCGGCGGGTTGGCCGTTGCCGAGATTTCCACCAAGTCGAGTTCCAGCTCTTCGGCCTTCTTCAGGGCATCGTGAATGGAATATATGCCTGGCTCTACATTGTCGCCCACGAGACGCACCTCTTTGGCGCGTATATGCTCGTTGATAGCATTGGGGTCTTTGTTAGAGTTGGGTTGTGGGCGGCGCTGGGGCTGCTGTGGTCGCGGCGGGCGCGGACCGGGGTTGTAGGGCTTTTTCTCCATTCAGTGGGGTTATTGATTAATCATATTGTTGACCTCTTGAGTCAAATTTTCTGCAAAGGTAGCAATTTTTACGATACCTTTATCACCTTCGCCCTGTTTTCTTACAGAAACTTCACCATTTTCCGCTTCTTTTTCGCCCACGATGAGCAAATAAGGTATGCGTTTGAGCTCATTGTCGCGGATTTTCTTGCCAATCTTCTCATTGCGGTCGTCGACGATGGTGCGCACGTCGGCGGCGTTGAGCTCCTTGGCTACCTGGTAGGCGTAGTCGTTGTATTTCTCGCTGATGGGGAGCACCACGGCTTGGTCGGGGGCCAGCCACAGTGGGAATTTGCCGGCGGTGTGCTCAAGCAGCACAGCCACAAATCGCTCCATCGAGCCGAAGGGGGCGCGGTGTATCATCACCGGGCGATGCTTCTGGTTGTCGGCTCCGGTGTATTCGAGCTGGAATCGCTCGGGCAGGTTGTAGTCGACCTGGATGGTGCCGAGCTGCCAGCGGCGACCGATGGCATCCTTGACCATGAAGTCGAGCTTGGGACCGTAGAAGGCGGCTTCGCCCAGCTCTTTGCGAGCCTTGAGGCCTTTCTCCTCGCAAGCCTCTATGATGGCCGATTCGGCGAGGTGCCAATTCTCATCGCTGCCGATGTATTTCTCCTTGTTCTTGGGGTCGCGCAGCGAGATTTGGGCCTCGAAGTTGTCAAATTTGAGGGCC
This sequence comes from Bacteroidales bacterium, assembly GCA_020860445.1. Classification (GTDB taxonomy): domain Bacteria; phylum Bacteroidota; class Bacteroidia; order Bacteroidales; family Muribaculaceae; genus CAG-873. The sequence goes on along the minus strand of JAJBUH010000166.1, from coordinate 16,515 downwards.
TTGAAGATGTAGAAGATGATGTCCATTACCTTGAGGAACTCATCCTTGATCTGCTCGGGGGCGCAGAAGATGTGGGCATCGTCCTGCGTAAAGCCGCGCACGCGGGTCAGGCCGTGCAACTCGCCGCTCTGCTCATAGCGGTATACTGTGCCAAACTCGGCCAGGCGCAGAGGCAGCTCGCGATAGCTGCGGGGGAATGCCTTGAATATCTCGCAGTGGTGGGGGCAGTTCATCGGCTTGAGCAGGTACTCCTCGCCCTCCTCGGGGGTGTGGATGGGCTGGAACGAATCCTTGCCGTATTTGGCGTAGTGGCCCGAGGTCACATACAGCATCTTGTTGCCGATATGCGGGGTGATCACTTGCAGATAGCCGTACTGCTTCTGTATCTTGCGCAGGAATTGCTCCAGTCGGTCACGCAGGGCAGTGCCCTTGGGCAGCCACAGGGGCAGGCCGGCGCCGACATTCTGCGAGAAGGCGAAGAGCTCCATCTCCTTGCCCAGCTTGCGGTGGTCGCGCTTCTTGGCCTCTTCGAGCAGCACCAGATACTCGTCGAGCATCTTCTTCTTGGGGAAGGTGATGCCGTAGACGCGCAGCAGCTGGTTGCGCTTCTCATCGCCGCGCCAGTAAGCGCCGGCAAGCGAGGTCACCTTGACAGCCTTGATGGGGGCTGTGTTGGGGATGTGCGGGCCGCGGCACAGGTCGGTGAACGAGCCCTGGGTATATGTTGTGATATGGCCGTCTTCAAGCTCTGAGATCAGCTCGCATTTGTATTGCTCGCCTCGGTCGCCGAATAGCTTGAGGGCATCGGCCTTGCTGATGTCGGCTCGCTTGATTTCTTGCTTCTCTTGGGCGAGCTCGAGCATCTTCTTTTCAATCTTGGGGAAGTCGGCGGCTGTAATCTGATGCTCGCCGGGATCGATGTCGTAGTAGAAACCATTCTCGATGGCCGGGCCAATGCCGAATTTCACCCCAGGGTACAATTCCTGGAGAGCCTCGGCAAGCAGGTGGGCCGAGCTGTGCCAGAAGGCGTGCTTGCCCTCAGGGTCGTCCCACTTGAAGAATTTCACTTCGGCATCCTCACGGATAGGGCGGGACAGGTCCCACTCTTCCTCATTTACTGTGGCAGCGAGTACGTCGCGCGCCAGACCGGCGCTGATGTTCTCTGCGATTTGCAGGGGGGTCACGCCCTCCTCAAACTGTTTGACCGTACGGTCAGGAAATGTAACGTTAATCATTGGTTAGTTATAGTTTTACCACAAATTGCCACCTACAACGTGGCAACCAAACAAATTTCCCGCAAAGGTACGAATTTTTTCTGGAATAATCGCAATCGCCGCCCCACTATTTTTGCGCCATAAATAATTTTATTGGATTGCATGAGCCATTGTGCGATTTTAAGTGTTTTAATTATGACCGCCGGATACGGAGCGGGTGCCCTTGCGGGCCAGTCTCCCCGGCAGCCTTTAGGTGTATTTTCTAAGGTAACATATCATAACTTTTTAACTTCTATTTATTTATGAAAAAGACATTACTCGCCCTCATCTGCGCTATCGCCGCGATAGCTTGCAACGCACAAGTGTTCGTAGGGGGCACACTCGGTGTCAGCACCGAAAAGCAGACCAACTCGCCTCGCTATACCACATTCAGTTTCGCACCCACCATCGGGTACACCATCAGCGACGCATTCGCCGTAGGCGTCGAGCTCAACGAGCAGTACGCTAAGTCGGGTGGCTCGCATGTCAACACCGTCGACATCGGCCCGTACATCCGCTATTCATTCTACCACAGCGGAGCATTCAGCGCCTTTGGCGAGGCCGAAGTGTACTACAGCTACACCAAAGTCAAGGACTTTGACGGAGTGAGCGGTCTGGGAGTGCTCGTGCGCCCGGGTATCAGCTACATGGTCACCGACAACTGGCAGCTGCTGGCCAAGATGACATTCTTCTCATACAGCCACTACAAGGGCGACAACAACGCCACCGGATTCTCGATCAATCCCGCCAACATCAGCCTGGGCGTGGCATACAACTTCTGATCCACCTTAACAAAACCAATATACGCCAGAGGCGCGTCCCCACGGGGGCGCGCCTCTATCTTTATATGGTTTTTCGGTCTTTTTCAGCGAATTTTTTCGCCAATGGTCGAAATATTGAAAAATTATTTGGTTAAAGGTGGAAAAATGTTTAATTTTGCAGCCACAATAGGTAAATAGGCTTTAAAACATAATTTATAATCGCAAATTATGAGCATTCCACTAAGGAGCAAAATAAGCACTGAGGGGCGCCGTATGGCCGGTGCCCGTGCCCTGTGGCGCGCCAACGGCATGAAGCCCGAGCAACTGGGCAAGCCCGTGATTGCCATCGTCAACTCATTCACACAGTTCGTGCCCGGCCATACCCATCTGCATGAAATTGGCCAGATTGTAAAGGAGGAAATCGAAAAGCGCGGATGCTTTGCCGCTGAGTTCAACACCATCGCCATCGACGACGGCATCGCCATGGGCCACGACGGCATGCTCTACTCGTTGCCCTCGCGCGACCTAATCGCCGATTCGGTCGAGTACATGGTCAACGCCCACAAGGCCGACGCTATGGTGTGCATCAGCAACTGCGACAAGGTCACCCCGGGAATGCTCATGGCCGCTATGCGTCTCAACATACCCACAATATTCGTCAGCGGCGGACCCATGGAGGCCGGCCACGTGGCTGGCAAGGATGTCGACCTCATCGACATCATGATCGAGAGCGCCGACCCCGGCGTGGCCGATGAGCAAATCACCGACCTCGAGGAGAAGGGCTGCCCTACCTGCGGCTCTTGCTCGGGCATGTTCACCGCCAACTCGATGAACTCTCTCACCGAGGCCATCGGCCTGGCCTTGCCCGGCAATGGCACCATCGTGGCCACCCACGCCCAGCGCATCGAGCTGTTCCGCCGCGCCGCTCGCCAGATCGTGAAGAATGCCTACGCATATTATAATGATGGCGACGAGAGCGTGCTGCCCCGCTCGATAGCTACCCGCCAAGCCATGCTCAACGCCATGTCGCTCGACATAGCCATGGGGGGCAGCACCAACACCGTGCTGCACCTGTTGGCAGTAGCCAACGAGGCGGGAGCCGATTTCACCATGGCCGACATCGACGAGCTGTCGCGCCACATTGGCGTGCTATGCAAGGTTGCCCCCAACCACCACTATCATATACAAGACGTCAACCGCGCTGGCGGCATCCCGTCAATTCTCAAGCAGCTGTTGGACGCTGGCCTGATCGACGGTTCGGCTAAGCGTGTCGATGGCCTCACGCTCAAGGAGATGGTCGAGGAGTATGCCATCGAGGGCCGCGACTTCGGTCCGCAAGCCGAGAGGCTGTGGCGCTGCGCCCCCGGCGGCGTGCGCACCACCAAGATGGGCTCGCAGATCCACGAATACCCCACCCTCGACGCCGACCGCGCCACCGGCTGCATCCGCGATGCCGAGCACGCCTACGTCAAGGATGGCGGCCTGGCCGTGCTGCGCGGCAACATTGCCCCCGATGGCTGCGTGGTCAAGACCGCTGGCGTAGACCCGTCGATCTTCAAATTCTCAGGCCCGGCCCGAGTATTTGAAAGCCAAGAGGATACTGTCGATGCCATCCTCGGAGACAAGATCAAGCCCGGCGATGTGGTGGTCATCACTTATGAGGGTCCCAAGGGAGGTCCCGGCATGCAAGAGATGCTCTACCCCACCAGCTACCTCAAGTCAAAGCACCTGGGCAAGGTTTGCGCCTTGGTGACCGATGGACGATTCTCAGGCGGCACGTCCGGCCTTTCGATTGGCCACGCCTCGCCCGAGGCGGCTGCCGGAGGCCCAATCGGACTGGTGCGCGACGGCGACATCATCGACATCGACATCCCAGCCCGCACCATCAACGTGCGCCTCACCGACGAGCAGCTCGCCGAGCGCCGCGCCGAGGAGGAAGCCCGAGGCTCAGAGGCCTTCACCCCGCGCCAACGCCAGCGCCAGATCTCCAAGGCCCTGCGCTCTTACGCCCAAATGGTCACCTCAGCGGACCGTGGCGGCGTGCGCAAATAAGGGGGCTGTTAAGTAATGAGTAATAAGTAATGAGTAATCAGCCGGCCCATCAGTATGGGGGCTACCGTTCTCGGCCTCTGTGTGGCCGAGCCATATATTCTCGACTAATATAAAAAAATCAATGATAACAGGAGCAGAAGCGCTGGTGCGCTCACTCATAGCAGAAGGCGTTGACCTGGTGTTTGGATACCCCGGGGGCGCCATTATGCCCGTCTACGACAAACTCTACGACTACACCTCGCAGCTGCGCCATATACTGGTGCGCCACGAGCAGGGAGCAATCCATGCTGCCGAGGGTTACGCTCGCATCACCAACCGCCCCGGCGTGGTGATCGTGACCTCAGGGCCCGGCGTAGCCAATGTAATCACCGGCCTGAGCGACGCCATGATGGACAGCACTCCCGTGGTGGTAATCTCGGGCCAAGTAAACTCTAAATTTCTCGGCAGCGACGCATTCCAGGAGACTGATGTGGTGGGCATCACCCAACCCATCACCAAGTGGGCTCTGCAGGTGCGGCGCGCCGCCGACATCCCGGCAGCCGTGGCCCGAGCATTCTATATCGCCTCGACCGGTCGCCCGGGCCCCGTGGTGCTCGACATCGCCAAGGATGCCCAGACTGGCGAACTGGAATGGAAGCATGAGAAGCTGCGCTTTATCCGCAGTTACAATCCGCGCCCCAAGATATCGCCGGCCGACATAGTGCACGCCGCCCATATCATCAACGCCGCTCAGCGTCCCATGATTCTGGCTGGCCACGGCGTGATGATATCTGGAGCCGAAAAAGAACTGCTGGCGCTGGCCCAAAAGGCTGACATACCAGTGGCTACCACCCTGCTCGGCCTCTCGACAATACCGTCGGACCATCCCCTCAACAAGGGCATGCTTGGCATGCATGGCAACATCGGTCCTAACTTCCAGACTAATAAGGCTGATGTAATCCTGGCCGTGGGCATGCGATTTGACGACCGCGTGACATGCGACATCGACCGTTATGCGCCCAACGCCACCATTATACATATAGATATCGACTCGTCAGAGTTCAACCGCAATGTCCGTGTCGATGCCACCATCCACGGCGACGCCCGCGATGCCCTGCTTGCCCTCACCCCGCTGATCGAACCAGCCAAGCATACCAAGTGGAACGAACAGTTTGACCGTTGCAACCAGGTAGAGCGCGACACCGTGATGCGCGCCGAGCTATGCCACGATGGCAAAATCACCATGGGCGAAGTCGCCGCCAGTCTGGCCGAGGCTACCAACAACCAGGCGGTGCTTGTCACCGACGTAGGCCAAAACCAGATGATGGGAGCGCGTTATTTCCGCTACACCATGCCTCGCAGCATCATCACCTCGGGCGGCAGCGGCACCATGGGATTCGGTCTGCCGGCTGCCATCGGCGCCAAGATGGGCGCGCCAGAGCGCACTGTTGTCTACTTTGGCGGCGATGGCGGTTTCCAGATGACTATCGAGGAGCTGGGCACAATCATGCAGTACGGCACAGCCGTCAAGATGGTGGTGCTCGACAACAGTTACCTCGGCAATGTCAGGCAGTGGCAAGAGCTGTTCTTCAACGGCCGCTACTCTCAGACCCCCCCTGCTCAATCCCGACTTTGTGGCCGTGGCCAAGGCATACGGCATACCCGGCGAACGAGTTGAGGAGCGCGCATTCCTGCCCGCAGCCATCAGTCGCATGCTCAGCCACGATGGCCCCTACCTGTTGGTTGTCGCCATCGAGGAGATGGACAATGTGTTCCCGATGATTCCCATCGGAGCCAGCGTCGAGGAGATTCTGCTCAACAAAACCGAAAAATTCACCTATCCAGAAGACTAAGCTGCTATGCCCGCTCAACAATTATTCACGCTCACCGTGTACTCAGAGCATTGCGTAGGCTTGCTCAACCAGGTGTCAATCATATTCACGCGCCGCTGCCTCAACATCGAGGACGTCTCGGCATCGCGCACCACCATCGAGGGTATCCACCGCCTCACCATCACTGTGTGGAGCGACCGCGAGACCATGGAGAAGGTGGTGAAGCAGATCGAGAAGCGCATCGATGTGCTCAAGGCATTCCTATACACCGACGATGACATTATCTATCAAGAGATTGCCCTCTACAAGGTCGACACTGCCGCCTTGCTGCGCGAGCAATATCTCGAGAGTCTAATCCGCCATCACGGTGCCCGCATACTCGACATCACTCCCGAATTTACGGTGCTGGAGAAGGCTGGACAGCCTTGGGAGACCGAGGCCCTGCTCGAGCAACTCAAGCCCTACGGCGTGCGCCAGTTTGTGCGCTCGGGCCGCGTATGCGTCACCAAGTCGCCCGTCGAGAAACTCAACATGTACCTCGAGGAGCAGATGCTGCGCCAACAGGCAACCCTCTTAAATCCCGAATCAAATGGTTGAACTCCCTGACCACCATACCGCTCACTATTTCCTGACCGCTGGCGAGACCGATGCTCAGGGGCTGATGCCTATGACCCTGATCATAGCCCGCTGCATCGAGGCGGCCACCGAGCATGCCAATATACTCGGCATCGGCTACGATGCCCTCAAGGAGCATGGCATCGGTTGGGTGCTGGCTCGCATCTCGGTTGAGATGCAGCGCTATCCCAAGATCAACGAGCGCTACAGCCTCACCACCTGGATCGAGGGCCTGAACCGCCTATACAGCGACCGCTGCTTTGAGCTGTGCGATGCCGAGGGCCATGCCATCGGCCATATACGCTCGATGTGGATAGCTATCGACATGGAGCAGCGCACCGCAGCCGACCTGACAGTGCTCGACCTGTCGCGCTTCCTCATCTCTGATCGCCGCTGCCCAGTGCCAAAACCGCGCAAGCTGCCCCCGCTCACCGACCCTAAGGAGACCGAGTACACATTCCGCTACACCGACATCGACTTTAACCGCCATGTCAACACAGTGCAATATGTGCGCGTAATCCTCAACCAATGGTCGATGCAATTCTTCGACACTCATCGGATCACGCATTTCGACATGGCCTTCCATCAAGAGTGCCATTATGCCGACACCGTGGCTGTCAAGGTGAGCGAGGATGGCCCCGAGGCCCGCTGCGAGATTGTCAAATCTGACGGCACCAGGGCGGTAGCAGCCTCGATGCGAGTAATGGAAAATGAAAAATGAAGAATGAAAAATGAAGAATAGCCCAGCAGGCGTGGCTATCCCCTCCCGCCACGGTGCCTCGCCGTTCGGCGGCGAGTTATAAAATGAAGAATGAAGAATGAAAAATAGCCCAGCAGGCGTGGCTATCCCCACCCGCCACGGTGCCTCGCCGTTCGGCGGCGAGGATAAATAGATCAATCACCAAAAGACCAAATAATAAATATTATGGCAAAGCTTAATTTCGGCGGTGTCGAAGAGACAGTAGTAACCTGCCAAGAATTCCCCCTCTCCAAAGCCCTTGAGGTACTCAAGGACGAAACCCTCGCTGTAATCGGTTACGGAGTGCAAGGCCCAGGCCAGAGCCTCAACCTCCGCGACAACGGCTTCAACGTAATCGTTGGCCAGCGTCAGGGCAAAACCTATGACAAGGCAGTAGCCGACGGCTGGGTGCCCGGCGAGACCCTCTTCTCAATCGAGGAGGCTTGCGAGCGCGGCACCATCATCATGTGCCTGCTCAGCGACGCAGCCGTGATCAGCCAATGGCCCACCATCAAGAAGCATCTCACAGCCGGCAAGGCTCTGTATTTCTCACACGGCTTCGCTATCACCTGGAGCGACCGCACCGGCGTGGTGCCTCCAGCCGACATCGACGTGATCATGGTAGCCCCCAAGGGCTCGGGCGCAACCGTGCGCTCGCTCTACCTCGAGGGTCGCGGCATCAACTCATCGTTCGCCGTTTACCAAGACTATACCGGCCGTGCCCTTGAGCGCACTCTCGCTCTCGGCATCGGCATCGGCTCGGGCTATCTGTTCGAGACCACATTCCAGCGCGAGGCTACCAGCGACCTCACCGGCGAACGCGGTTCGCTGATGGGCGCAATCCAGGGCCTCTTCCTGGCTCAGTACGAGGTGCTGCGCGAAAACGGCCACACCCCCTCAGAGGCATTCAACGAGACAGTCGAGGAGCTCACCCAGAGCCTGATGCCACTGGTAGCCAAGAACGGCATGGACTGGATGTACGCCAACTGCTCGACCACCGCTCAGCGCGGCGCTCTCGACTGGATGACCCCATTCCACGATGCCATCAAGCCCGTGATGCAGCAGCTCTACGACAGCGTGAAGAGCGGCAAGGAGGCTCAAATCTCGATTGACCGCAACTCTCAGCCCGACTATCGCGAGAAACTCGAAGAGGAGCTGAAGAATCTGCGCGAGAGCGAGCTGTGGCAGGCCGCCATCACCGTGCGCCAGCTGCGTCCCGAAAACGCATAAGCCATTGACAATTCATAATTGACAATTCACAATGCACAATTCACAATTCACGTCCAGCGCATTGTGAATTGTGAATTGTGAATTGTGAATTGTGCATTGTGAATTGTGAATTGTGAATTGTGCATTCACAAGAAAAGCCGTCACTTCGCGTGGCGGCTTTTATTATGGATGCGTGTTTCTATACTTATTAGATTAGATCATCGCCCAGGGCGATGTAATGCTGGTAGGGATGGTCGCAGGCCGGGCACACCTTTGGCGGCTCGGTGCCTACGTACTGATATCCGCATACGAGGCACTGCCAGGTCACTGGCTCGGCGCGTTTCCACAGAGTGCCATTCTTGACCATGTCCAGATACTTCTGGAAGCGCTTTTTGTGGCGCGCCTCGATCGAGGCGATGGCCGTGAAATGCGAGGCAATCTCGGGGAAGCCCTCCTCGGTAGCCACAGCGGCTGCTGCGGTGTATTGGTCCACTCCCTCAGTCTGTTCTTCTTCGACAGCGATGCCCAGGTTGTAGGCCGTGTCGCCGATCACTCCGGCATCAGTCTCGATAGGCACCTCTACTTGTCCGCCTTGCAGCATTCTGAAGAATACCTTGGCGTGATGAAGCTCGTTCTGAGCCGTGGCGTTGAAGATCTCCTGTACCGGATAATAGCTCTCCTTCACAGCCTGCTGGGCAAAGAAGGTGTAGCGCGTATAGGCCGAAGACTCGCTCAGGTAGGCAGCGAGAATGTTTTTTTCGGTGCGAGTGCCACGGATTGATTTTTCTGATGCTGACATTGTATATAGATGTTTAAGGGTTATGAGTATTGTTCGAATTTCATAATAAGAAACACCCGACCGAGGGGTAATGTTGAGCAAAATAGGGGTAACTGTGTGTTAAAAACCATCGATGTAACATTTAAGGGTATAAATATTACATTTTGCACCCCTTGTCAGACTTTTTAATAAAACTTGTGTAACATAAGATAAGTCTTTTCTGCATAAAATGTCGTAACTTTGTGGTGTCAAATCTGAGGCCCCTGAGCCCCAGTATTGGCACCCGTAAACCTAACCCATAACTCTGCCTCAACCCAACAAAGTTCCAAATCCTACACCATGGATACTGAACGCATTGCAGTGAGCACTGCTCAATCGACCACCCGGACCACGACGGCCAGCGGCTTCTACAAGCTGTCTTGGCTGCAGCGCATAGGCTTTGGCGCTGGCGACTTGGCTCAAAATCTTATATACCAGACAGTGAGCATGTACTTGCTGTTCTTCTATACTAATGTGTATGGCCTCGACCCGGGCGTAGCAGCAGTGATGTTCCTGATTGTGCGCATCGTCGATGTGATTTGGGATCCGCTGGTAGGCACCTATGTCGACAAGCATGACCCTCGCTGGGGCAAATACCGCAGCTACCTGATTCTGGCTGGCGTGCCTCTCACTGGCTTTGCCATCCTCTGCTTCTGGACCGGTTTCTCGGGTTCGCTCCTCTACGCCTTTATTACTTATGTGGGCCTGTCGATGTGTTACACGGTGGTGAATGTGCCTTACGGCGCCCTCAACGCTTCGATGACACGCGACACCCAGGAAATCACCATCCTCACCAGCACCCGCATGTTTATGGCAAATCTTGGCGGTCTGGCCGTGGGCATGGGCATTCCAATCGTGTTGCGCCTGTTTAACCCGAGTGAGGAGGGAGCCATGTCGACCCAGCCGTCAGCTTGGCTCACCACGATGACTATCTACGGCCTGGTGGGACTGGCCATGTTGGTGTTCTGCTTCAGCCAATGCCGCGAGCGCGTGGTGATGGACAAGAAGGAGACAGCCAATGTCAAAGTCTCAGACTTGTGGATGGAGTTTGTGCATAATCGTCCGCTGAGAGTGCTGGCATTCTTCTTCATCACTGCCTTTGCGATGATGAGCGTGGGCAATGCCGCCGGCGCCTACTATATGCAATACAACCTCAACGGCACCGATGCCGAGTTGTCGATATTCATGGGCCTGGGCTCAGTGCCAGCCTTCATCTTCATGCCGATGATACCGATGATCAAGCAGCGGATTGGCAAGAAGGGCATGTTCTATTCCTTCCTCTGCATCGCCATTGTGGGCATGGCCATCCTGTATGGCGTGTCAAAGATGGGCAATCTGAGCGCCACCGAGGTGGGACCATTCTCAGCCCAGATGTGGCTGGTATTTATAGCCCAGTTCATCAAATCGACTGGCGTGATCGTAGCTACAGGTTATATGTGGGCTCTGGTACCTGAGGTAATCAGCTACGGCGAATACACCACCGGTCGACGCATTTCGGGCATCGTCAACGCTCTGACCGGCATTTTCTACAAGGCCGGTATGGCTCTTGGCGGCGTGGTGCCGGGCGCAGTGCTGGCATGGGTAGGATTCAACCGCGAGCTGCTTCAACAGACCGCTATGGCCCAGGAGGGTATCCTCTGGCTCGTGGCTGTGATACCGGCTATGCTCCTCGCTCTGGCTATGTGGTTCATCTCGCGCTATGAGCTCACCGATGAAGTCATCGATCGCATCAATCGCGAAATCGAGAAGCGCCACAAGAGTTAAGGATAAAGTATAAACTATATAAGGATAAGGTATAAACTATAAGTGATAAGTTAGGCTGACGCATAGTATTTTTCATTTTTCATTTTTCATTTCATGAAGGTTTCTAATTTCTATATATTGGTGGCTGCCGCTGCGGCAGCAGTTATGGGGGTGGTGGCCTCTTGCTCGCGAGCCGAGGCCACCGAGGCTCTCCCAACTCTCAAGGAGGCGTATGCCGACAATTTCTTGATTGGCTGCGCTGTCAACGACCGTCTCATCTCGGGTGGCGATTCGCTCGGCGCCGCTCTGGTCAAGGCCCAATTCAATACCATCGTGGCTGAGAACGTGATGAAGTCGGAGAAGATCAATCCCGCGCAGGGGGTATATGATTGGGAGCCAGCCGATGCATTTGTCGACTGGGGCGAGCGCAACGGAATGTTTATCGTTGGTCACTGCTTGGTGTGGCATAGCCAGCTGGCTCCATGGTTCGCCTACGATGCCCAGGGCCGCTATGTCAGCGCCGACACCCTCAAGGCTCGCATGGCCACCTACATCGCCGATGTGGTGGGCCGTTACAAGGGCCGCGTACAGGGCTGGGATGTGGTCAACGAGGCTATCGAGGGCGACGGCTCTTATCGCCGCAGCCCATTCTACGAAATCCTTGGCGAGGAATACATCCCCTACGCTTTCGAGCTCGCCCATCAGGCCGACCCCGATGCCGAGCTATACATCAACGATTACGGCATGGATTCTGAGGCCAAGGCCGATCGCTACGTGGCTATTGTCAACGACCTGAAAGAGCGCGGACTGCGCATCGATGCCATAGGCATGCAGGGCCACATGGGCATGGACTACCCCGACTTTGCCCGCTTTGAGCAGTCGCTTGAGAAATTTGGAGCCACTGGCTGCCAGGTGATGGTAACCGAGTGGGACATGAGCGCCCTGCCCACCATACACCAGTCAGCCAACATCAGCGAGACTGTCGATTTCGAGGCTCAACTAAACCCCTACCCCGAGGCTTTGCCAACCGAGGTGGCCGCTGAGTGGAATCAACGCATGGGACAGGTGTGGGACATCATCGTAGCCCACAGCGACGTGGTGAGCCGCGTCAACGCCTGGGGGGTCACCGACGGCGACTCGTGGAAGAATGACTGGCCTATGGCCGGGCGCCGCGAATACCCACTGCTCTTTGACCGCCAATACCAGATGAAGGATTTTCTGGTCGAGCGACTCAAAAATCAAATCAAAAACTAACGGAGAAATCCGACACCAAAATAATTGCACAAATTAAACTTTGAGGTTTCCAACAAGTCATATTTTAGATCATCAACTTTTTATCTATGGAAAAAGAAATGCGCTATCTTGTACCTGACGATTTCATGGCCGACCCTGCTGTGCATGTGTTTCAGGACCGCATCTTCATCTATCCCTCACACGACATTGAGACGGGTGCCGTCTTTAAAGACGATGGCAACCACTTCCGCATGCGCGACTACCATGTGTTCTCGACCGACGACCCTATGCACGGCGAGGTGATTGACCATGGCAAAGTGCTCGATATCGACGATATCCCATGGGCTGGGCGCCAGCTGTGGGATTGCGACGTGGCCGAGAAAGACGGCAAATACTACATGTATTTCCCGCTGAAGGACAAAAACGACATCTTCCGCATCGGCGTAGCTATCGCCGACAATCCCGCTGGGCCGTTCATCCCCCTGCCCGACCCAATGCGCGGCAGCTACTCGATTGACCCGGCTGTATTCAAGGATGGCGACGATTATTACATGTATTTTGGGGGCCTGTGGGGCGGCCAGCTCCAACGCTATCGCGACAACAAGATGATTGAAGAGCCTCATCTCGAGCCTGACGAGGCTCCGGCTCTGCCGGGCCGCGTGGTCAAGCTCAGCAAGGATATGCTGCAGCTTGCCGAAGAGCCCAGGCCTGTCATCATCCTCGACCCTGCCACTGGCGAACCGCTCAAGGCTGGCGATGCCGAGCGTCGATTCTTTGAGGCCTCATGGATGATCAAATACCAAGGCAAATATTATTTCTGCTACTCAACTGGCGACACTCATCTGCTTTGCTACGCTATCGGCGACAATCCCTACGGCCCATTCACCTACCAAGGCCAGATAATGACCCCTGTCGAGGGCTGGACCACCCACCTCGCCATCGTCGAGTATCGCGGCAAGCACTACATCTTCTTCCACGACTGCATCCCCTCCGGCGGCAAGACCTGGCTGCGCTCGCTCAAAGTCACCGAGCTGGAGTTCGACTCCGATGGCCGCATCCTCACCATCGAGGGGAAAATGAAAAGTGAAAAATGAAGAATGAAAAATACTCATTGAATACACCAAATCCGGGTTCAATTCTCATTATTCATTATTCATTTTTCATTATTCATTCTTCATTTTTCACTTTTCATTCTTCATTCTTCATTTTTAATTTTTAATTTTTCATTCTTAGTATATGTATCTATTAGGTTACGACATAGGCAGCTCTTCGGTCAAGGCTGCTCTGGTAGATGCCGAGACTGGCGCTTGCGTTGCCTCTGACTTCTACCCCAAGACCGAGGCCCCAATCAAAGCCCTCAAGGACGGCTGGGCCGAACAAAATCCCGACAACTGGTGGCTATACCTCAAGATGGCTACCAAGTCGATACTCGAGAAATCGCACGTCAATCCCGCCGACATCAAGGCCATCGGCATCAGCTATCAGATGCACGGCTTGGTAGCCGTCGACAAGGAGGGCCGAGTGCTGCGCGATGCCATCATCTGGTGCGACTCTCGCGGTGTGCCCTACGGCGAGAAGGCTCTGCGCGAAATCGGCGAAGAGAAATGCCTCAGCCACTTGCTCAACCAGCCGGGCAACTTCACCGCTACCAAGCTCGCTTGGGTCAAGGAGCACGAACCAGCCCTGTTTGATAAGATTGACAAGATTATGTTGCCCGGCGACTACATCGCTTGGCGCCTCACTGGCGAACTGTGCACCAATCCCGAGGGCCTGTCTGAGTATATGCTATGGGATTTCAAGGAGAATGCCCCTGCTGGTTTCCTGATGGATTATTTCGGCTATGACCGCTCAATCCTGCCCGAAGTCAAGACCACATTCTGTGAGCAAGGTCGCCTCACCCCCGAGGCTGCCAAGGAGCTGGGCCTCGAGCCGGGCACTCCGGTGACCTACCGCGCCGGCGACCAACCCAACAATGCGTTGTCGCTCAACGTGTTCAATCCCGGCGAGGTAGCCTCAACGGCTGGCACATCGGGCGTGGTGTACGGCATCAACGGCACTGTCGACTATGACCCTCGCTCGCGCGTTAACAATTTCGCTCATGTCAACCACAGCGCCGACCTTACCCGCATCGGCGTAATGACCTGCATCAGCGGCACTGGCATCCTCAACTCGTGGATGAAGCGCAACGTGGCTCCCGAGGGCATCAGCTATGCTGAGATGAACGAACTCGCCGCCCAGGCCCCTATTGGCAGCGCTGGCGTGTCGATCCTGCCTTTCGGCAACGGCGCAGAGCGCGTGCTTGAGAATCGCCAAATCGGTTGCTCATTCCACGGCATCAACTTCAACATCCACAATCGCCACCATCTGCTGCGCGCCGCTCAGGAGGGCATCGTGTTCTCATTCTACTACGGCATGGAGATTATGGAGAGCATCGGCATGAAGATTGAAACTATCCATGCTGGCCACGCCAATATGTTCCTCAGCCCCATCTTCCGCGATACCCTCGCCAGCGTTTCTGGCGCTACCATCCAGCTCGTCGATACCGACGGCGCTGTAGGCGCAGCCAAGGGCGCAGGCATGGGAGCTGGCATCTACAAAGACAACAATGAAGCATTCGGCACCCTCAAGGTAATCGAGGAGATCCATCCCGCCGCTGACCGCACCCCCTACCTCGAGGCCTACGCCCGCTGGAAGAGATACCTCAATATGGCCCTGGGCCAATAGGCCCTTGGCCGATATGGCTATCGCCGATATGGCCTCTGGCCAATAGGCTGGCGCCGATATGGCTGGGTCGATACCCGGTTCTGTGGCGCGCTGCTTCGCAGCGTGCAATAAAATCAAAAACCAAAACCTAAAAACCAACATATTTATCATGTCACAAAAAGAGTACTTCCCTGGCATTGGGAAAATCAAATTTGAGGGCACTGACAGCTACAACCCTCTGGCTTACCGCTACTATGACGCCGACCGCGTGGTGCTCGGCAAAAAGATGAAAGACTGGTTCAAATTCGCCATGGCTTGGTGGCACACCCTCTGCGCTGAGGGCGGCGACCAGTTCGGCGGTGGCACAAAGACCTTCCCCTGGAACGCAGCTGCTGACCCACTGCAGCGCGCCAAGGACAAGGCTGACGCCGGATTCGAGTTCATGGAGAAGATGGGCATCGAATACTTCTGCTTCCACGATGTCGACCTCGTCGACGAAGGCGGCACAATCGAGGAATACGAGGCTCGCATGCGCGAGATCGTGGCTTACATCAAGGAGAAGCAAGCCAAGACCGGTATCAAGAACCTCTGGGGCACTGCCAACGTGTTCGGCAACAAGCGCTACATGAATGGAGCCGCTACCAACCCCGACTTCGACGTTGTGGCTCGCGCTGCCGTGCAAATCAAGAATGCCATCGACGCCACTGTGGCTCTCGGCGGAAGCAACTATGTGTTCTGGGGCGGTCGCGAAGGCTATATGAGCCTGCTCAACACCGACCAGAAGCGTGAGAAGGAGCATCTGGCTCAGATGCTGCGCCTGGCTCGCGACTATGCTCGCAGCCAAGGTTTCACTGGCACTTTCCTGATCGAGCCCAAGCCCATGGAGCCCTCAAAGCACCAGTACGATGTCGACAGCGAGACCGTAATCGGTTTCCTCAAGGCTCACGACCTCGACAAGGACTTCAAGCTCAACATCGAGGTTAACCACGCTACTCTGGCTGGCCACACCTTTGAGCACGAGCTCTGCGTGGCGGTTGACAACCACATGCTCGGCAGCATCGACGCCAACCGTGGCGACTATCAGAATGGCTGGGACACTGACCAGTTCCCCATCGACAACTATGAGCTGACCCAGGCTATGATGCAGATCATCCGCAACGATGGTCTCGGCAATGGCGGCACCAACTTCGACGCCAAGACTCGCCGCAACAGCACCGACCTCGAGGACGTCTTCATCGCCCACATCGCTGGCATGGATGCCATGGCTCGCGCTCTGCTCAGCGCCGCTGCCATCCTCGAGAAGAGCCCCTACAAGAAGATGGTCGAGGAGCGCTACGCTTCGTTCGATTCTGGCAAGGGCAAGGAGTTTGAAGAAGGCAAACTCACCCTCACCGACGTGGTCGACTACGCCAAGACCGTAGGCGAGCCCAAGCAGACATCAGGCAAGCAAGAGCTCTACGAAGCCATCGTCAACATGTACGTCTAACCCCCGGGCGGGGGCGCGAGGTGCGGGGCTCGGCCCCGGAGAGGGGGGCGCGGGGGGGGTCGGGGGGGTTGGGGTGGCTGTCTCGGGGGGGAT
>JAJBUH010000134.1 GCA_020860445.1 Bacteroidales bacterium | reverse complement strand
CAGCCTTCCCCAAGACCTCATAGAAAGGGGCAACGCTCCCTCACCGAGTGCTTACCTTTTGGCTGGATTTTGCCCTTTTGGCGCACAGTTTCTTTATGTTGAAGGCGATGGCCAGGAAGGCAAAGTCCATCGTGACTTTGTCCATGCCGACATGCCTGAACCTCTTGTACACCATATCGTGCTTGATCTGCCCGAACACCGCCTCGGGCTCTATGGGGCGTCTGGAACAGCCTGAAGTCCGTTACGAACTGGTTTTCGGTCCCTATCTGCCGGTTGTATACGGGCTTGGTCTGCCCGTTGTTCATGGCCTCCTCCTTCATCCTCATGAAGGTGGCATCGCGGTCGGTCTTGGAATACGAGTTCCTGTCCCCCAGGATGCGCAGGCTCTTGTCGTACTCGGCGAGCTTGTCGACGCTCTCGCCCAGCTCCCTTATCTTCCGCTCCTTCTCCTTGCGGGCGCCTTTTGCCCCCCCCTCCTCCGGCGCCCCGTCGCCGGAAAGCGCATCCGACAGCCATTTGAAGTGCACGTCCTTCTTCATGCGCTCCTCTATTTTGTGGCACAAGAACACGTCGCAGATGTAGCCGTATATCACAGCCTTGAGCATCATCTTCGGATGGTAGGGGGGAGCGCCCTTCCGGAAGCAGAGGCTGTAGAGTGGTCGCAAGTCGAGGCCGTCAATCAGGGCGTTCACCACCCTGACCGGTTCATTCTCGGCTATGTCCCGGTCTATCCTCTCGGGAAAAAGCGTCAATTGCCCCTGGGGTAGTCCTTGAAATGATTATTTTTTTCGTAACTTTGCCATGTTTTTTAATGAGATGCGTAAAGTTACAAAAACTTTGCGACATGACAAAGCCTCAGATTGGGAAAGTTGAGGCTTAATCTAATGCTATGCAACATGTTATGGCAATCCCAAGGCAATGGCAAGATAGCTTGGGCTACCTTGTGGGGCAATCTTCTTTGGCAAATGTCTAAAAAATAAAGAGGGTGGGTCCATTATGACACACCCTCTTTGGCGTTTGTGCCATTTCAAAAAACCAACATATCATGAAGAAGGAAAAGAAGACCCAGGGGCCGACCCTGCTCCGCATGGTCATGCGCCTCACCGGTGAGTACAGCGACCAAGGGAAGGTATCTACAGCCAGAAACTATATGGCCGTCGCCAGGCAGCTGAAGAAGCACGGCATGGAGGAATTAACGCTCGCCGAGGTCACTGGTGCCACAATGGCCAAGCTGCAGAGCGCAATGGCTGCCGATGGCCTGTGTCCCAACTCAATTGCCTGCTATATGCGCAAGTTGCGCCACGCCTACTTCGTAGCTGTGGCCGAGGGACTGGTGAGGGATACGCATCCATTTTATAAGATACCCACGGCCTCAACCCCGACCGTCAAGCGCAGCCTGCGGCCCGAACAGATGAAGAGCCTGCGGCAGCTCAAACTTACGGACCCGCAACTGGCTTTTGCCCGCGACATCTTTCTTTTTCTCTTTTATTGTCAAGGCATATCTTTTGTCGATGCGTCAAATCTGCTCAAGACGGATGTCTGCGGCGAATCATTCACCTATCGGCGCCAAAAGACCGGGCAGTTGATTTATGTCAAGCTGGTACCCCAGGCGCGCGAGATCATCAAGCGCCTCACTGTGAAGGACAGTCCCTATCTGCTCCCTCTCCTCAACAATCCAGCCGACCCAATCGAAAAGCTGCGCCAACGCAATTCCATGCATCGGCGCATCAACCGGAATCTCAAAATCTTGGCCAAGATGGCCGATCTGCCGGGCAATCTCACCACTTATGTGGCGCGACATAGTTGGGCTACAGGAGCGTATTGGTGCGATGTCTCCGTTTCGGTAATCAGCGCCAGCCTGGGCCACACCTCAGAGCGCACCACGCGCATCTATCTCGCCGACCTCAACCATGGCTCCCTTGATGCAGCCACCCTCGCCGTCGCCAACATGATCGAATAGGATAAAAAATTTTTTGAGGATTGAAGAGAAATTGCTAATTTTGTGGCGAATTCATACAAAGGCTAAACTATGAAGAAAGTGAAGATAACGGCGATTCGTAAGATGCTCAATGCTTCATCTTCAAACTCGAAGCCACCGACTCAGAAAGCCAAATCGACTACGAACCCGTGAAAGACTAATTTTTCTTTTTGAAATATGAGGGAAAATATGTAAATTTGCGGTGACAAAAATGTGTAACGGCGGTTACACAATTTAAACCATTGTAAAACAATTCAGTGAAAGAATAATCACCGGAAAGACAAAGAACTAACACGAACAGATAGGAATGATACAGGTATTAATATCCCTGATGATCGGAGGGTTGGCTGCAAACGCTGAGCCACAGACAAATAGATGGATTGAGAATGATTCGGCCGAGGCTATACGGGGGAGGATAGCTCGCGATTTCTCCTTGCCGTATCAACAAGGGGCACGGCAGATAATGGAGGAGCATACAGAGCTGAGCCGAGAGAGCATCGATTCGTTGGCACAGTGCCATCGGATTGAGGCTATGGAGATTGGTGGGGAGAAATGGATGTTCCGCAAGGCCCAGCGCAATCTCAACCTGCTCGACCCACGCTACAACAATGGTTGGAGCAACCGAGGCAGCAAAGCCTCTAAGCAGAGAATGGCTTTTGCCGATTCGGTGGTGCAATGCAGCCGAGGCGCAATGGCCGATGGCGGCGCGCATCGAGTCAAGTATAAGTTCACCATCGATGTGCCGTATATCCCCGAGCTCAAAGACGACACCTTGAGAGTGTGGATGCCATTCCCGCGCGAGACAGAGCGGCAGAAAGACATCACCCTGATTTCGGCCTATCCGACTGAGTATGTGCTGTCAGCTAACGACCAGTCGGTGCACTCTACAATATATATGGAGCAGCCGGTAGGAGAGGGGGAGACCGCGCATTTTGAATATGTGGTAGAATTTACCGGCATGGGCAAGTACGTTGCAACCGATTATATCCTATCGCATATCCAGCCTTATGACAAGGAAGGTGAGCTGTATCGGCAATACACAGCCATGGATTCGCCCCATATCGTGAGGATGGATTCGTTGGCTCATGCCATAGTCGGAGAGGAGAGCAATCCTTACAAGCAGAGCGAACTGGTCTATGACTATATCGTCAGCACTTATCCCTGGGCCGGGGCCAGAGAATACAGCACCATCCCCTGCATCCCAGAGTATGTGGTTGAGACCGGCCATGGCGATTGCGGCCAGGTGGCCTTGCTCTACATATCCCTGATGCGCACCCTGGGCGTGCCGGCGCGATGGGAAAGCGGCTGGATGCTCCATCCCGGCGAAAAGAACCTCCACGACTGGGCCGAGGTTTATTTCGAGGGCGTAGGCTGGGTGCCCATTGACGCATCGTTTGGCAGATACACTGGCAGCGCCGACCCAGCCGTAAGGAATTTCTATTCCACCGGCATTGACGCTCATCGCCTGATATGCAATCAAGGCGTCGGAGGCGAGTTCTACCCCCGCAAGCGCTACATCCGCAGCGAAACCGTCGATTCGCAAATGGGCGAAGTCGAATGCACCAAGGGCAACCTCTTCTACCCCCTCTGGAATCAACACCTCGAAATCCTCTCCCAATCCCCAATTGAGCCGAAATAGACAAAGCAGCCAAGAGAATCGGCTTGCCCCTATTGTCTTTTCAAAAAATAATATGTATCTTTGCGATGTGAAAAAACTTAGATACATATTATTTTATGTCGTTTGCTTGTGGTGTGGCATAACCTACGCCACAGATGAGACAGTGCTTGACCTAATCCATCTGAAAGAAGATACCCTCAGCCAATATCCAAAAGATAAGCGGCTGCTAAAAGAAATCGGTTATCTGTATATGGAGCAGGGTGACTATCAGAACTCTTATGCCTATGGTGAGAAACTCTATCAACTTGGTGCAGAGACGGGTGATGAGGAATTTGCAAAGCTCTATGGCCATGTGCTGATGGGAGCGGCTCGACTATCGGAGACCAATGATAGGAATATGACATCGTTTCGCAACCTGGAGCAGGCTCTGGTTTTGGCAGAGCGCTACAATAAGCGCGAGGCCCTGGTGTCAATCCATAATTCATTGGGCATCTACTATCTGGAGCAGAATTTTGATATCCAGAAATCGACCGAGCACTATTTCAAAGCTCTCGACTACGCCAAGGCTCTTGGCGATAGGCGCCGATATGCCATTATCCTCTCCAACCTCTCAACTACATTTTTGATGGAGGAGGATACGGATTGCCCGGTATATGCCCTTGAGGCTTACGAAGAAGCCGTGGAGAATGATGAGCTGGTGCCAAGATTCTACAGTGCCTTTGTTTTGGCCTACTATTATATGCGCACTGGCGACTTCCTTAAGGCAAAGAAATATATACATGATGTAGAAGAGCTAATAGGGAAACTGGGATATGCTGACACAGCCTCGGTTGACGAGTATTATGCCAATCTATATTATGCCCAAGGCAACCTGGAGGGAGCTATTAAGATGATAGAGAAGGCAATGACTGAAGATTCTTCGCCCGGCTTAGCCGTATATATTTCTCGGCGCCTCTTCTACTCAGATATTTTGAGCGAGGCCAAGCAATACCGAAGAGCAATGGATGTGCTCAACGATGCCCAGGATTTTGCCGAGGCTCACTGCTTAGACCTCAACAAAGGGGATATCTATGAAAAGAAGATGCGGCTGTTTGAAAAGACCGGCCACTTAGATTCGGCATTGGCCTATAGCCAAAAGTACAACGCATTTACCGACAGTGTACAAAAGCGCAATCGCGCTTTGAGCTTCGAAGAGGCCAGAATACAAAACGGCATATACATCCGCGACAAGAGGATAGACTTGCAGCGCATTCAGCTTCTCAACTACCACAACAGAATCATCATAATAGTGGGCATCCTATTATTAGTGGTGTCAATCACCATCATTGTGATAGTATTCTATTACAAAAAGAGCAAGCTGTATAGAGCCATTGTAAGACAGAACCAAGAGTCGAAGCGCCGCGAGGAGGCCCTCTTGGCCACACTGCGTCAACAGCCAGCGCTTGTGCCGGCTCAAGGAACGGCTGCGGCTCTGTCAGAGGACAAGGCTGATGATCTGATTACAAGATTTACCGACTTGATGCTGACCCAACAGCTGTACACCGACCCTTCGGTCAACATCAACAATGTGGCCGAGAGGCTCGATACCAATCGCACATATCTCTCAAAAGCCATCAACAATCAGCTTGGCCATTCATTCACACAGGTGGTCAACAGCTACAGAGTGCGCCATGCAATCAAATTAATAAGCGACACCGAGGCTAATCTGCCATTGAAGGTTGTATCCTCTGATTCAGGTTTCAGCTCATTGTCGACATTCTATACCACGTTCCAGCAAGAGACCGGCATGACCCCGGCCAAATACCGTGCCCAATTGGAATGAAGCTCTCTGTAGGGCCAGACTACGGTTTTTTAAGGGGTAAATCGGGCTAATTTTTACAGATTCATCAAAATTTACCTTTCCGAAAAAGATGAATTTGTTGAAGGGGTGAAGTTTACAGTACCTTTGCGATGACAAAAACGGTACTAAACTTCACCCTTTCACTATGACTGCTAAGATTCTTTTCTGCACATTTGCCATCGCCGCCTTGGCAAGCTCGCTCTCCTCTTGCAAGCGCACAGAGGCTGCTGCTATGCTTGTCATCAATTTCGACCAACAGCCCAAATCGGCTGTCGAGGTGCTTTACGAGGAAGACGGCGAAAGCTTTTATGAGACCCTCCAGCCCGATTCATTAGGCTCTTATGTCTATTCTCCAAAACTTAAGGGCAATAATTCAGACGTGATGATTTTTGTAGGCCAACGCGCTTATGGCTCCCATGTGGCCAAGGGTAAGAAAGCCCAGCTCACCATTGGGGATGCCACAACATTTGGGGGCGACAATGTGGAACGCGCCAAATTCTTCAACGCTTATTGCCAAGCCTACAATCCTTACGATTTCAAGCCTAAACATACTGATACCATCTATGATGCACAAGCCTATTTGGACAAGCTGAAGGCTGGCCATGAGCGGGCTCATGCGCTGACAGCAGCCATCTCAGACCGTCAGGCGCGCGATGCAGCAATCCGCATGAATGATGCTTCGCGGGATTATTACACCATACAGATATACAAATATGACGGGATGTTCAACGACAATAAGCATCGCGCTGAGATTGACTCAATCATATCGGGCGTAGACCCCAATTCAGAGGAAGCGCGAATCTCGGGCATGTTGAATTATTGGTACGACAATTCGCCCCTGCACAAGCAGACCGGCTATGATCTCACTGACTATCTCACCCGACAAATATTGGGCGTTGACTCTCTGCTCACCAACAAAGCAAATGTCAGGTCGCTCACCACAACACTCGGCCAGATGTTTTTTGCTTACGATCCCAAAGCCGAAGATATTGAGAAATTTATGTCAGGAATTGAGCCGGTGCTTAGCGCTGCTCCGGGCATAAAGGCACAATTCCAAGAGTATATCAATCAAATCAATAGCCGTATTGCCGATGGCTCTCCGCTCCCCTCAGACCCAACTCTCATAGCCCCCGACGGAAGCAAATGCAAGATGTCGAGCCTGCTGGGCGATAAGCTGGTCTACGTCGACATTTGGGCCACCTGGTGCGTGCCTTGCTGCCGGGAAATCCCCTATATGGAGAAATTGGTAGAGAAATACAAAGGCAACGACAATGTGACATTTCTGAGCATCTCATGCGATGACGACCTCGACGCTTGGCATAAGAAATTGGCCAAGGATAAGCCTCAATGGCCCCAGTATGTATTTGACAAAAGATCAGGGGATGAGTTCATGGAGGCGATGAGCATAAATGGCATCCCACGCTTCTTGCTCATTGGGCCAGATGCCCTCTTCGTAGCAGTTGATGCGGCTCGTCCGTCAGATGAGAAAATCCATGAGATTATAGACAGCAATCTATAATTAGTGTTCACTGAATAATTAGGTCTCTTAGGCCCATACCCGCATGGGGC
>JAJBUH010000217.1 GCA_020860445.1 Bacteroidales bacterium | reverse complement strand
ATAATTACTCATTGTTTATTTCTCATTACTTATTTCTTATTTTTCATTGCTTATTTTTCATTATTCATTATTCATTTTTCATTACTTATTACTCCTTACTTATCACTTTTATTTGATGAAACATACATATAAGATATTCTCTCTGTTGGCCTTGGGTGCGACTGCGGCCCTGGTCGCTTGCGATTCGGTGGATGACAACGACCGCTTCATCGAGCTCCCCGCTGTCGAATCCTCCCGTGTCGTGCTCCTCGAGGAGTTTACTGGCCAAAAATGCATCAATTGTCCTACCGCTCACGAGACCATCGAGGCTCTCCAAGTTCAATACCCCGACAACTTCATTGCTGTCAGCATCCATAGTGATAATCAAGGCACTGGCTCGATTATGGAGCCTGCAGGCCTGCTCAATGATGACGGTGCTGCATATTGCTCTCAATTCAACGTGTACACCTTGCCTTGCGGTCAAGTCAACCGCGTATCGGGTCTTCTGGATATGGATCAATGGGCAGCCTATATATATAATCAGACCCAGATAGCAGCTACGCTCGATCTTTCAGTGAGCGCTTCGCTTAATGATGATCTGACTGAGATATCTATCAATACCGACATCGATGCCTACGACAATATCAGTGGCAATCTCCAGCTTTGGGTACTCGAGGACGGCATTGTTGCTCGCCAATTCCTGCCCGATGGCTCACAAAACCGCTCGTATGTGCACAACAATGTGTTCCGTGGTGCTGTCAACGGCATCAATGGCGAATCTGTCTCCCTCACCACTCGCGAGGAATATACATTCTCCAACACCATGGCTGTCAAGGATTTCTGGAGTACTGAGAATCTCTCAGTCGTAGCCTTCGTCTACAACTCCACCGGCGTCCTCCAAGCCGCCAAAACCGCAGTGATTATTAACAACTAAATATAACCGCTTATGAAGAAAATCTTTACTTTGATCGCTGTCGCTGCAGCCACTCTGTCGATGTCGGCCAGCGACTTCCAGCTCTACTTCAAGGATGCTCCCGTAGTAGACGGCGCAACCTATCAGGCTGGATATGAACTCACTGGTGAGGAGCAAGATTATGCCGATCCCTCTATCATCTATTACACATGGACTCAAGATTCTTATCTGTATCTCCATGGCACACCAGGCATCTCTGTAACCGCAACTGTTACTACTGATGCCCCCATTTCATGGTGCGGTCTGGCTCAGTCTTGCGCCGACATGAAGGCTGGTGATACTCTAACTCGCACTGCCAACCTAGTAAAAGATGGTCAGACTCTACATCTGGATAACACAGATACTAACGAAGACAGCACCACTTGGGAAGTAATTCCTGACAAGACCACTCCCGATTTCCAAACTGTCAACGTGACCGTTACAGCACAGGAAACCGGAGACGAGGCCTCTAAGGTAACCGTTTACGTCACCCTTCTTCCCATTCCTGATGACCAGGTTACCAACAGCATCAGCAGCGTGGCTCTCGATGGCCAATTCGTTAAGGCTGTGGCTGGCAACACCATCAGCTACAACGTAGCTGGCACCCAGACCCTTGCCCTCTACTCGATCACTGGCCGCATCGTTGGCCGCTATCAAATCTCCGGCAACGGAACCCTCAACCTCTCATCCCTCCCCTCTGGCATCTACATCTACACCGACGGCCAGCACAAAGGCAAAATGATCATCCGCTAAACCCCGTAAGGGCGCAAGCTTACATAAGTACCTACAAAATGCCACATTCCGAATTGGGTTGTGGCATTTTGTTATCCTCTCGGGTCATTATAGTGGATAATTTCGCGGTAGCGCACCTCTTAGCCCTAAAACATTTCGCGGTTGCGTGCAAATCCTCATCAAAACATTTCGCGGTAGCGTGCAAATACTCATCAAAACATTTCGCGGATGCGTGCAAATTCCGTTCCAAACATTTTGTGGTCTGGAATTTTATGTCTATTTTTGCACTAAATTTTTATTAGAATGGAACCTATATTCAAGCGAAAGCTTTATGAGCGCATGCTCAGATGGAAAGAGGAAAGCAATGGAGGCACAGCGTTGCTGATCAAAGGTGCGCGCCGTGTGGGAAAATCCACCTTAGCCCTCACCTTTGCGCGTGACCAATACCAATCCCACATAGCGATTGACTTCAATACAGCATCCAAAGATGTCATAGCCCTGTTTGATGACATCTCTGACCTTAATTACCTCTTTCTGCGACTTCAGGCTTCTTACAACGTGGTGCTCGAACCTCGCAAATCGGCAATCATCTTTGATGAGGTTCAGAAATGTCCCAAGGCCCGACAAGCCATAAAATACTTGGTAGCCGATGGCCGATTTGATTATATCGAGACAGGCTCGCTACTGTCAATACGTAGGAATATCAAAGACATAACTATTCCCAGTGAAGAAACACGCGTTACATTATATCCTATGGATTACGAAGAATTTCGCTGGGCTCTGGGAGATACAGCCACCATACCTTTGCTGCGTCAATTTTTAGATTTGAGACGACCCCTGAGTGATGAACTTAATCGCAAAATGATGCGTGATTTCAGGGTATATATGCTTGTTGGGGGAATGCCTCAGGCGGTAGTCGAATATTTGAATCGCAACAACCTCTCGCTTGTGGACGAGGTAAAACGCTCAATTCTTGAACTTTATGAGGAGGATTTCAACAAAATAGATCCCTCAGGACGCATCTCACGCCTTTTCAGAGGCATTCCAGGCGAACTACATCGTAACAGCAACCGATACGTCATCAGCAAAGTCTTAAGCGATAAAGAAAGGCCATCTCGCCTTGGCGATGCCATTGCTGATTTGGAGGATTCAATGACAGTAAATGTGGCGTACCGCGCTGACGATCCCAATGTGGGGATGTCGCTTCACGAGGATTCTGATTGCTTCAAGATGTATCTTGCAGATACAGGCCTTTTCGTAACTTTGGCCTTTTATGATAAAGACTGGTCGGAGAATGAGATTTATCACAAACTTTTGTCCGACAAACTTAAGGTAAACTTAGGTTATGTGTATGAGAATGTAGTTGCTCAGCTATTCCGCAGTGCTGGTCACCGACTATTTTATTACACATTCCCCACCCCTAATGGCAAAAGCTATTACGAGATAGATTTCTTGCTTTCCCAGAGCAGCAAGATTAGTCCCGTAGAAGTAAAATCATCGGGCTACAATGCTCACGCCTCTATGGATGCTTTCTGCGAGAAATTTTCTGACCGAATTCTCCACCGTTACCTCCTCTACCCAAAGGATTTAAAGAAAGACGGTCAATTGCTCTGCCTCCCTATCTATATGGCAGGTTTACTGAAATGAGAAGCGTGGCCGCGCCCCGGTTATGGAAGGGGTGGCCACGCTTGTGGTTAAGATAAGAAAGAGGAAAAAGCCGCGGCCCGGGTGGGGCGCGGCTCAATGGTTATTGGGAGGTCGAGCCCAGCCCGGGGAAAGGCTGGGTCGAGGTGGGGACAGGGGTTACTTGACGATTCTCTCAGCCTTGCCATTGGCAACGCGGATGTAGACCTTGCCAGCGGCGGGGTTCTGTACGCGGATGCCTTGCAGGTTGTAGTAGATTTCGTCGTTGTCGCTATCAAGGCCGATGCCATCGATACCGGTGGCCGGATCAGCAACCACGGCTACTGGCACGAATACTGCGCTTGTGCCGTTCGAGCCAACGAAGCCAGTCACATAGTAGCGGTTAGCCTCTATTTCGAGAGCGAAGCGGTTGTCAAGGACAATAGAGCCTTCGCCAACAGCTACGGCGAATTCGCCAGTGGCAGCGATGTTCTCAGCGATTTCAACCTTCTCGATGCAAAGGTAAGCGTTGACATTGTAGAGAGCAACCATCATCTCAGCGTCGTCAGCCTCAACTGGAGTTGCATCGGGCACTTCGGCGAGTTCGGCCTCGGTCTCGAGTTCCTCAGCGGGAACGAGAGCTTGCTGGTTGTAGAGCTCAACCACTACGCCCTCCCAAAGAGTGCTGATCACGTTGCCAGCCACGAGAGCGTTGTCAGAAACCATCATAGCGTTGGTTACGCCGTCGGTCACATATTGTACTTCGCCATTAGCGTATAGCACTGTGAGCTGAGCGCCATAGATGAAGTCAGAGCCATCCTCAAAGTCGGTGAGAGCGTTGAGGTTGTCAACAGTTTCGGGAGCGACATAGTCCTCAGCAGGCCATTCGATGTAGTAAGCGCCATACTTGTAGCCATCAGCATCATAGAAGTAACCAGACTGCAGAGCGTAGCTTGCATTGCCTTCGCCTTGGTCGTATAGATAGCCTCGGCCAGGACCAACATAAGCTGAGAAGCAATAGTAGTCTTCAAGACCGGTATAGCAGTTAGCGTAACCAGATGTTACTTCTTCTCCCTCTACGCCGTCAACAATAGGAGTAATGCCGGTGATAGCGTTGTCAGCATCATAAGCAATCTTCACGTCATAGCCCTCGACGCCAGCCCAAGCCTTGATGATGATGAAGCCATCGCAGCTCTCAACCTGTGCGTTGGTCTTAGGTATGCGGTTCTTGCCCCAGCTGGTGTAAGTTGTCACAAAGCCTTGAGCCTCATAGTTGACGTGATAGTAGATTGAGGTGGGCAGGAAGACAACTTGAGTGCTGTCGGCAGCCACGAATCCAGTGACGTCGTAAGCACCCGGAGAAACAGATGCCACATTGAAGATATTATTGAACTTTATCTCCACGCCATTGGCCAGGCCTGTGAACAGGCTGTCAACCGGTGTAGCCTCCTCAAATACGATGTTCTCGAGGCAGAGATAAGCATTGCGGTTGTAAGCAGCGATCATCATCGATGCGTCGGCAGCCTCAACTGGGGTAGGAGCGGGCACGTCGACAGTCGAGAGAGCGGTGAGGGTCTGAGCAGGCACAACAACTTGGCCACCATCAAGGTCGCCGATATTGGCCTTCCAGCCAGTCTTCAGCACATCGCCAGCATTGAGACCGAGGTCCTCAGCGTAAACAAGTGCATTGACGATGCCATCGGTTACATAGTTGTAAGCGCCGTTTGCATAAAGCACAGTCAGAGGTGCGCCAACGATGAATTCCTCATCATCAGCAAAGTCGATAATAGCATTCAGGTTGTCAACAACTGTTGGAGCGGGCCATTCTACATAGTATGCACCTGAAATTTGGTTGTTGTTGACATCGCAGAAGTAAGTAATGTTCATTACATAACCGCTCTCAGTGTTGTAAGCATAACCATACCCAGTGCCTACATAGATGTACATGTAGTAATAGTCGTCCAGACCAGTGTAAACACCAGCATAACCTTTGGTTACAGTTTCTCCCTCAACCCCATTGACTATCGGAGTTATGGCGGTGATGTAGTTGTCATCATCGAACTCAACCTTCATGCCATATCCCTCAACGCCAGCGACAGCCGGGATGATGATTGTATTAGCGCTATAGCATTCTACTGACACATTGCAAGCGGGAATCATATTTACATAAGAGCTCCAGCTGCCTTGATTGTTGTTGATGACTGCGCCTTGGGCGGTGAATTGGAGCACCGGGGTCTCCTTTACCAGCTCATAAGCAACTGGCAGGAACTGTACAGTCTCATTGTAGATTGACACGAAGCCAGTGACATTGTAGATGCCAGCCACTTGAGATTCGAGTTTGAAGGTGTTGTAGAATGTCACCTCGGTTTCGCCAGCCAGTCCAGTGAATGAGCCAGAAGCAGGAGTAACCTCAGTAAACTCAACACCTTGCAGATCAAGATAAGCGCAGAGATTGTTAGCGGCTACAGACAAAGGTATGTCGGCAGTCTCAACCGGAGTAGCAGCGGGGAGCTCTTCAGCATCGCCGCTAACGGTAAGATCTACACTCGGTACGATCTCAGGGAGATTCTTATAGATAGAGAGTTTTGCATCCCATCCAGCAGCGATGATGTTGCCGGCTTCAAGGCCCAGGCCACTCTTATATATAAGACCATTTGAGGTACCATCGGTCACATACACATACGAACCATTGGCATAGATAACAGTCAAATCAGTAGTGATAGTGAACTCAGCGCCATTCTCAAAGTCGGATAGAGCATTGAGATTGTCGACTGTGGGCAGAGGAGCCACATAGGTTTCAGCCGGCCATTCGAAGTAATAGCAACCTTCGTATGTAACATTGTCAGCATCGTAGAAATAGCCAGATAGAGCCAAGTAGCTGCTGTTGCCTTCGCCCATGTCATAGCAGTAGCCATATCCGCTTTCTACATAAGCATAGAAGCAATAGTAATCGTCGAGACCAGTGTAGAGATACACACCTCCGCTTGTGCCAGAGGTGTACTCTTCGCCATTGAGGAGGCATGCCAGACCAGTGACTGCGTAGCTTGTATCATAGTCGACGCGGAGGTCATAGCCCTCAACACCAGCCCATGCCTTGACGATCACATAACCATCGTAGCTCTCAATTTGGGCATTCCCTTTGGGAATGTAGTTTTCGCCCCAGCTGTCGAGGGTAGAAATGAGACCTTGAGCCTTGTAGTTGAGATCAGCAACGGGAGTGGACTCTTCGTAAGTAAAGGTCAGAGATTCGATGCGAACATGGCCGCTTGAGCCTCCCTGGGTGAATGTGAATGACGATGCTTCGCCAGTCCAAGTGGCTGTTGAGCCATCGATGGCAAGTTCGCCTACTGATACGGTTGATTCAGCGTTGACAGTGTTGCTCGAACCAGTGGTGAACACCACCTCGGTGAGAGTTCCGTCGCATGTTACGGTCATGGTATTGCCACCATAGAGGCGCAGAGCAGTGCCCGTAGTATAGTACTTGGGCGCATTTGAGTTGGAGCCGGCCTCAAAGGTTAGGGTGATGGCGTTGTCGACAGTTGCTTCGGCAACCGTTTCGGCATTCTCATACCCTTGCTCTGAAGGGGTCCAAGTGACGGTTTCAGCCTTTGCCCATCCGAGGGTGAGCAAAGCTGCAGTCAGAAGGAATAGTTTTCTCATTTAAATAGCCTGTTTAGTTAATATTTAGGGTTAGTTGGTAAGTACATTTCAAATTCCCATATTATTTCATGGTATTTCAGACCACAAATATACGTAA
>JAJBUH010000268.1 GCA_020860445.1 Bacteroidales bacterium | reverse complement strand
CTCTTTCCGAAGGCTGGTGCCAACTCACTGTCATCGATGAGGACGATGCCTCTGTTGTATTCTCCTCGTTTGATTCCTCATCCTCGGTCGAAGTCTACATCGGCGAGCACGCCAACGCCACCATCTACATTTCCACCGAGAGCGGCAACGATTATACAGGAACAATCTAAATTCCACATTTATCCTAAACATTTATTCACATGAAAAAGACTCTTTTCTTCACGGGCTTAATCCTTGCCTTGGCTGCTTGTTCCAACGAGGAGAGCCTACAGCTGGCATCAAATGCTGATGATCAGCCGCAAACCATCCAGTCCTACACCCGCAGCGTCGATGAGGCGATAGCCATCGCCACAAAGGCTGCGAGCGACTTCGGAATGCCGCAATCACGCTCTGAGAAAGCCGTAAGCAAAGAGAACGTGCTCGTAAGATTCCATCAGATTTATTTGGAAAATCCTCCCATTATCCTTAAATTTGTGGAACTGGACAATATCTGCAACGCCGAGGTCAGGTGAACAAGCAAAGACAATCAAAGCATCAATCACTAAAATCTGAGATATTATGAAAGCTACCAACATTTGTGTATTTGCGGGTGTCCTCGCGCTTTGCGCGGGGTGCTCGAGCAGCGAAAGCGAGCCGGAGAGCATCGTGATCGAGGAATTCGAGCCCGTCAAGCTCACCGCCTCGCAGTCGAGGGTGTGCGGCAGCGCCACCTCGTTCGGCTGGGATCTCCTTGCGCAGGTGAGCAAGGAGCTGGGCTCGGCCCAGAACGTGGCCGTGTCCCCCATCAGCGCAAGCTTCGCCCTGGCCATGGCGGCCAACGGCGCGCAGGGCCAGACACGCTCCGAGATACTCGACGCCCTCGGCCTTGGGGCATACTCGATGGAGTCGGTAAACGACTGCATGCAGGCGCTGTCCTCTACCCTCCCCAACCTCGACTCCTCGGCCAAGGTGGCACTGAGCAATTCCTTCTGGCACCGGGCGAGCCTTCCGGTGCTCCCCTCCTTCACCTCTATTGCCGCTGAATCATACCAAGCCGACGTCTGCGAAATCAATCCTTCGACCTTCAACTCCGACGTGACGCGCTGGTGCTACGACAGCACCTGCGGCTTGATCGACGACTACGGGAAGAACCTCGATTCGGGCTGCGCAGCCCTGATCCTCAACGCGGCCTACTTCAAGGGGGTCTGGGGCGAGGGCTACAAGTTCGAGTCGGCCGACACCAGGCGGGGCGACTTCAGCTGCGCCGGGGGCTCGACCTCCAAGGCCGACTTCATGACCCAGACCTCCACCCTCGGCTACGCCCGGCTGTCGGACTGCGCGATGGCCTCTCTCCCGTTCGGAAACGGGGCATACCGCATGGACTTCGTCCTTCCCGACGAGGGCGCGGAGATGGAATCGTGCCTCGGCCACCTGGCCTCGTCCGACTGGAGCGCCCTCAGGAGCGGCCTGTCTTCGCGGCTGGTGGAGCTTAGGCTCCCCAAATTCCAGGCTGAGGCGACCATGGACCTCAACGGGGCCTTGCAGAGCCTGGGCGTCGTCACGATGTTCACGCAGGCGGCCGACTTCAGCGCCCTCTCCACAGAGGACCTCACGGTAGACAAGGTTAAGCAGGGCATCAACGTGAGGATTGATGAGACCGGCGCGGAAGCCGCTGCCGTCACCTCGGTGCAGTACATCTACGGCACCTCGGGTCCGCGCCAGGACCCGGAGGCCATCGAGTTCCACCTCGACCGCCCGTTCGTCTTCGCCATCACGGAGACCAGCACCGGCAGCATCCTCTTCGCCGGTGTCATCAACAAGCCCTAATCCAGCTGGGCCTTTATCCACATATAGCAGGGCTGCGCGAGGACAAAAACCTCGCGCAGCCTTAATGCTTTGAGGGGAATCAGCTGGATTAAATTATTTGGGGATGGGAACATTGGGGAGGGGGGAAGTGTTGATAGTTATGGATAATAATGAAACCAATACAATACACGCCAGTATGGACCAAAAAGCAATGTTTAAGCTGAGCTATGGGCTGTTTGTGCTCACGGCTCGACAGGACGGAAAAGACAACGGCTGCATCGTCAACACAGTGCAGCAAGTGACCGATACCCCACTGCGCATCAGCGTCACCGTCAACAAGCAGCACCTCACCCACGACATGATCAAGGCCACCGGCCTATTCAACGTGTCGATTCTCAGCGAATTGGCCAAGATGGACACAATCAAGCACTGGGGATTCGTCAGCGGCCGACAGGAAGACAAGATGGTTGGCGTAACGGTGGCCCGTTCCGCCAACGGCCTAATCTATCTGCCCGAGCAGACCAACGCCTATATCAGCGCCAAGGTGGCTGAGGAGATCGACCTGGGCACCCACACAATGTTTATCGCCGATGTCACCGATGCCGAGATGCTCGCCCCCGATGAGCGCTCAGTGACCTACGCCTTCTATCAAGAAAACATCAAGCCAAAACCCGCGCCGCAGAAAAAGAAAGGCTGGGTGTGCACTGTGTGCGGTTACATCTACGAGGGCGACCCCCTACCCCCAGACTTCACCTGCCCCTGGTGTCTCCATCCCGCCTCCGACTTTGTGCCCCTCGACCAATAAGACTTTTTTTATCCTCCTGCTTACTCCAGGAGGATTTTTTTATAGGATAAAGGGATAAAAGTTGTAAATTATTATAACTTTTACTAACTTTGCACCATGAGAAAAATTAGGGCATATAAGAAATACTTTGAGGATTTCATGTCTTCCCTTTCCGTATCAGAAAGAGATAAAGTGACAAGGGCTTTAGCTCTGTTCAAAACAGAGGATAAAATTCCCAGCCACTACATCAAATTTCTAAAGGATGAAATATATGAATTCCGAGTAACTTGTGCTAACACAGAAATTCGTCTGTTGTTTATATATGACGGGAAGGATATCGTAATCTTGTTTAATTGTTTTAAGAAAAAGACTCAGAAAACTCCTAATTCCGAAATTAACAAGGCCCTAAAATTAAAGAAAGAATATTATGAAACTAAAAGAGATACACCCTGACATCTATGATGTAGATGCTTATTTAGATGAATGTCTTGGTCCAGAAGGATCAGCTTCCAGAGCATCAAGCATAGAAAAAGCTTGGGAAGAATATAATGCACAAATACTCCTGGATGCACGCAAAAGCGCTCACTTGACACAAGCTGAATTAGGTAAACGCATAGGTGCAGACAAAGGCTACATTTCCAAGGTGGAAAGAGGTCTTATTGTGCCTACGGTAGCCACCCTTTACAGAATGGCAGCAGCCATGGGTATGGTGATTGAATTACGGCCTGCTCCTACTTTACCAGCATAATGAAAGTGAGTAAGAAATCATCGCTGCATTGGCTGCTCATTGCCATATTGGCAATGGGCTTGGCTGCTTGCGCCAGCGTGGGCCGACCCCAAGGAGGACCAAAGGACACCGAGCCACCAGTCTTCGTGTCGTCAAATCCTGCCCCCGAGGCCAAAAATGTCGACAAGCAGAAAATCGACATCATATTCAACGAGAACATACAGCTGCAAGATGCCTTCAACAAAGTCATCGTATCGCCGGTGCAAAAGACCAACCCGTCGGTAAGCTCCAATGGGCGCCACGTCACTGTCGAACTTAAGGACAGCCTTATCCCCAATATGACCTACACCATCGACTTTGGGGATGCCATCAAGGACCTCAACGAGGGTAACATCCTCGACGGATTCACCACCGCATTCTCGACTGGCGACTCTATCGACACCCTGCGCATCAGCGGCATGGTGGTCGAGGCGCGCACCCTCGAGCCGGCCCAGAGCATACTGGTGGGCATATACAGTAACCTGTCAGACACCGCAGTGCGCACCCTACCCTTTGAGCGCGTGGCCCGCACCAACCAGCTGGGACAATTCACCATCCACAACCTCAAGCCCGGCGAATATCGCATCTACGCCCTCAACGACCTGAACCGCGACTACAAATGGGACCGCTCTGAGGATGTAGCATTCTACGATGTCACCGTCTCGCCCTGGACCGAGCCAATCACCGTCACCGACACCCTGCGCTCTTGGCTCAACCAAGACTCGTTGGTGCAAAGAGCCGGCACGGCTTATTTCCCCAATGACCTGCTATTGTGTTGGTTCAACGAGGGTTACCAAGCCCAATACCTCAAGGACTATGCGCGCCCCGAGCGCAGGCGCATCACCCTGCAAATGGCCGCACCCTCCGACTCGCTTCCCGAGATTACAATAGCCAAAGGCCCATTGGAGGGCGCCAACGCCATCGACTGGGCCCTCCTCCACCCCAACCCTACCCGCGATTCGCTCGAATACTGGATACGCGACACCACGGTGCTCGCCATGGACTCGCTGTACCTGTCGGTCAAGTATCTGCGCACCGACACAGCCGACCAACTTACATGGAAGGCCGACACCCTGAAATTCTTCTGGAAAGAGCCTAAGGTGAAAGAAGAGAAGAAGAAAAAGAAAAAAGAGGATGAGGAAAACGACACGCTTCCCCCACCCGTCCCCCAGCCCACTTTTATGCAATTCTCGGCTGTCACCGGCACCAACCAGGAGCTGAACCTGCCCCTAATCTTCAAAGCCTCGAAACCCATCGACACGCTGATCGACGAGGGGGTGCATCTGGCCATCAGGGAAGACACTCTGTGGATTCCGGTGCCAGACGTGTATTTCGAAATCGACTCGCTACAGCCCCTGACCCACAGGCGCATGTACGTCAATTGGGCTGAGGGCGAAAAATACAAACTCACCGTAGACTCGGCGGCTATCACCAATATCTACGGCGAGTGGAACAATACTGTCAATCACGAGTTTACGGTCAAAAAGGCCGAGGAGTACGCCAACCTGCTATTCAACGTAATCGGACTTGACACTATCCCGGCAATGGTAGAGTTGCTCGACAAGAGCGACAAGGTGATAGCCATTGCACCGGTGGTGGAGGGTCAGGCATACTTCCCATTCCAGAAGCCTGGCACGGTGTATGCCCGACTATTTCTCGATGCCAACGACAACGGCGTATGGGACACCGGTCTGCTCGATTCAATCCAACCTGAGGAGGTGTACTATTACCCCAAGAAAATCAACCTCAAGAAGAATTGGGACATTGCGCAAGATTGGAACATCTACGAAGTGGCCATCGACCTGCAGAAGCCCTATGACATCAAGAAGAACAAGCCTAAGCTGAAGGATGGCGAGAAGCGACCGACCGATGATGAAGAGGAAGAAGACGAATACGGAGGCTATGGCTATGGCGGCTATGGCACTACCAACAGCAATAACTACCTCAACACCGGCGGATTCAAGACCAACTACTGACGCTCTTGCAGCGTAAATTGGTCGATGTCGAGCCACGCCTTGGGGCTGCCTTGGGGCGATGTGGCTACAAATCCAACTTTGGCACCAATCCATTTCCCTGCCCGAGCCTGGAATGGCTCGCCGGCAGGGATAAATTTTTTGCCATCAGCGCTGTAGCTGAATTGCGCGATCGCTCCGGGCTTTACATCCATGCGCAGCCACAGGTCGCGCTCGTAATTTGGCTGTGCGCCAGCCTCGTAGATGCGCGAGGCGGGTAGGGTGGCTATGGTCTCAACCGTCTCAGGATTGCCCTGCTCGGCATCAATGCAAGTGATGCGCTTGATGGCGAAATCCTCGCCGTCTTTTTCCAACACCAATGCGCAATAGTCCCAGCCCATCGATATCAGGCCGGCGCGGCTGCAAGAGTCATCGCCCTTGGCTCCCATCTTAATTTTTGTTGTAGCGGTGAATTTCTCGGCTGGATATTTCTGCAGCAGCATATTGGGCACCTCCCACATATTCACAAATTCGGGGCTGAGCTGATGGCTGTAAAGGCGGAAAAATCCCATCTGTGTGGGGAATCCGTATTCCTGGTGGTAATTGGCATGCCACTCCCAGTCGTGGCCGAGACTCGGAGTGTCGAAATTGTCTACAATGTTGACTTTCTGCTGTTTCTGTGCATTGGGCAGAGTAGGGAAGGCGTGCTTTGTGACCGGCTGGCCGCAGCCGTCGCCATCGGTATCGATGCCTATCACTGGCCAACCATCATGCCACGCCATAGGCTGCAGATGCAGCACTCGGCCATAAGCGCCCTTGTCTTGGAAATGGATAAACCAGTCCTCGCCCTGCGGGGTCTCGACCCAAGCGCCCTGGTGAGGACCGTTGATGGGGCTGTCGCCTTGCGCCATCACAACCTTGCTCTCATAAGGACCAAGAATGTCGCTCGAACGCATTGCCAACTGCCACCCGGTGGCTACGCCGCCAGCTGGAGCGAAGATATAGTAATAGCCATCGCGCTTGTAGAGCTTTGGACCCTCGACGGTATGGTTCACGCCGTCGTTGCCGTCATACACCATCACGGGTTGAGAGATAGAGCGGGTGCCATCGGTTGATAGTTCGCGCATCGTCAGCACGCTGTTGAATCCGGCGCGGCTTCCAGCCCAGCCGTTCACGAGCCAGACGCGCCCGTCATCGTCCCACAATGGGCACGGGTCAATCATGCCACGGCCCGGCACCACCAGCACCGGCTCTTCCCACTGGCCCTCGGGGTCAGAGGTCTTGACCATGTAGATGCCGAAATCCGGGTCGCCCCAGTAGATGTAAATCTCGCCATCGTGCTCGCGTATGCTCGGCGCCCACACGCCCTTGCCGTGGCGCGGAGCGGCATCGTAATAGTCGAGCGGTGGCACCGCATCGAGGGCATAGTTGACAATCTGCCAATTCACCAAATCTTCGCTCTTAAGGATTGGCAATCCCGGTGCACAATTAAAACTCGATGCGGTCATATAATATGCCTCTCCCCACCGACACGCATCCGGGTCGCTGTAATCAGCATGAATGATCGGATTGGTATATTCCAGCGCCTTGCCCTGACCCACCGCCAAGACCACCATGGCCACCGCCATAAAATATTTTTCATTCTTCATAAATTCTCTGTAATAAGCAACATAATTTTGATTTAATTATAATCTTGAATCAAAACCACAGATTTTCACAGATTTACACAGATTCAACCATAGGAATCTGTGTAAATC
>JAJBUH010000169.1 GCA_020860445.1 Bacteroidales bacterium | reverse complement strand
TAATACACAGTGAATTATATTTATAAAACCACGGAATTATATTTATAAAACCACGGATTTCACGGATTACACGGATTAACTCACAACTCATAACTCACAACTCATAACTCACAACTCATAACTCACAACTCATAACTCACAACTATCATGGTAAAGCACATTGTAATGTTTAAGCTCAAAGGCACGCCCGAAGAGCGCAACCGAGTGGCCAATGCATTCAAGAATGCTCTGATGGAGCTTCCTGGCCAAATCCCCTGCCTCGAATCGATGGAGGTAGGCATCAACCAAAATCCAGCCGAAGACTGGGATGTGGTGCTGACCGCCACCGTGCCCACTATGGCCGACGTAGAGATCTATGCAAAGCATCCGGCCCACGTTGCCGCTGCCGGATTGCTCAAAGACGCAAAAGAGGCTCGCGCCTGCGTCGACTACCAATTCAGTGAATAAGTAATAGTGAATAGTGAATAGTGACCATTCGGATGGCCGTTATTCACTATTCACTATTACTTATCCACTGATACGTATTCACTATTCACTATTACTTATTCACTGATACGTATTCACTATTCACTATTACTTATTCACTGATAAACGGCCATTGCTCTTTCAGGAAATCCCTGAGCACCTCAGAAAAAGCCTCGTTGG
Source organism: Bacteroidales bacterium (assembly GCA_020860445.1). GTDB lineage: Bacteria > Bacteroidota > Bacteroidia > Bacteroidales > Muribaculaceae > CAG-873. The sequence continues at coordinate 6,413 of JAJBUH010000169.1, read as the reverse complement.
CGCTGCGTGTGTACCGCACATCGGTAAACACCTGAGCCAAGGTGGCTTTTCCGTTTTCTGCCACAAACTGATGGCTATCCTCGCGAGCTTCCTTCTCGGCATAGAGGCGGTTGATGTCCTCGGGAGTATAATCTTGGTATTTCTCCTGGTGCATCACTGCCTCGATTGGCAGGCGTCCGCAGTCTTGGCCTTCGTCAGCCGGATATCCCATGGTGATTGTGGCAATTGGCACAACTCGCTTGGGCAAGTCGAGTATCTCAGCAATGTCGGGCGCATTGTATGTGGTGGTGCCGAGATAGCATGTGCCGATGCCGCGCTGCTCGGCTGCCGTGACTATCTGCTGCGCAAAGATGGTGGCATCGAGCGTAGCCGTGAGCAGCGATTGCAAGTTGTCATATCCCGGCTGGGCTTGGCGCTGCTCGCACCATTTCACAAAGCGATTGTAGTCGGCGCAAACGGTGAGCAGCACATCGCAACCCTCAACCTGAGGCTGACCGAAATGCGTAGGAGCGAGCTTCTTTTTCATCTCCGAGTCGCGCGTTACTACCACACTGTAGAGCTGCATATTTCCGGTGGTAGGCGCATGTGATGCGTCTTCAATAATCGCATTGAGTGTCTCAGCGCTAATGGGCTGATCGGTGTAGCGGCGGATAGTGCGTCGCTGGGATAGATCGTTTGTCTGATTCATGGCTATTCTGTTTTAGTGCTGTCGGCGGGAGCGGCTTCCTTCTTCTTCCGCTTGAGGAATCCGAGTATGTCGTCAAAGTCTCGCCTTATGATTACGCCCACGCCCTGGGTGGTCTGGGCTGTACGCAAGTAATAATTCTGGTCGTTGTATCGGTTGTAAGCCTTAAGTCTCCACTTGCCGCCTCGGTCGAGCAGATACTCGATATCGAAGTCGCCTACAAACTGGTTGGTATTGAGCGACTTGTCGCGGTAACCAAAATTGCCGTTAAATAGCAGTCGATTGTTGAGCAGGCTTGACGACAAGGCCACATCGACCTCGACATCTGAGAAATCGCCCTTGTCGCTGCGCAGGTTAGGCGCGATGCTCCAGTTGTCGCTTAGCTTGCCCAGCATGCTCGAGAGCTGGCTGGCGATGGTCGATGAGGCAACAGAGAATAGCTCGTTGCCCTTGGTGGTCGATGCCATATAGTCGGGCGTGTAGAATCGGTTGAGCGCCAACAGATAGATAATCTGTCGATTCATCATATCTTCGGTCGAGACGATTGACTTGACCTTGCGGTAAGTGTCCTGGGTCAATGTTGGGAATTCGAGGTCAAATGTTATGTCGGGCTGCTGCATATTGCCCTTGACCATCAGCACGGCATAGACTGGCACATTGGTGCGGTTCAGGTCCTTGTCTGACAGGAATGATTCATCGAGGTCTGACAGGTTGGCATTGGTAGCATAGATTGCATCGATGTTAAGCACGGCCGCATAGGGGTCGCCGGTGAATGTGATGCTGCTGCCTTGGCGTATCTTGAAATCCTTGATGATGATGTCCTGTAGGGTGAAATTGTAATCGCCGCGCTCCAGTGTATAGCTGCCGAGCATCATCAACTCCTCATCGACTGAACCGTAAGTCAACCTGAGCAATCCCTGGCCGTAAGCGCGTATGGCATCGCCACCAATGGGGTCCATCACAATATTGACTTGAGCCGAGGGGGTAATGTCAACTGTGATATCGAGGTTGAAAGCAGTCGGCTCTTCCTCCTCTTCATGATTCTGCAGGCTCTTGGCCTTATGCTCGGCATTCGACTCAGATTTGAAGTCTATGAATTCATCCTCGATTATAACGGGCGTTGCGTCGTTGAATACTATAAACGAATATTCAGCCGCCTCCTCGGTATCTAATAGCTCGAATGTAAATGTGGAATTGTCGGCTGTCTGCATATTCACAGTGATGGTGACTACCCCGGGTTCGCCCTTTACAAAAGCGGAGCCGTTGCCAAAGATTGTGCCATACCAGCGGGGATTGTCTTCTTTCTTGATATCATAGCTCAAGAAATTGCGAGCATCGGTGATGGCGAAATCAAAGGTCGGTTGCTTGAAATACTTATGGTGCACCACGCCGTTTAGTTTGGCTGTATTGCCATACCTATCATAAATGGTGATATTATCCAAATTGATGGCTCCAGGGGTAATTTTCAATGGGGTTGAGGTCGAATACCAGGTATTTGTAAAATCAATCTTTAGCCTCACGGTGTCGGCCATGATGTCGCCCTCCATATCGATATATTTGAAGTCGCCAAACAGATGGGCCTTCCCCGTAGCGTAGCCCTCGATGTCGCTGCAGAAGGCGTCCATAAATGGCTTGAGAAATCCAATCTTGACATGATCGGCATCGAAATAGAAATCCAATTCCTCGGTGGCGGGAGTAATGCTGCCTGCTATATGCGACTTATTGTCCATCTCGCCAATGATATCTGCCACAAATGTTACCGACTGATTCTCGTTGTCAAATCCAATCTCCAGGTCGGCATTGCCGAGCACGCAGCCATTGTAACCTATGCCCTCGACATGGAATCCTTGGCTCTGGATATGAGGCGCTCCGCTGAATAGCTGCGAGGCGAAAATCGTACCGGTCGCGCTGCCGCAAATCAATGCCTTGTCAATCTCGAGGGTCTCAAAGATGTCAATCAGGGTGATGCGCTCCAGGTCAACTCGCAGCACATCTGTTGGGTCTTCGCTGGCTTTGCCATTGATGCTCACGCTCTGGGTCGGGGCCTTGAGTGAGAAATCCTTGACCTCGAGATGCTTGTCGGAATACACTATTTCTGAGGGCTGGATATCCCATACCTCTTCGCCAAAAGTAATTTCGCCCGGCTCGAATTCTACTGTGACCTCCACTGGACTGTCTTGGGCTAAGCGCTTTAGGTGCACGTCAAAGGCCAGACGCCCGTTGATAGGAATATCTCTGATTATCTCCCAGTCGATCCCCGTGAGCAAGAGGCCATCTGAGGCATCTACATTGGCGAGCAGGTTCATTGGCCCCTTTTTGGTGGGCATAAGAGTGGTGAGATAGAGTTCACCATTGCGCTCATTGCCATCCAATCGGGCCACTACGTAGGTTGTCTCAATCACCTTGTCGCCTTGCAGCAGCCAGTCGGCATCGACATTGAGGGTTATAACTTTTTTCTTATCGCTCAATGCCCCGGTGATATTCACTGGGTCGAGTATCGACACTGGCAATTTGAAAAATTGGCATGGATTTTCAGCGTCTGAGATGGTCAGGTCGTACGAGAAATTGTTGCCCGTGGGTTTGGCATTTTCTTTTGGTTCGCCCATCAGGCTCGGAAAGACTTCGCGCAAAATCTCCTGAATCGACTGCCCCATAGTGGTGAAGTCAAATTCTCCCTCCAACCCGCCATTGATGTAATCTGACGAGATAGAAATGCTGCCGAACTGATCCATATTATTTGCATCGATGTTCATACGGCGCATCTTCAGGCCCGACTGCTTGGCATCGACATATCTCAGGTCGTTGATCTGGAGACCGGCCTTCATTTCCTTGGGGCTGTACCCCTCGCCATAGACATTGAGCTGGGTCGACAAGATATGTCCTGGATAAGATTTGTACAGATTGAGGGTGTCAAGATTCACACTGCCGATATCGCCACGTAGTGCTCCCCAGGCATATCCCGATGACGAGCGCGCCAAGCGCGTCGACAGCGAGAGCGTGGCATTGGGGTCGGCTATGGCCAAATTGCCCGAATATAATGAATCACCGATTTCGGCCATTGCGCTTATGCCATGATACTCATATCCCTTGAATGTGAAATCAGAAATCTGCGCCTCTCCGCTGCCTATGAATGTCGCCCTTCCTCCTACTTTTGTCAGCGAGCCATCGGCGGTGATTGTGCCAGAGAAACTGCCCAATTCATGATTGTGCAGCAGGTCCCCGAGGTGGAAATTTGAGATTTCGACTTCGACATCGCCTGTGGCTCCGTCGCGCAATTTCTCTACATCGCCCCAGATCGAGACCGTACCCAACAATGAGTGGTATTCGACTGTGGCTTTGCCCCCATTCATATCTCCAGCTCCGTTGATTGAGACGCGAGTATGGCCACCCAGGGTCAATGCTCGTCGGGCCTCAGCGGGCCATTGTCTCATTTTCAGCAATTCTTCGGCTCGGCCCGAGATTGATCCGGCTTGACCTATCTCAAGGTGCAGGTCCTCGGCTCGCGCCTCTTTTATATTAGGTAAGCCCTTGATTAGTCCGCTCAGGCTGAGCGTTGCCCCAATGGCCTCGCAGCCAAGTTCTAAATCTTGGATGGCCAAGCTATCGATTAGGCCTTGGGCTTGCAGTGCGATTGTGCAATCCAGATTCCATCGGCCAAGCTCAGGTGAAAACGCTTGCAGGTCAGGCGGAAAAACATGGCTGCCGTTCTCAATACCCAGTACCACCTCTTGCTCTACTCCCAGCTTGCCGAGTGATGCGAGACCATCAATGGGATAGTCCATATCCTCAAATTTCACCAAGCTGTTGGGCAAAGCCACCATTGCAGATTGCAAACGAGCTTCGTGCTCGGTCACTATCAGCCGCGCTTGCATATTTGACAATTGGAAACCGCATTGCTCCGTGAAGCTGAGATGCCTGATGCGAGCCTGGAATTCTGAATTGGAAAGCATTGGGGCGAATACCTGTAGATTCAAGCCAGTGATATTGATGTGCGCCGGGTTGAATCGTCCAGGCGTGGTGGGTTGCCCCCATTTGTTGAATCTTGCCTCGCCATCGACAATCTCAAAGCTGTTAAGGCGCAATTGGAAATTCGATGGGTTGGGATTCTTCTCCTTCTTCTGGAATCGTTGGATTATAGGTGTTATGTTGAGGGTCGAGTCGCCATCTTTTTGATATATGTTGGCTCTCAGACCCTCGATCACGGCATAGTCGATTATGAATTTCTGGCTGACAATCAGATCGGCGAGTTCAATTCTTAAATAGAGTTTCTTGATCTCCAAAGCCATCGAGTCGTTCTCGTCCATCAAATTGACACGCTCCAAATTCAGGCGATTGAAAGGCGAGAATGACACATCTCCGATTTCGACCGGGGTGCCGAGCAGACGCGTCAAGGCCTCTTGCCCCACGGCCCTCATGCGCTTTTGCGCCCACGGGGTCGAGAGCATGACATAACTGACTGCGGGTACACCCACAGCCAGCACTAAGATAGCCACAAGCAGAGCTCGGAATATTTTTATAGCCGTTTTCAATATGGCTTATTCTGATACAGGTATCGCTTTATCGAGCGCTTAGGGGTCTTTTCAAATTCTTCTTTCAGGATCTTGAATTTCGTCACCTTGCTGTAAGCCGGTATGTCTGAGTTGAGCTGCTTGATGTTCTGGGCCATGATGTCCTCGATATCTTTCTCGCTCATGCCCTCCTTTGATGTCAGTTCATAGTCGGGATAGATGAGAGCCACCAGCTGATGGTCAGGCGTAGCCACCACCAAGCTCTCGCTCACATAGGGCAGGTTGTTGAGCACTTGCTCAATCTCCTCGGGATAGATGTTCTGTCCCGACGGACCCAGGATCATGCTCTTGTCGCGGCCACGGATATAGAGGAATCCATCGTTGTCCATCGAGCAGATGTCGCCAGTATTCATCCAGCCATCCTCGCCCATCACGGCCTCGGTGGCCTCGGGATTCTTGTAGTATCCTTGCATCACGTTGGCACCCTTGACCCACAGCACGCCGGGAATGTTAGCCGGGTCTGGGCTGTCAATCTTGGCCTCCATGCGGTCAACGATGCGTCCGCAAGATGCCGGGCGTTGCTCTTCCCAGGGTGCATAAGCGATCAGCGGTGCGCACTCGGTCATACCGTAGCCCACGGTGAACGGGAATTTGATGCGGCGCAAGAATGCCTCGACATCCTTGTTGAGGCCGGCTCCGCCGATGATCAGCTCTTTGAGATTACCGCCGAATGTCTCGGTGAGTTTCTCTTTGATTTTTGCGAGGAGCTTCTCGTCGACAAACGGCACCTTTAGCATCAGCTTCATCATCGGTTTATCCAAGAGCGGGAACACGCGAGTCTTGATTATCTTCTCGATAATCAGCGGCACGGTGATGATCATCTTAGGCTTGATGGTTGCGAACGCCTTCGTGATGATAGTCGGCGAGGGCAAGCGAGTCAAGAAATTGAGGTGGCATCCCTTGCACAGGCAGTGGATCATATCACACATCAGGCCGTACATGTGGGCCAGCGGCAGCATGCACACTATCCCGTCGCCCGGCTTCAGCCAAGTCATGTGGTCAAAGCAGAACTGCATATTTGACCACAGGGCGCGGTATGGGATCATCACGCCCTTGCTGAATCCCATCGAGCCGGAGGTATAATTGATGACTGCCAACTCCTCGGGGCTGTCAACATAATAATTCACATCATTGACGGTGAACTCACGCGGGTATTTCTG
>JAJBUH010000034.1:34413-38857 GCA_020860445.1 Bacteroidales bacterium | reverse complement strand
GAAAAATTTAATTGTTACAAAAATTTTTACTTCAGAATCGCTGAGTAGTTACTATAATTTTCAACATTGCAAAATTACAACAAATTTCACCAATCCTACCGACAATAAAGTGTTGAAAATAGATTAAAATGTATATCTATGGGCCAAAATGTTATCAAAAAGTGGTAAAAAACGTATCAGCAAGGCGCAAAGCGCCTCTATCACCATAAAGCCGCAAGGGCACAAAGCCATAAATTTATGGCTTTGTGCCCTTGCGGCTTTATGGCTCCGGGGGGCTTTGCCCTCGGCTCGTGTCCGTTATGGCGGCTACTGTGGCGCCCACTGCGTGGGCCGCGCCATTTTTCCGCGCCCACAAAAATTTGGAAATGCCAGGAATTTGTCGTAAATTTGTGGGCCAATCATTAAGAAATACCCTGCGATGCGTAAATTTATCCTCTTTGCTCTATCCCTTATATACATAGCTGCCGGCGCTGCCGAGCGCAAAGTGACAAAGCTGCCCCTGCCCAACGAGATTGTCACCAACAAGATCAATGCCATATTGCGCACAACCGACGGCCTGATGTGGATCGGCACCGCCTCGGGCCTGAGCCGCTTTGACGGTTTTGGCTTCATCAACTACCAGGCGGTGCCCGGCGACAGCTCTACCCTGCAGTCAAATTATGTAGCGGCTCTCGCCGAGGACCCACGCGGTCGCCTATGGGTCAAGACTGATGTCGGTTTTAGCGTCTATGATTTCGCCACCGAGCAGCTCAGCAACAATGCCGATGCGCTGCTCCGCGCCATGGGAATCGATGGCCGCGTCGACCACATCATCGCCGACCCCGACCAAAACCTATGGCTCTATGTCAGCGGCGGCGACAGCGCCCTGTATGTGCCGCGCCCCGACGACGATCAGGCCAAGAGAGTCGCCGAGGGCGACATGATGACCGAGGGGAATGTCTCGGGTCTGGCCGTATGCGGCAAATATCTGGCTCTGGCCAACCGCCTGGGGCGCCTTATACTTATCGACCGCCAGCGCGGCACCATCGCCGGTGTCATCGACGACATCATGCCCGACATCGACCCCAACAAAGAACCAGAAATCCAAATCTATGCCGACCGCGATGACCTGCTATGGGTATGGACATCCCAAGACCTATGGATTTACGACTTGCGCAATCGCAAGTTGGTTGACAGCCAAGAGGTTAAAAAGCTCGCCAAGGGTATCATGCGCGTATTCCTGCAGGATGCCGATGGCAAGATGTGGATTGGCCGCGACCACAAAGGTCTGGTATTTCTTGAGAAAAACGCTTCGCGCGGTGCCATCACCAGTGCCGACTGCACGATGCCCGAGCTCGACAACCACACAGTGACCTGCCTATACGAAGACCAAAACGGCACCGTATGGATTGGCACATACAAGCATGGCCTGTATTGCTACAGCCACGCTGCCAACAAATTTGACCTATCACCAATGCCCGATGTCAATGTGATAGCCCCAGCCTCAAATTCCGAGGCATGGGTTGGCACTGATGGCGACGGCCTATGGCTATGGGACAGCGACACAAAGGCGCTGCGCCCCATCTCAGACCCCACCGAGAGCAACGACTACAGCGCAATCACAGCCCTCGCTCCCGACGGCCGTGGCGGCGTGTATGTCGGCACTTATGGCCGTGGCCTGAAGCATTACGCCAATGGCCGATTCTCGGCAGTCGATGCCGAGAATCTCGGCGAGTCAAATATCTGGTCGATATTGCCCTACACTGATGGCTCATTGTGGATTGGCACCCTCGGCCAGGGATTGATGCGCTACGACCCCAAGACGGGCAATACCCTACAATACACAGCTGCCCACTCGGGGCTGCCGAGCAATTTCATAGCCTCGCTCACTACCGACCAGAATGGCCGGATATATCTCAGCACAGATAATGGCGTTGGCATCCTCGACCCAACGACTGGGCGAGTGACCAATATAGATAGGGACAGACTGTCAAGCCCTTACGTCAATCAAGTGCTATGCGACAGCCGTGGCTATGTATGGGCCGCAACCCGCAATGGCCTCGACCTGTATCTGCCAGAAGCCGATTCTATAAAGAATATCAACCTGTATCTCGCCTCGCCCCAGCCCCATGTGCTCGGCTTGGCTGAGGACAAGGAGGGGCATATCTGGGTATCGGTTGGCAGTCTGCTATGCTGCCTAACACCCATAGATGCCGATAATCTGACTTATGGCATATACGTATTCAATAATTCTGATGGCTTGACCCTCAGCGACTTCAATCAGCGCTCACTGGCTGTGCTCCCCAATGGGGTGCTGGCAGCTGGCGGTCTGTATGGCGTGTCGCATTGCCGTCCATCAGAATTGGCTTTCAATACCGCCGCGCCCCATGTCAATTTCACAAACCTCTCGATCAATGGCCAGCGCGTAGCACCAGGCGAGAAAGTCAACGGCCATGTGGCCATCGACAAGTCGATATTGCTCTCGCCCACGGTAAATCTCTATGACACTGACAATAATTTTACCGTCTATTTCGCATCCGACAATTATATTGTGCCCGAAAAGACAAGATTCTACTACCAGCTATCGGGTTTTACCCCTGACTGGACACCCTGTCCGGCTGGGAGCCACTATGTGACATTTGCCAATCTCGCCTCGGGCAAGTACAAGCTGAGAGTCAAAGCCATCAATTCTGACGGCGTGGAGAGCGAGACGTCAGCCGAACTCGAAATCGTGGTGCATCCGCCATTCTGGCTCTCGGTGTGGGCCTATATATTATATGGTATATTGCTGGGCGCATTGCTGGCTGGCATATACATATATATAAGGAGAAGAGAGCAGCAGAGATTCCTGGCAAAGAAGCAAGAAGAGGAATTAGAGAAGCAAGAACAGCTCAATCAGATGAAGCTCCGCTTCTTCACCAATATCAGCCACGAGCTGCGCACCCCGCTCACGCTTATCATTTCGCCCCTCGAAAAGCTAATGAAGGAAATCCCTGACCCTGAGATAAATAAAAAGCTCGGTGTCATGCACCGCAATTCTACCCAGCTGCTGTATCTGGTGAATCAGATACTGGATTTCCGCAAGAGCGAGATGTATGGCTTGCAGCTTGAGACTTCTATGGGCGATGTGGTGGCCTTTGCGGCAGCCGCGCTGCGCAATTTTGAGTCTATGGCCGAGAGCCGTGGCATCACCTTGGGGTTTGACATCAATGTCAAGGAGCTGAATATGCGATTTGACAAGGACAAACTGGGCAAAATCCTCACCAACCTGCTGTCAAATGCCATGAAATTTACCCCCAATGGCGGCAAGGTCAAAATGACTGTCAATGCCAACGGCGAGAGGGTAAGCATCAGAGTTGCCGACACCGGCATCGGCATCAGCGATGCCGACAAGCCGCATGTGTTTGAGCGTTTCTATCAGGCCGAACGCAGCAACACTGGCTCGTATGCAGGCACGGGCATCGGCCTCAATATGGTGTGGGAATATACCAAATTGCATGGCGGCACGGTTAGGGTTGAGGATAATCCCGAGGGCCAAGGCGCTGTGTTTATGGTAGATATACCAATCCAGCAGGGGGCAGCAGAGATAGCTGAGAGCGCTGCGCAATCTGAGAGCACCGAGGGGGCTCCCGCCACCGACCCCACTGACAAGCGGCCAGTGGCTCTGGTAGTCGATGATAATCCTGATATCGTGGACCTGCTGAGCGATAATCTCAAGGAGGATTTTCGTGTTGAATCTGCCACAAACGGCAAAGAGGCCTGGATCAAGATCGTAGAGCAAAAGCCCGCTGTCATCATCTCGGATGTGATGATGCCCATAATGGATGGCATCGAGCTGTGCCGCAAGGTCAAGAGCGATGCCTCGACAGACCAGATACCTATGATACTGCTCACCGCCAAGCAGGATATGCAGGCGCGCATCGAGGGCCTGACCATCGGCGCCGATGACTATCTGACCAAGCCGTTTAATAATGAGGAGCTGGTGCTTCGCACCAAGCGTCTGGTGGCGCTGACACGCGGCGGCGCTCGCCGCCAGGTGCTCGACCCGCAGCCGTCAAATATCAAAATCACATCGCTTGACGAAAAGCTGGTGGAAAAAGCTGTCAAATATGTCGAGGACAATATGGAGCGCAGCGAGCTGTCGGTCGAAGAGCTGGCGTCGCATGTGGGCATGAGCCGCGTGCATCTATACAAAAAGCTGACGCAGATCACGGGTAAGAGCCCGGTGGAATTTATACGCATCTTGCGCCTCAAGCGCGCCGCGCAGATGCTGCGCGAATCGCAGCTCAATATCTCTGAGATTGCTTTTGCCACCGGATTTGGCAGCCCCAAATATTTCTCTAAATATTTTAAGGAGGAATATGGGATATTGCCCAGCGCATATCAATCAACATACGGGAAATAGGGGGCGCGGCCCACACAGTGGGCGCCACAGTGGCCGTCATAACGGGCAGGGCCGGGGCAA
>JAJBUH010000034.1:32944-34313 GCA_020860445.1 Bacteroidales bacterium | reverse complement strand
AGCCCCCGGGATTACGCCCACACAGTGGGCGCCACAGTGGCCGCCATAACGGGCATGGCCCGGGGCAAAGCCCCCGGGATTACGCCCACACAGTGGGCGCCACAGTGGCCGCCATAACGGGCAGGGCCCGGGGCAAAGCCCCGGCTCGTACCCGTTATGGCGGCTACTGTGGTGGGCCACTGGGTGGCCCACACCTATATTATCACTGGGTGGCCCACAGGGCTACAGTATCGCCGGGTGGCCGGCGATGGCCTCGGCGAGGCGATTGAGATCCTGGCACTCGCGGCGGGTGATGGGCGGCTTGCCATAGACGTATGGCCAGGGGCTGATGAGCAGCAGCTTGCCGGCTGCGCAACAGTCAAAATCGCGCCCGGCCGGCTTCCAGAGCGGCGGGAAACCGCTGTCGCATAGCTCTATCACCGGGGCGCCCCGGTCTTTGGCCCAATTGATCACATCGCGCTCGCGCTTTGATATCGCGGCGCTCACCAATGTGCCGCCAGCCTCGCAATGCTGGCGCCAAAAGGCAAATTTGCGCTCAAAATCAGCATCGGTGTCATGGCTGCGCACCCTGACCGCCTCGCGGTCAGGGATATTGAGCAAGAAATAATTGCCATATATCTCGCAATTAAAATCGGCTATCTTATAGCCATATTTGGTGGTAAACAGCTCGGGATTTTGGCGCTTGAGCACCGCACGGCGTGGATTGTCGGCAATATACACCTTCCAGGCATCAAATTGACCCTCGCGATGGATCCATTTGTCATTATACCCCTCCTCAAATATGCCGGGATGCTCGGCCAGGCCATTGAGCTCGCGATAGGCGCGGTTGCAACCGATCTTAAAGCCCCTGATTACCGAGCCCAAGGAATCTTTTTCATTAGCAAACGGGTAATTGATTTTTATGAGGATATGTATATGGTCGGGCATGATCACATAGCGGCACACCTCGACATTGGGATAATAATAGGTGATGCGCAGCAGCTCGGCGCGGCGGATTCTCAGCCCGAGAGGGCTGAGCACAGTATATGGGACAGGGCCGGTCTTTAATCTGCCAAAAAGCGGCAGGCGCGGCTCGGTGACAATGGTGATGAGGTATGAGCCAGGGCGCCGATAATCGTGGCAAAATGCCCGCTTATTCATATTTGGCTGGGCTGGGGGCAGCTGAGGTGGCTGCTGAGGTGGCTGTGATGGCATAGTGATATGGCATTAGAGTGATTGATGCCACAAAGATAGGGATAATAATCGACACCCCCAAAAATATCTGGCCATTTTTGAAAAAATGGCATCGCGCCCCACACAGTGGGGCGCCACAGTGGCCGCCATAACGGTCACGAGCCGGGGGCAAAGCCCCCGGGTGCACGCCCACACA
>JAJBUH010000034.1:0-32844 GCA_020860445.1 Bacteroidales bacterium | reverse complement strand
GTGGGGCGCCACAGTGGCCGCCATAACGGTCACGAGCCGGGGGCATAGCCCCCGGTGCACGCCCACACAGTGGGGCGCCACAGTGGCCGCCATAACGGTCACGAGCCGGGGGCATAGCCCCCGGGTGGGGCCGTTATGGCGGCTACTGTGGTGGGCCACTGGGTGGCCCACATATTGGTCTCATATTGGCCATATATGGGGCGCAAACGAGGGGCGTGCACAAAATGGGGGGGTAAAAAGAAACATTTTGGGCATATAGAAATACAATAGGCGGTAGGTCTCCTATCTTTTAAAATACCATAAAAGGCTAAAAATATCCTAATTTTGCATTGTCAATTTGGAGCCGGCCGCGAGCACCCAGGAGCCATAAAGCCATAAGGGCACAAAGCCACAATGGGCAGCCAGAGCATAAAGCCACAATGGGTCGGCAGCAAATTGATACAAGGGCTATAGGCCATGAAGAGCAGCGAGGGCGCCGAGGCGCCCGGGACTACAAAAAGGATAGGAACCACAAACGCTAATAAGCAAAAGCAAGGAAACAACGAAACCCAAAGCAACCACAAGGCAAAGCAACAACGAAACAAACAAATACATGTCAAACTAATCATTCATTATCCATGGTACAAAACCTGAAAAACAGAAACCGCGCCACACTGTGGCTGCGCAGTGCCATGATGACATTGGCTCTGGCCCTGGGCATCGCCGCCCAGGCCGAGCCCATTGTTGTCAGCGGTACTGTCACCGCCGCGGTCGATGACGAACCCCTAATCGGGGCCGCGGTGCAAGTAAAGGAAACCGGTGCCGGCGTCACCACCGACATCGACGGCAATTACCGCATCAGCGCCGAGATGGGCCAGACCCTGACGGTGAGCTATGTGGGCTGCGTAAGCCAAGAAGTGAAAATCACTTCCGACCACATCGATTTCGTACTCGAAGACAATGCTGCCAAACTCGAAGAAGTGGTGGTAGTCGGCTACGGCGTGCAAAAAAAGAAACTCGTCACAGGCGCCACCGCCCAGATGAAAGGCGATGACATCACCAAGCTCAACACCACCAGCCCCCTCCAGGCCATGCAAGGCCAGATGCCGGGCGTGCAGATCTCTTCAACCTCGGGCCAACCCGGTGAGGGCATGAAGGTGACCATCCGCGGTCTTGGCACCATCAACAATTCCGGTCCCCTCTACCTTATCGACGGCATCGCCGGCGATGTGGCCCTCCTCAACCCCGCCGACATCGAGAGCATCGACGTGCTCAAGGATGCCGCCTCGGCAGCCATCTACGGCGCCCAAGCCGCCAACGGCGTTGTGCTCATCACCACCAAGCAAGGCAAGGAAGGCAAAGCCAAGGTGACATTTGACGGTTACTACGGCTGTCAGAGCGTGGCTCGCAAGATCAAGCTGCTCAATGCCAAGCAATATATGGCTATCATGGACGAGCAGGCCATCAACGAAGGCAACGCTCCCTACGACTGGTCAAGCCTGACCAGCATCTATGATGCCAACGGCAATCTGATCGACACCGACTGGCTTGACGCAATGTTCAACGACAACGCTCCGATGCAGAGCTACACCATCGGCGTAACCGGCGGCTCCGCCACCAGCACCTATTCTATATCGCTCGGCTACCTCAGCCAAGAGGGCATCGTGGGCGGCAAGGGCCATAGCGATTACAGCCGCTACAACTTCCGCGTCAACAGCGACCACAAGCTCTGGGGCAATGTCCTGACCGTGGGCGAGCAAGTGAGCTTTGTCTACACCAAGAAGCAAGGCATCGGCGTAGGCGGCGTCTACACCAACACCCTGGGCGGAGCCTTCTCCCAAACTCCTATCTCTCCCGTCTATGATGCCGACGGCAACTACAACGACACCAGCAACAGCGACTGGTACACCAGCGAAGGCAACCCTTACGGCTCTATGATGCTTTCAAGCAACAACCGCACTAACGCCGCCAACTTCTCCGGCAACGTCTACGCCCAACTCGAGCCCTTCAAGAATTTCAAGATCCGCTCGGTGCTCGGCGTGCTCTACCAAACCTCGGAATACCGCTCCTACACCCCCATCTACCAACTCTCGCCCTACGACTACAGCGAGCACACCGCTGCCTCGCAAAGCATGTGGCACGGCCTCGGCATCACCTGGACCAACACCGCCAGCTATGACTTCGAGCTCGGCGAACACGCATTCAATGTGTTGGTAGGTATGGAAGCTTACCGCTACAAAGGCACCAGCCTCTCCGCCTCTACCCGCGACCTGCGCGACGGCTTTGACACTTGGCAATACGCTTACATCACCAACGGCACAGCCACCACAACCACCGACGGCCTCTCAGCCTCAGGCGCTCCCGACGATGAAAACCGCACCGTCTCCTACTTCGGCCGCTTGGGTTGGAACTGGAAAGAAAAATACATGATCAACTTCACCATCCGTTCTGACGGTTCTTCCCGCTTTGCCAAGGGCCACCGCTTTGGCTACTTCCCATCGGTTTCGGCTGGTTGGAACATCACCAACGAAGACTTCATGGAGAGCACCCGCTCATTCCTCAGCTACTTCAAGCTGCGCGCCAGCTGGGGCCGCGTAGGTAACCAGAATATCGACAACTACCAATATTTGGCTCCCATCACCACCTCTGGCACCCACTATTTCTTCGGCGAATACATCGGCGCCGGAGGCTCATACAACGACTTTTCCTCAATCCTCGGCAACAACTGGGGCGCCTACCCAAGCCGTCTCGCCAACGAAGGCATAACCTGGGAGACCTCAGAACAGACCAACATCGGTTTTGACGCTACCCTGCTCCGCAGCCACCTCGGCGTAAACTTCGACTTCTACATCAAGAATACCAAGGACTGGCTCGTGCAGGCTCCTATCCTCCAAACCACCGGCACCGGCGCTCCCTACATCAACGGCGGCAACGTGAAGAATACCGGCGTTGAACTCAACCTGACCTGGAACGACAACATCGGCCGCGACTTCAGCTACAGCCTCGGCGTCAACGGCTCATACAACCGCAACCGCGTGGGCGAAATCCCCACCGAAGACGGCATCATCCACGGCTCCTCCAGCACTCTCTATGACAACACTCCCGAATTCTACCGCGCCGAGAATGGCCACGCTATCGGTTATTTCTGGGGTTACAAGGTGGCAGGCGTGTTCCAAAACGAGCAGGACATCCAAGACTGGATTGCAGCCGGCAACGGTGTCTACCAATCCAATCCCCAGCCCGGCGATGTGAAATTCTTTGACATCAACCACGACGGCGTAATCGACGAAAACGACAAGGTCGACCTCGGCAACGGTATGCCCAAATTCACCTTTGGCTTTAACGTCAACCTCTTCTACAAGGGCTTTGACCTCGGCGTGACCGCCACCGGAGCTGCCGGCTTCAAGATTGCCCAAAGCTACCGCTCTCACAACAACAAGCAAAGCAACTACACCACTGCCATCCTCAACCGCTGGACCGGCGAAGGCACAAGCAACTTCTACCCCCGCGTGACAGAGAGCAACTACAACTATGGCGACTTCTCTGACCTCTACCTGCAAGACGGCGACTATCTGCGCATCAGCAACATCACCCTCGGCTACGACTTCGCCAAGATAATCAAGCAGAAATGGTGTTCACAGGCAAGAGTATATGTGCAAGTGCAGAATGCTTTCACCTTTACCAAATATGACGGCATGGATCCGGAAATCGGCTACGGCACCGACGCTTGGGTATCAGGCATCGACCTCGGCTATTACCCCAGGCCAAGGACATATCTGTTTGGTGTAAATCTGGCATTCTAATCATCGAGAATTCTCGACAATTCTCGAGAGCTCTCGAAAATTCTCGACCCCAGAAAGATTGACAAGAATCGACAGGAATCAACAATATCGACAGGAATCGATATTGCGGGGAAATCGAGAAAATCGACAAGAATCGAAATTAATCGAAAATTAAATCAGCAATGAAAAAATCAATCATAATACTCGCCGCGGCTGGATTGGCTCTGAGCTCTTGCTCAGACAGCTTCCTCGATGTCTCGTCGAAGACCGAATCCACCACCGGCAACTTTTACCAAACCGAATCAGACGCCTATCGCGCCCTGCTCGGCTGCTACGACGGCTGGCGACAAGTGTCGTCAACCCCGTGCATAGGCTTCTATGTCGCTTCGACAGTAATGGGCGATGAGTGCTATGGCGGCACAGGCAACGGCGACGCCCGCAACTACCAAGCCATCGACCGCTTCGACATCAGCGAGGCCCCGAGCTACTCGGGCACTCTCTACGGCTCAAACGACGGCTCAAGCGACTGGGGCAACTACTACGCTGCTGTCTACCGCTGCAACATGCTCATCTCTAATGAGGAGCAAATCGCCTGGGAAAGCGAAGACAATCGCCGTCTCTACATAGGCGAGGCCCGCGGCATCCGCGCCCTCTGCTACTTCGACATGGTAAGACTTTGGGGCAACATCCCACTCTTCCTTGAGCCAGTGGATGAAAACCGACCCCAAGCCGATCCCAGCGAGGTATACGAGGCTATCTTCGACGACCTTAAATACGCCATCGAGAATATCCCCGCCGACGCTTATCCCAAATCGCAGGCATCGAGCAACGACGGCCACGTGACCCGCTTTGCCGCCGAGTCGATCCTCGCTCGCGCATACCTATTCTATACCGGCTACTACGGCCAAGAGCCCACCAACTGCACCAAGGCTGAGGCCCTCGCCGCTTGCGAAGACGTAATCGCCAACAGCGGTTGCGAACTCGTTGAAGACTTCAAGACCCTCTGGGCCGCTGCATCGCTCGTGCCTATCGCTGGCGAAAAGGGTTGGGACAGCTCAAGCACCTACGCTGGCGAAGCCAACTCTGAGGTAATCCTGCAGATGAAATTTACCGCCAGCCAGGACTACAACGGTAACAACGATTCCAACCGCTGGCAAGTGATGATGGGCATCCGCAACATCAACTTCTCGCCCTACGGCAAGGGCTGGGGCGCTTGCACAGTGTGCCCGACATTCCTTGAGAAATTCCAGAGCGGCGACAAGCGCCTTGAGGCATCGGTTATCGACCTCGAGGGCGAAGGAATCACCAAACTGGAGACCTTCCAAAACTCCCACTATAAGGACCAGCGCGAATACACCGGCTACACTGTCAAGAAATATTCGCCTCTGGCATTCTCCGACGGCACCAGCGCTTCGCTGGCCGACGGTTCGGGCGACTTCCAAATCACCAACCCGCAAAACTGGGTGATCGTGCGCCTCGCCGACGTCTATCTGATGGCTGCCGAGCTCGGCTCGAGCCGCGCCTCTGAATACCTCAACGCTGTGCACCACCGCGCCGGATTTACCGACAACCTGGCCGTGACCCAAGAGAACATCATGAACGAGCGCGCCCTCGAGCTCGCCTTCGAAGGCCACCGCTACTGGGATCTGCTGCGCCAAGGCATCGACGTGGCTGCTGAGACAATCGCCGCCTCATCGGGCATGACTTACAGCGCCGGTGCCGAAGACTATGTAACCATCTCGGCCGACCGTATCCGCGCCACTAAGGGCCTGAGCCAAATTCCCGGCGGCCAAATCACCCTCTCAAATGGCACACTGGTGCAAAATGCAGGATGGTGAGAAAATGAAAAATGGGCATCGAGAATTCTCGACAATTCTCGAGAGCTCTCGAAAATTCTCGATAATATCGATATTCTCGATAGTATCGAAAATATCGAAAATATCGATTAAATTTTAAGATCAAATGAAAAAATATCTCTATATAATTCCGGCGCTGGCCGCGCTCGCCGCTTGCTCCCCTGCAGAATATGACCTCGGGGCACAAGACGTACAGGTCGGCGACCTGGTGGAGGGAATAGCATTCAAGGTAGAGCCCGATGCTACCAATCCCAATATCATCCACCTCACCAGCCTAATGCCATCTAATTACTCAGTGGCTTGGGAGCACCCAATGGGCCGCAGCACCAGCTCAAGCTGCGACGTCAGCCTCCCCTTCTCGGGCGACTATGAAGTGACATTCGGCGTTGACACCCGCGCTGGCTGGGTGTGGGGCGAGACCTACACCTTCACCGTGGCTGAAAACGACTTCGGCATGCTCTCCGACGACATCTGGACTAACCTGGCTGGCGGCGTCGACGAGAACGGCAACGGCAACCCCAAGACCTGGGTGCCTATGGATAAGGCTTACGGATCCTACCAAGGCTCCAGCCCAGTCGGATACATGAATCCCGACGACATCATGAACGATGGCACCGGCATCACCGACATCACCCTGGGCAATTGGTCGATGAACTGGGACCCCGGCTTCCAGTCATGGCTTATCCCCGAGGATGACCCCTACATGGAATCATCGATGATCCTCAGCCTCGACGCCTCAAAGGGCTGCGTGGTCGAGGTCAACAAGAACACCTCGAGCGGCATGACCTCAAAGACTGGCTCGTTTGCCCTCAACGTGAGCGACACATCGCGCCCGACAATCACCTTTAATAATACAGATATGCTGTATGCCGCTTGGGGCGAAGGCGTTTGCTCAAACTACAGCAAGGACATCAAGATCCTGACTTGCGACGAATATGTGCTGCAGCTCGCCACAATGCGTACCAACTCTGAGGGCTCATGGTGGATTGTCTGGAACTATGTATGGGAAGAAGTGCAGAACGGCAACGTCATCATCCCGAGCGACGATCCCGACCTGCTCCCCACATATTCTCCCGAGCTTCCGAGCTATGACGATCTCGCTACCGAGCTCTTCACCATCTCTGGCGACGACGCTACCTATGTGGCATCTCAGACCACCCTGCTCCTCGACGAAGAGAAGCCCTACGACCTGATTTGGTGGAATCCCGCCACTGCCGCTTGGGAGTGGATCGACGGCTACGGCACAACTTGGGCTCCCGAATACGCCGACGAATACTTCTCGCTGACCCTTACCCAGGCTGGCAAGGCCGAGCTCGAGACCGAGGCTGGCTCAGTTAGCACCACATTTGAAATCGTAGGCAGCTCTCTGGTATTTGCCGATGAGATTACCCTGCTCGAGGCTGGCAGCCACAAGGTAAGCGGTACAGAATTCGCAGTGATGAAGTGCAGCGCTGACGATAATGAGGTGGCTCTCGGTATTCCGGTTGAATACGACGCCGACGGCGTAGCCAACAAATACCTCTGCGCTCGCATGACCATCAAGCCGGTAGGCGGCTCGACCTCAGGTGCTACCGAGCTAAAGGTTGACAACTCAAAGATTGCTCCTTATGTTGAGGCATCGAAGTATTTCCGCTTTGAATTCTACAACCCATGGGCTGGCAAGGATGATTCGGAATGGCCGGTGGATGTGACCAAGCTGAAGCTGAAGAAGAACCAGACCCTGACCGTGAAATTCTCGGTGAGCGGCATCGACTGGACCGGCACCCCGATGGCTGCCCTCTGCTGCAACATGGACGATTTCAGCTGGGAGCCCACCTGCTTCACCAACTTCCAGGGCGTGACATTCAACACCGCTGGCGAGAACACCCTCACGCTCACCAACAACACTGGGTCGACCTATACATTCTACGGCAACGGCTGTCTGACCGTCTGCATTGAGATTGACGGCTATGCATCGAGCCTCGACATCGACAACGCTGTCGTCAACGTAACATCCCTCACAATAGAGTAATCACCGCTTCCTGTCCTCCCCTCCCTTCCTCGCTATTCGACTCATGTCGAAATTGTCGATTCCTGTCGATTCTTATCGACATGATTCGACAGGAATCGACAGATTCGACAAGAATCGGATAGCGGGGAAAGCAAAGGGAAAGCAAAGAGGCTATCTCTATAGATTTTCAATAAATCTCCTTTAAATCAGAATTCTGATGAAAACAAAAAATATCCTATATCTGACGATAGCGTTGGGGCTGAGCGTGGGATTCGTCGCTTGCGACGATGATGACGACTACACCGCCTACACCACCCCTATCCTCAACGAAAATTCGGTGGTCACCGGCTCGGCCGACGTCACCGCCACCACCGCCGAGCTCCACGCCACCGTGAGCGGCCTCAGCGGCATGGCCGATGGCGCCTACAAGGTAGGCTTCAACTACGGCTATGAGAGCACCTCGCTCACCAGCAGCGTCTCTGGCACCTACAGCGACGGCGCCATCTCAGCCGAGCTCACCGGCCTGACCGACAACACCACGCTCTACTACCAAGCCTATGTGACCCTCTCAAGCAAGGTCACCTACACCGGCGAGGTCAAGAGCCTCGTGACCACTGACTGCGTGGTCACCACCGCCGATGCATTATCTATCGACTTTGCCGCTGCCACAGTTGGCGGCTCGGCTGCCAATGCAACCACTGACGCCTCTTATGGCATTGTGATCTCGTCATCAAGCGATGAAGAGGCAGTGCGCGCTGGCCTGATCGTGGCCGCTCCGGCCCAGGCAGCATCATTCAGCTTTGAATATGCTGGCTTGGCCCCCTCTACTACCTATTATTATGCCGCTTATGCCGACCTCGGCAGTGGCGTGGTATACGGCTCAGTGAAATCATTCACCACAGCCGCATATAATGTTGACCTCGAGAATGACCTGGTTGACCTGGGTCTGTCAGTTAGCTGGGCTCGCTACAATGTTGGCGCTCGCTCAGAGACAGAGCTTGGCGGTCTGTACGGCTTTGGCGACGTAGCTGGCGTGAGCAACTCGATCGACCCCACCGACTTCGCATCAGCCGACATCACCCTCTCATCGCTCGATATGGCTACTGCCGCTTGGGGTGGTGTGCAACTCCCAACCGCTGCCGACTGGGAAGAGCTCTTCAACCTCTGCTCCACCGAGTGGACCGAGCAAGACGGCGTGGCTGGCTACAAGGTGACTGGTCCTAACGGCAACTCCATCTTCCTGCCTGCAGCCGGATCCCGTACCCTCAACTCGGTGAGCCAAAGCGGCGTGGCTGGCGTGTATGCTACCGGCAGTGTCAACTCAGGCAACAACCAATACTCAGTGGCCTATACCTTCAATAGCGGAAATGCAAGCCGCACCTCGGTGCCAGTGTATGAGGCACTGTCAGTGCGTCCCGTATCGACTGCACGCAATGTGGTATTCAATCCTGAATATCTCTACAAGACCTGGGGCATCGACTACAGCGATGGCGTGAGCTCAACATTTGCTGGTCCGGTCTATTTCTACGGCACCGACGACAGCTGGCGCACCATCAGCAACAACGAGCCAGTAGTTGGCGACAGCTGGGCTTGGGAGGCTGACTACACCAACACTTGGGCCTTTGGCAACTGCTCGGGCGAAATGACCTTCAGCGCCGACGGCACTGTCAGCGTCACCTACCCCGACGGCTCATCGCAGAGCGGCACATTCACCCTCAACCTCGATGAGAAGACCGTGACAGCCACTATACCGCTGCTCACCCCCGACAATTTCCCCGACCAGTGCAGCAACCTGCAGAACGAACTGCGCATCTTCTCGCTCACCGACGAGAGTCTGCAGATTGGCTACTATCGCGACGCCGACCCGTGCCTACTCAGCGTCAACTATATTCCCAACACCCAGAGCCGCAGCTACTCGGTGACCCTGCTGTGCGTAGGCGCCGACTGGGGCGGAACATGGGGCGATGTGGTTGACTCGCTCAAGGGTTCTGACCTCTATGGCACTCACACATTCCACTATGATGGCTCATGCAATGGCGCAATGGTATTCACTCTCGACTTCGATGGCCTGAATGCCGCATTCCCCGAGGCAGTGATCTATATCAAGGAAATCCGTTGCGACGGCCAGGCTATTGACTTTGACGGCGGCAAGCTGTTCTATGGCGACATCGAGGACAATGGCAACTACCGCATTGAGTTCTTCAACATCTGGGGCAAAGGCTCAAATGATGGCGTGGTGGAATCGCCCTTCAGCGACACAGTTGGCGACAGCGATCCCAACTTCAACTTTGCTGAATCTCTCGAGATGGACTATGTGGTGCTTAACCCCACCTATACTCCTTGCCTAATCACCATCAACCCGAGCTGGGGCGGACCGTGGGACTACAACCAAGGCGCTACCACTGGCCTATGCGTGACTGCTGACAAAAAGCTTGGATTCACCAACCCGACATTCGACATCACCTATGAGTCGACTGAGCATGCCGACGGCTCAATCATGACCTTTATCCAGACCGACAATATCTGGGCCGACTTCCCCGGCGTAAAGGCACAGCTCGACCATATCTATCTTGATGGCGTGGAGCTCACCGGCTGGGATGCTGACAAGATCCTCAACGTGACCGCCGATGGCGGAGGCGTACACCACCGCCTTGAGCTATGGAACATGTACGGCGAGACGTCTGGCAACGGCTGCGCCTTTGGCGAGCCCACCGATGGTGTAATCTCTGAGCTTGGCTTCTCGCAATCCATGCGCGTAGTATTCACCTTCACCTCACTATTTTGATCAATAGGCGGCTTAGGAATCATAGGAATCCTATAGCTATTAGGCATCCTAAGATTCCTAAAATTCCTAAGCCGCTAAATCACAAACAGCTATGAAATATCTAAATATATTGATTTTGTGGGCCTTTGTGGCTATGGGCGTCACCGCTTGCAGCGATGATGACATGTACGAGGCTCCGAGCCGTCCCATCGAGTTCACGGTGGGCAGCACCGAGATGAGCTTTGTGCGCACCGGCGCCACTCGCTCGCTCTACGTCGAGGCCACCTCGGCACCCTCAGTATCCACCACCGACACCTGGATACACCTCACCACCCCCACCCTCAATGGCGAGAGCGACCGCATCTATGCCATCTCGGTGACCGTTGACGAAAACAGCGGATACAACGACCGCACCGGCTCGATCAGCGTAAGCCAAGGCTCAAACAACGCTACCGTCAAGGTGGCCCAGACCGCTGGCGAGGGCCTCATCATCGACATCACCCAGAAGAGCCTCGAGGCCGCTGGCGGAACATTTACCGTGAATGTGCAAGCCACTGCCGACTACACTGTGGAGATGCCATCGTGGATCACTCGCAGCGAGAGCCGCAGCCTCGACAGCTACACTGAGCAATTCACCGCTGCCACCAACCGCAGCCTCGACCGCTCGGGCGAAATCGTATTCACCCTCTCGAGCGACAATACCATCACCGCAGTGATAGCCGTGACCCAGGCTGGCGTAGAGGCAACCTCAGGCACCCTCGCCAAGGATGTGATCAAGCAAATCAATGCCGGCTGGAACCTGGGCAATACCCTCGAGGCTTGCAACAGCGCCGACCTGACCGGCGGCGAGACTATGTGGGGCAATCCTACTGTGTCGCAAGCATTTATCAACTCAGTCAAAGAGGCAGGATTCAATGCAATCCGTCTGCCGGCCGCTTGGCACTGCCACATGGCCGACATGAGCACCTACACCATCGACCCGACTTGGCTGGCCCGCGTACAAGAAATCGTTGACTATTGCATCAATGCCGACATGATCGTGGTGCTCAACACCCACTGGGATGCCGGTTGGCTCGAGCTCAATTGCACCTCGGCTCAGAAAGATGCTGTGATTGAGGAGGAGAAGGCTATATGGACACAAATCGCTAACCAATTTAAAGACTATGGCGACAACCTACTCTTCGCCGGCGCAAATGAGGTGCGCTCGACTCGCAACGGCTCGGAATGGTGGGGACAACCCAACGCTGACGAACAGGCCACGCTCGAGGAATACATGCAAGTATTCGTTGACGCAGTGCGCGCTACTGGCGGCAACAACCTGACCCGCAACCTGGTAGTGCAATGCTGGTGCTGCAACGGCTGGTACGGCCTCAACGGCTACAATATGCCCGATGACGTCGAGGCTGGTCACCTGATCTTTGAGTACCATTTCTATGACCCAATGGCAATGACCCACGCCAGCGATGTGGCCTCAGCCACTACCACTTGGGGCTATCGCGCCGGATACGTCTCAGCTGACGACGGATATCAAGAGGATTTCATCGACGACTATTTCGCACGCTTCAAGAGCGAATTTGTCGATGCCGGTTATCCCGTGATCATCGGCGAATACGGCACCAACTGCTGGAGCCTCGAGGATGAGACCATCATGGCATCGCAGGCATATTACCTGGAATACATCAACAAGGTAGCCAAGAACAACGGCATCGCCACATTCTACTGGGACAATGCCACGGGCGATATCGGCAACTTCGGCCTCTTCTCGCGCGTCAGCAACAAGGTCAACAAGCAGCACCTCGTCGACGGCATCATGCTCGGTGCCGCCGAGGGAGTATATCCCTATTGAAAAAGACCATAAGCACGTAAGGAAAAACGTAAGCACGTAAGGAAAAACGTAAGCACGTAAGAAAACGTAAGCAACACCTAAGAGAATTTTTATTTTTTAGAGAATTTTTATTTTTTCTCTGTGCTTACGTTTTCTTACGTGCTTACGTTTTCTTACGTTAAAAAAATTTTGTGGATTCAAAAAAAATTCGTACCTTTGTGGTCGATTTTCCGCAACGGGCTCAACTAAGCGCTTATGGGCCATCGCCCTCGAAGCCGCCCGCCGGGCTAACACATTTAAGTGCAACAATTTACAATGTTCGTAATCGTAGAGATTAAGGGACAACAGTTCAAGGCCGAGAAGGACATGTATCTGTACGTCCAGCACATCGACGATGTAAAGGAAGGCGACAAGGTCGAATTTGACCGCGTGCTGCTTGCCGACGTCGATGGCGAAGTGAAGGTTGGCGCTCCCCTCGTGGAAGGTGCCAAAGTAGTATGCGAGGTGGAACTTCCCCTCGTGAAAGGTGACAAAGTGATCGTCTTCAAAAAGAAGCGTCGCAAAGGCTATCGCCGCAAAAACGGCCATCGCCAGCAGTTCACCAAGGTTGTGATCAAAGACATAGTAGCTTAACCCTTTAAAATCCGTAGACAATGGCACATAAAAAAGGCGTTGGTAGCTCTAAGAACGGCCGCGAGTCAGAAAGCAAACGACTCGGCGTGAAAGTATTCGGTGGACAGTTTGCCCAAGCAGGCAACATCATCAAGCGTCAGCGTGGCACCCAGCACCACCCCGGCAAGAATGTCGGCATGGGCAAGGACCACACCATCTACGCTCTCGTTGACGGCACAGTGGTATTCACCATTGGCAAGGAAGGCCGAAAATACATCAACATAGAGCCTATCGCACAACCAGAAGCATAAACATCACCGGCGCCTAAAGCGCCCGGCACAGTGGCGCCCCGCATCAACCGATGCGGGGCGCCATTTGTGGTGGGGGGCCCAGGCGCCCTCGCGGGCCCGGTCAGGCGTGGGGACCCTGGCACCACCGTGCTGGGGGGCCCAGGCGCCCTCGCGGGCCCGGTCAGGCGTGGGAACCCTGGCACCACCGTGCTGGGCGCTTTAGGCGCCCTTTATTGCGCTTTGCGCCTGATCCATCTTGGTCCGGATTTGCTCGCCGATGCTCCCGAGATGGGTGTGATGCACCTCGCGAGTGGGTTTGTACTCGCCACGCTGCACTGCCTCGCCCACTTGGCGATAGGCATCGCGGAATGGCACTCCGCTAAGCACCAAGCGGTTGACATCCTCGACCGTAAAGAGATAGTCATAAATCTTGGCATCGAGGATATCCTGCTTGACCTGGATATGGCCCACGATAAATCGCATCATCTCCAAGCAGTCGAGAATCTGCTCGGTGGCTGGGAACATCACATCCTTGAGCAATTGCAAGTCGCGATTATACCCGAGCGGCAGGTTGGTGGTGAGCATCGATACCTCCATGGGCACGGTCTGCAGCAGATTGCAACGGCCGCGCAAAATCTCAAACACGTCGGGATTTTTCTTATGCGGCATAATCGATGAGCCAGTAGTAAACTCGTCTGGCAGGGTGATGAATCCGAAATTTTGGCACATCCATAGGCAGGCATCCATGGCAAATTTCGACAGTGTCGATGCCAAGCCGGCGATAGCGTAAGCGGCACAGCGTTCGGTCTTGCCACGGCTCATCTGAGCGGCAACTACATTGTAGTTGAGGGTAGAGAAATGCAGCAGTTCGGTGGTCATCTGGCGGTCGAGCGGAAAGCTCGACCCGTAGCCAGCGGCTGAGCCGAGGGGATTCTGGTTAGCCACCTGATAGGCGGCTGCCAGCATGTGCATGTCATCGACCAGAGTCTCGGCATAAGCGCCAAACCACAAGCCAAAGCTCGATGGCATAGCCACTTGGGCATGAGTGTAGCCGGGCATCAGCACATCTTTGTATTTCTCGCTCTGGGCTTGCAACTCGTCAAACAGGGCGCGAGTAGCCTCAGAGATTTTGCGCAGCTCGTCGCGGAAAAATAGCTTGATATCGACCAACACCTGGTCGTTGCGCGAACGCCCAGAGTGGATTTTCTTGCCGATGGGGCCGATCTGCTGGGTGAGCATAAACTCGACTTGCGAGTGCACATCCTCGATGCCATCCTCGATTACAAAACGTCCATCATTGATATCGGCCATAATGCTCTCCAAGCCAGAGAGCAGCTGGGTCAGCTCGTCGGCGGTAAGCAGCCCGATCGACTGCAGCATCTTGATATGGGCCATCGAGCCCTCAACATCATAGCGGGCGAGGCGCAGGTCGAGCTCGCGGTCGCGACCCACAGTGAAATCATCGATACGCTGATTCTCGTCGTATCCTTTATCCCATAGCTTCATTGCTAATAGTATTATAGGTGATTAAATATCGCTGGCCACTCAGTGGCCCTACACAGTAGCCGCTATCCAGACACATGCCAGCGCTGGGCGCTGGCCATTAGCTATAGATACCAGAGGCCAGTGCTTGCACTGGCAGTGGGGTCTGGATAGCGGCTACTGTGGTGGCTCACTTGGTGGGCCACATCATTTGATGCCGCGCAGCAACGCGGCATAGCGGGGGATTGCGGCCTCAAATTCAGAGAGGAGCACATACTCGTCGGCCTGGTGGCTGCGGGCCGATTGGCCCGGGCCCATCTTGAGCGATGGAAATGGCATCAGGGCCATATCGCTGGTGGTCGGCGAGATAAATGTCGAGGCCCCGGTGGCGATAGCCGCCTGCACCAGCGGGTGACAGTGGCGTATTGCCGAGGCGCGGATGCGCGTGCTGCGCTCCTTGACATCCGACTCGAGAGCCGATTGTATCATAGCGACCACCTCCTCGTTAGTATACGCGTCGGTGGTGCGCACATCTACCACAAATTTGCACTCGGGTGGCACCACATTGTGTTGCCAGCCAGCCTCGATCTGCGTCACAGTGATTTTGATTGGGCCAAGCAATGCCGAGCATTGCGGAAAATGAAAATTCTGCAGCCGCTCGATATCGCGCACAGCGCGATATATGGCATTGTCGCCCTCGTTGCGGGCGGCGTGGCCCTGTATGCCGTGGGCCACGCAGTCGAGCACCACCAGTCCGCGTTCGCCGATAGCGGCTTGCATGTCGGTTGGCTCGCCAACGATAGCCATATCGATGTCGATGCCCTGCTCCTTGATATGGGGCAGAAAGGCGCGCATGCCATGCTCACCCATCACTTCCTCTTCGGCCGTGAGGGCCAGGAGCAGATTGTAGCCGAGATCCTCGTGGCGCAATTGCTCAAAAGCGCCAAGCAGGGCCATCGCTGAGGCGCCGGCATCATTGCTGCCCAGGCCGTAGAGACGGCCATCCTCGATATCAGCCGCATGGGGGTCGCGGGTATAGGCAGCCGAGGGTTTGACGGTATCGATATGGCTGTTGAGCATCACCGTGGGACGCCCCGGGAGCCACGCCTCGCCGCGCACCCACAGATTGTTGTGGAGGCGCTGGGGCGTCATCCCCTGCCCGACCATATAATCATATAGCATATCGGCGCGAGCCGTCTCTTGGCGCGAGATGCCCGGTATCGATATCAATTTTTGCAATAGATCAATCATATCAATTTTAGATTAGGGATCGGGCCACACAGTGGCCCGCACAGTAGCCGCTATCCAGACACAAGGTAGCTGACGCTGGCCATCAGTTATATGTAGCTGCCTGTCTGGATAGCGGCTACTGTGGCAGCCACTACGTGGCCGCTATCTATCTATTATTTTGGTGGCGCCGATGGTGACAGATTTGACGCCGGCTGAGATGGCGCGGAAAGCGTTGTCGAGCTTGGGAATCATACCTCCAGATATGGTGCCATCAGCTTTGAGCTGAGCATAGAGGGCTGGTGTGATCTCCTTGATGAGCGAGGCCGGGTCGGCGATGTCGCGCATCACCCCAAGCTGCTCAAAGCTGTAGCACAGCTCAACATCGGTGAGCTGGGCCATAGCGGTAGCGACAGACTGGGCCACGCTGTCGGCGTTGGTGTTTAGCAATTGGCCATTGCCATCGTGGGTGATGGCGCAAAGCACCGGCACAATCCCGGCATCAGTAAGATGCTTGAGCATTGGCGCATTCACGCTGTCGATATCGCCCACAAAACCGTAATCGATGGGCTCGGCTGGCCGCTTGTGGGCCTTGATGGCGTTGGCATCTGCGCCGCAGAGCCCAATGGCATTGCAGCCAAGCGCCTGCAGCTGAGCCACTATCTGCTTGTTGGCCAAGCCGGCATATACCATAGTGGCAATATCGAGGGTAGCCGCATCAGTGACACGACGCCCCTCGATCATCTTGGTCTCGATGCCGAGGCGCTTGCTGAGCGCGGTGGCGGCGCGACCGCCGCCATGCACCAACACCTTCGGCCCCGGCATAGCCGCAAATTCAGCCAAAAAGGCGCGCAGCGCCTCCGGGTCGTCAATCACCGCCCCACCAATCTTCCAAACCTGTATATTATCTTTCTGCATTTTACTATCTGTTTAGGAATCTTAGGCATCCTAGGAATCCTATGTAATTAGGCGAGGAGCATCCTTTGGATTACCACTTGGGCTGAGATTTCGCGGTTGGCAGCCTCGGGGATAACCAGGCTGTTGGGCGATTCAATCACCTCGTCGGTGACGATGAGATTGCGGCGCACCGGCAGACAGTGCATGAAATAGCCATTGTCGGTGAGGGCCATCTTGTCGGCGGTAATCATCCAGTCCATATCGCGCGAGAGAATCTTGCCATAGTTGGGGTCGGCGTAAGCGCTCCAATTCTTGGCATAGACAAAGTCGGCGCCATCGAGGGCCAGATTCTGGTCGTGGGTGATAAGCGAGGCTCCCTGGGTAAATTTCTCGTCCAATTCATAGCCCTCGGGGTGAGCGATCACCAAGTCGACATCGGCCGCTCCCATCCATTGCGCAAACGAGTTGGGCACTGCCTGGGGCAGAGCGCGGCAGTGAGGAGCCCAGGTCAGCACCACCTTGGGACGTTCCTTTCGCTTGTATTCCTCGATGGTAATCAGGTCGGCAAAAGCCTGGAGTGGATGCACGGTGGCCGATTCCATGCTGAATACGGGTTTGCCCGAATACTCGATGAATTGGCGTATGATTTTCTCGCTGTAATCGTCCTCTTTATTTTCAAATTTGGCAAACGAGCGCACGCCAATCACATCGCAATAGCTGGCCATCACGGGGATAGCCTCGAGCAGATGTTCGGCCTTGTCGCCGTCCATGACCACGCCGCGCTCGGTCTCGAGATTCCAAGCGCCCTGCTTGACATCGAGCACGATGACATTCATGCCGAGATTCATGGCCGCCTTTTGGGTGCTGAGACGGGTGCGCAGGCTGGAATTAAAGAAAATCATCAGCAAGGTCTTGTTCTTGCCCAGCTGCTGGTTTGCAAAGCGGTCGCGCTTTACCTCTTGCGCCTCTTGCAAGGCGATTTTCAAATCGCCTATATCTGATACATTTAAAAATGATTTCATAGCTATATTATTAATAATTAGGAATCTCAGGCCACAAACTGGCTCGGCACAGTAGCCGCTATCCAGGCACGCTCTGCTGTTGCCTTTTAATCTATTTATCTGCCGCGCGAGCGCGGCCTTATCTGCGCCACAGGCGCCTTATCCAGCGATAGCTCTTATCGCACTCAGCGCCTTATCGGCCTGAGCCATAGATAGGCTCAGGGCTGGGAGCAGGCGGATCGTGCCAGTGCCGGCGGCGCCGGTAAAGATGTGGTCGTCAAAGAGCAGGCGCTTTCTAATCTCGGGGGCGCCGTCGATGTCAAAGCCAATCATCAGGCCTTGGCCGCGCACATCCTTGATGCCTGGGATTTGCTTGAGCTCAGAGATAAGATGCTCGCCAACACGAGCGGCGTTTTCAATCAGATGATCTTGCTCAATCACATCAAGCACGGCGATAGCGGCGGCGCAGGCAAGCTGCGAACCGCCAAAAGTGGTGCCGAGCATACCCTTTTTAGCCTGAAATTCAGGCGATATCAGCACTGCACCCATCGGAAAGCCATTGGCGATGCCCTTGGCGCAAGTGATAAGGTCGGGACGAATGCCAGACTGCTGATGAGCGAAGAATTGGCCCGAGCGCCCATATCCGCTCTGTATCTCATCGAGGATGAGCGACACGCCGTATTTGCTGGTAAGCGAACGCAGCGCACGCAAGAAGTCATCACCTGGCTCGTGTATGCCACTCACGCCCTGGATGCCCTCGATGATCACTGCCGCCACATCGCCCTTGGTCAATTCTTGCTCAACCGCATCGATGTCGCCGAGCGGACAAAAAGTGACATTGGGCGTAGCGTTAAACGGCGACTGTATCGCCGGATTGTCAGTGATGGCAACCGCGCCAGATGTGCGCCCATGAAAAGCCTTGGAGAATGCCACTACGCGAGGCTTGCCGGTATGGAAAGATGCGAGTTTGAGGGCATTTTCGTTGGCCTCGGCTCCCGAGTTGCAGAAAAAAGCGTGGTAATCCTCATATCCCGAGGCCGCGCCGATGCGCAGAGCCAGCTGGCGCTGCAGCGAGTTTTGCACCGAATTGGAGTAAAAGCCGATGCGCGCAGCCTGGTCGGCAATGGCCTTTACGTAATGGGGATGGGCATGGCCAATCGAAATCACGGCATGGCCGCCATAGAGATCGAGATACTCGGTGCCATCGGCATCATACACATAGCTGCCCGAACCCCGCACCGGCTCGATATCATATAATGAGTAGACATCAAATAGATCCATATCTATCAAGTAATAAGTAATGAGTAATAAGTAAAGGCCAACCAGAGGATCGGGCCACAAACTGGCCCGCACAGTAGCCCCTATCCAGACCCCGCTCGCCAAATCTATTTATCTGTCGCGCGAGCGCGGCCTTATCGCGCCTTAGGCGCCTTATCTGCGCGCCAGCGCCTTATCTACTAAAAGCCGCTGGCTTTTAATCTCAGGGCCGTGTCCTCGGGGAGGCCGAGCATGAGATTCATGTTCTGCACTGCTTGGCCTGAGGCGCCTTTGAGCAGATTGTCGATAGCGCAGGTCACGAGCAGCAAGTCGCCATATTTCTCTACATTGAGCAGGGCCTTGTTGGTGTTGACAGCCTGTTTCATATCCACTGTCTTGTCGATGACGTGGGTAAAAGGCGCATCGCGATAAAAATCCTCATACAGCTTCTTGGCCTCAAGCCCAGTAATGGGCGTGTTGATATATGCTGCGGCATAAATGCCACGCGGGAAATCGCCGCGCATAGGCAAGAAATTGAGGTTGCCGCGATAGCCAGGCTGCAGATGCTGCAGGGTGCGGTTGATTTCGGCCAGATGCTGATGCGTAAATGCCTTATAGACACTGATATTATTGTCGCGCCAGGAGAAATGGGTAGTGGCTGAGGGCTTTACGCCAGCGCCAGTAGATCCAGTAATAGCCGTGACATTTATGTCGGCATCAAGCACTCCGGCGCTTGCCAATGGCAACAAAGCCAACTGCAAAGCGGTAGCGAAGCAACCGGGATTGGCTACCAGCTGGGCGCCAGCGATACGGTCGCGATTGACCTCGGGCAGACCGTAGACATACCCATCGCTCTCGTCGCGATAGTCCTGGGCCAGGCCAATCACGCGCAGATGCTCGGGACGCTCATGTTCGGCCCAAAACTCGCGGCTTTTGCCGTGAGCCGAGCACAGAAACAGCACATCGATGCCATCGAGGTCGACAGTGTCGGTAAAACACAGGTCGGTGTCGCCCACCAGACCCGAGTGCACCTTGGCCACCGGCAGTCCGGCTTGGCTCTCGCTATGCGCCCAAGCCAACTCCACATTAGGATGATTGACCAGCACCCTCATCAGCTCGCCAGCCGTATAGCCAGCCGCCCCAATAATCCCAACCTGCCACTTAGCCACTCCCCCTTTAGGGGGCTGGGGGGCTGCCTGAGGGGCTGAGTTATCTTTCTTCATTTGGGTGGATTCCATAATATACTCTCAATGGGGTTGACAAAACTTTGATAAATCCCTTGGCCTCTTCGGCTGTCCAGCCGTGCTGCATCTCGCCGTATTCGCCCAGCTTAGACTTGAGCAGGTCGTTGGGACTGTCTACGCCCACGGTCTCAAATCCGTAGGGACGCAGCTTGAGGATGGCGGTGCCGCTCACATTGCGCTGCGAGCTGAGCATCATCGCCTCCATGTCGGTCATCACCGGCTCGAGATACTGGCTCTCGTGCAGGAACATTCCGTACCAGTTGGCCACTTGGTCCTTCCAGTACTGTTGCCACTTGCTCAGGGTGTGCTTTTCGAGCAGACGGTGAGCCTCGATGATGAGCTTGGGAGCTGCAGCCTCAAAAGCCACGCGGCCCTTGATGCCGATGATGGTATCGCCCACGTTGCAGTCGCGACCAATGGCGTAGGCAGCGCCAATCTCTTCGATTTTCTGGATAGCCTTGACCTTGTCGGTAAATTGCTCGCCATTGACGGCCACGATTTCGCCTTTGTCAAAGGTGATGTGTAGCTCTTCTTCGCCGTGCTTGGTGGCGTGCTTGAGGTATGCCTCTTCGGGCAGTCCCTTTGAGGGGTCGAGGATTTCGCCGCCGCAGATGCTGGTGCCCCAGATGCCCACATTGTATGAGTATTTGAGTTTGGCAAAGTCGGCGTGGAATCCGTGCTTATTGAGGAAATCGACCTCCTCTTGGCGCGACAAGGCCTTGTCGCGAGTGAGGGTGATAATCTCCACGCCGGGAGCCATCACCAGGAATGTCATGTCAAAACGGATTTGGTCGTTGCCGGCGCCGGTGGAACCGTGAGCGATGGCATCGGCTCCAATCTCCTTGGCGTAGCGAGCAATAGCGATGGCCTGGAATATGCGCTCTGACGATACCGAGATGGGATAGCAATTGTTGCGCATCACATTGCCGAAGATCATGTAGCGCAAGCTCTTCTCATAATATTCTTGGGTCACATCGAGGGTGACATAGCTCTTGGCGCCGAGCTTGTAGGCGTTTTCTTCGTTGCGGCGAAGCTGCTCGTCAGAGAAACCGCCGGTGTTGGCGCAAGCTGCGTGCACTTCGTATCCCAGCTCCTTGGCCAGATACATCACTGTGTAGGAGGTGTCGAGGCCTCCGCTAAATGCTACTACTACTTTTTTCATACCTATTGGGGATTATAATTTTTACTGAATTGGGGACTCCGAGCTTAAAGCTCGTGGCACTCGACTGCCCTGAGGAAGGGCTTGAGTACCATTCCACCACTGAAGTGGTGGCTCCGACTTAGGGACGAGTCTTGAGGAAGAGGTTTTTGAGGCGGCGCTTGAGGTTGATAAGGACCGGGAAGAGGCGCGAACGGTTGGGGCGAGCCTCCTCGGGGTCGTAGAGCATGCCGGTGCAGATGCAGCGCACAGCGCCGTTGCGTTGCAGCACATCATAGTTGACACAACCCTCGCAGCCCTTCCAGAATTGTTCGTCCTTGGTAAGCTCAGAAAATGTCACTGGCTTGTAGCCAAGGCGCGTGTTGAGCTTCATCACCGGCAGCGAGGTGGTAATGGAGAAAATCTTGGCGTAGGGAAAACGCTCGCGTGCCAGCTTGAACGTACACTCCTTGATGCGGCCAGCCAGGCCCAAGTGACGATATTCGGGATCGACAATAAGGCCCGAGGTGGCTACATAGTCGCCGTGGTCCCAACATTCGATATAGCTGAAACCCACGAGCTTGTCACCATCCATGGCCACTACCGCCTTGCCCGAGGCTATCTTTTCGGCAATATACTCTGGGCTGCGGCGAGCAATACCAGTGCCTCGCTGCAGC
The DNA here is from genome assembly GCA_020860445.1 of Bacteroidales bacterium. GTDB lineage: Bacteria > Bacteroidota > Bacteroidia > Bacteroidales > Muribaculaceae > CAG-873. The sequence continues at coordinate 10,823 of JAJBUH010000034.1, read as the reverse complement.
GCCGATTCGTAAATCAACTGGCAAATACGTGGAGCGTGGGCCGCATGCTCTTTGGCGGCTCGCGTCACCTTGATCGAAGTTGACGACATGACAAAGAAAAATGAAAAATGTAAAATGAAAAATGTAAAATAACAAACCAGACAGCCCTCAGGATTGAGAGGGCTTGACCCGTCGCATCGGGCCGCATCGGGATATTCGCCTGAGCGCACAGAGCATCATCGTCGGACTTTCACAGTGCGGCGGAGATACGAATGGGTATCGGCGATGCTTGTCATTGGGCGTATGTTATATCTATTGGAAAACCTTAATCTTTAATTACAACGCAAAATTACAGTTTTTTCTTGACATGACCAACAAAATAATGCAAAAAGGCTCGGTTTTGTAAAAATTTTACATCTTACCCCGTGTGTTACCATCATGGCTACCCCGTAGGGGTTGTTTCACATAGCATAGACATATTGCTCCCCTCCCAAGCGCCCACGCGCTAAGCGCGTGGGCACTTAAGAAAATACCTAATTTTAGGTAGGGAATTAGCTTTTTATTGATTTAATTGTTTTATATGTGTCAACTATTTATGAGGAATCTAAACACAGACACAAGAATGAAAAAAGTACTGTTTGACGGCATCGCTTGCCAATACGAAACCAAGGACCAATTCCATGGCGGAGCAGAATACTCCCGAAACCTCTTGCGCGAGGCCTTGGACAAAGGCTACGTGTTCGACATCGTGCTTTTCAACAACTATTATACCGATGACGAACTGTCAAAGCTGCTCAAGAAGATGCCATCCGAGCGGGTGCATAATGTCGACAACAAGGCGCAGCTATACAATCTGATTGACAGCGAGGGATTTGACCGATTCTTCTCGGTGCTCCCCTACCCCTATTACGACTACCCATGCAAGGCGCAGCTGGTGGGCGTAATACACGGATTACGCAAGGTAGAGCTACCATGGGACGAAAACGCGTGGCGCACCGAGCGGCGCGCCTGGGTCAGATTCGTGGGCAAGCATTTTCCAAAGCACATGGCTCGCAAGATACAGTCGCAGAAGCTCAAAGAGTTTCAGCGCCTGATCAGTCTGCCCAATGTCAAATTGATTACTGTGTCAGACCACACCAAATACGCGCTGCTCAACTATTTCCCATCGCTCAAACCGCGCGACATCAGGGTGTATTATTCGCCATTCTCGGTCAACGGCCTCAAACCCGCGCCAATGATCAGCGACTATTTCTTGATGCTCAACGCCAACCGATATGAGAAAAACATATACAGAGCCATCAAGACATTTGACCGCCTGTTCTCGGACGGACGCCTCAAGGGGCGCCGCGTGGTGGTGACTGGCTGCCAGCGCATCAACCTGCGCCGAGCTGTGAAGAACAAAGACCGCTTTATGTTTATGAACAATGTGCCAATCGAGGAATTGCGCAAATACTACAGCGAAGCCTTCTGCCTGGTGTATCCGTCGCTCAACGAGGGATTTGGCTACCCGCCCCTCAAGGCTATGGCTTGCGAGGTGCCGGTGATAGCATCGACCGCCGCCAGCATCCCCGAGGTGTGCGCATCGGCTGCCCTGTATTTCTCGCCCACCAATACCGACGACCTGGCCAATCGCATACTGCAGATCGACCTCAACGAGGACCTGCGCGCCCGCCTGGTGTATGAGGGCAAAAAGCGCCTCGACCAACTGCTCAAGCGCCAATCCAAGGAGATTGACCAGGAGCTGCAATTCATCTTCGGCCCTGCTGATAGCCCCGAGCCAGCCGCTGAGCCAACAGAGACACCTGATACCTCAGATACATCGACTATCCCCTCTGATGACTCGACCGCCTCAAATGCCCCAGCGCCATCAAAGCCCTCCAAAAAATAGTGGTTAAAACTTTTTTTGCTTTTGCCACCAATTTAGATAATAAAAACACCATAATGAGCGTTAATCGATATGGTTGTCTTAATGAATTAGAGGGCAACTCGATCCCTACATGGTAAAACCTACTGATGCATCTATAATATTAACCTACCGCTGCCCGATGCAGTGCAAAATGTGCAACATCTGGAAATTTCCCACCAAGAAAAGCGAGGAGATTACAGCTGCCGATTTGCGCTCATTGCCGCAGCTCAAATTCATAAACCTGACCGGTGGCGAGCCGTTTGTGCGCGACGACTTGGCTGAAATCATCGAGGAGTGCTACAAGCATACCTCGAGAATCGTCATTAGCACATCGGGCTGGCTGCAGGACCGTGTGATTGAAATCGCAAAACGTTTCCCCAACATAGGCATACGCATCTCGATCGAGGGCCTCAGCGCCAAGAACGATGAACTGCGCGGCCGCCCGGGAGGCTTTGACAAGGGCCTCTCTACCCTGCTCACGCTCAAAGAGATGGGTCTCAAGGACATAGGCTTTGGCTGCACCGTGTCGAACAACAACTCAAAGGACATGCTGGCCCTGTATCAGCTATCCAAGAGCTTGGGCATGGAGTTTGCCACGGCGTCGTTCCACAACTCATACTATTTCCACAAAGAGGACAACGAGGTGACCAACCGCCAAGAGGTATGCGCCGACTTTGAGCAACTCATTGAGTGGCAATTGCAAGAAAAGCACCCCAAGAGCTGGTTCCGAGCTTTCTTCAACATGGGCCTGATCAATTACATCGAGGGCGGAAGGCGAATGCTGCCTTGCGAGGCCGGAAGCGCCAACTTCTTTATCGACCCCTGGGGCGAGGTGTATCCTTGCAACGGCTTGGAGGAGCGCTACTGGAAGGAATCGATGGGCAACATCCGGCAGGCATCATTTGACGAGATTTGGAACAGCCCGCAGGCTGAGCGAGTGCGGGCTCTAGTCAGGAAATGCCCCAAGAATTGCTGGATGGTTGGCACGGCATCGCCAGTGATGTACAAATACATCAAGCATCCGCTGCAATGGGCCATCAAGAACAAGATACGCTCGCTGCGCGGGCTGAAACCCTGTCTTGACAAGAAATGGTACGATGTGGGTCAAGACCCGCGCCAAGGCGACCTGAGAGACAAGGTGTGACGAAAGATATACAAAAAGTGATATGTAAGAAGGCATGAAAGTCGTAGTAGTTGGCACACGTGGCATACCCAACATATTGGGAGGCGTAGAGACCCATTGCGAAGAGCTGTATCCGAGGCTCGCAGCCATGGGTCATGACATCACTATAATACGCCGCACCCCGTATGTCAACGAACAGCCCCCTCTCAAGGAATACAAGGGGGTGAAGCTATGCGACGTCTACGCCCCGCGCAAAAAGAGCATCGAGGCCATCACGCATACATTCCTGGGCGTGCTTAAGGCTCGCGCCCTCAATCCCGACATTGTGCATTTCCACACCATCGGCCCGTCGCTGCTTGTGCCGCTGGCCCGACTGCTCGGCATGAAGGTGGTGATGACCCATCACGGCCCCGACTACGACCGCGCCAAATGGGGCAAGATGGCTAAGCGAGTGCTGCGCCTGTCAGAGCGCGTAAGCGCACGCTGGAGCAACAAAATCATCGTAATCTCTGAAGTCATCGCCAATATCCTATCGTCAAAATACGGCCGCACCGACACCACGCTGATCTACAACGGCGTGAATATGCCCACGAAGAGTCAATCGAGAAAATATTTGGAATCGCTTGGCATCGGCCCTGATGACAAATATGTGCTGACGATCGGCCGCTTTGTCAAGGAAAAGGGTTTTCACGACCTGATCGAGGCGTTCAGCCGCGCCAAGGTGCCGGGCTACAAGTTAGTAATCGCTGGCGACAGTGACCACCAAGACCATTACAGCACCCAGCTCAAGGAGCAGGCGCGCCAACACGGAGTGGTGCTCACTGGATTCATCAAAGGCGAAAAGCTCAACGAGGTGATGAGCCATGCCTCCCTGTTTGTGCTTCCATCATATCACGAGGGGCTGCCCATAGCCCTGCTCGAGGCCATGAGCTACAATCTCGATGCCATAGTCAGCGACATCCCAGCCAACAAGATATCAGCCCTCGAGGCTGCAGATTTCTTCCCAGTCGGCAATGTCGATGCCTTGGCCACTCGCCTCAAGGAAAAGCTTGCCGCCAAGGCCACCCCGCGCACCTACAACCTCACCCCCTACGATTGGGACCACATCGCCGCCCAAACCTCAGACCTCTACAACTCTTTCAAGAAATGAATGGATGTCTCTGAGGCTAACACTCAGAGATTATTTTTCATTTTTCACTACTCATTTTTCATTTTCACGATGAAGGTACTGCAAGTAACATCCAATTATCCCACTGAGAGATTCCCCATCTTCGGCATTTTTATGAAGGAGCAAGCCGAGAGTGTGGCCAAACTCGGAGCCGAGAATACCCTATTCTACTCAAATGGCAAGGAGAACGGCGGGATGAAGCAGCATGTTAAGTCGGTATTCAAGATGATGGGCCATATATTCCGCAACCGCTATGACATGGTGCATTGCCACCATGCGGTGTCGGGGTTGATATTTTTGCTGTCGGGGGGCGCATTGTTCAACAAATGTATTCTATCCTACCAAAACGACCCCGACCGCGAATATGGCAAGTGGGTGTTTTGGCTGCTGTACCCATTCTACAACAAAATCATAATCAAAAACAATCCGTCACGGTATCTGCAGCTCAGCAAATGCGTATACTTGCCCAACGGTTGCAATAGCGAATTTTTCCATCCGATGGACCGAGCCGAGGCTCGACGCACCCTGGGTTGGGATCAAGACAAGCGCTACATCCTGTATATGGATTCAAACAAAGGCAAACGCACCCAAAAGCGCAAAGACCGTTATGACCAAGCGCTTGCCCTGCTACGCGACAAATACGGCCACGACATCGTATCCATAGAACTGTCAAATACGCCGCGCGAGCAGATACCAACGATCATGAATGCCATTGATTTGCACATGATCAGCAGCGATTTTGAGGGATCGCCCAATTCCGTCAAGGAATGTCTATGCTGCAACACACCAGTAGTGAGCACGCCAGTAGGCAATGTCGGCGAGATGATGGGCGACATACCGGGATGCTACGTGACAAAAGGATTTACCGCCGAGGAGTTGGCTGAAGCGGCCGACAAGGTATTGCGCGCCGACCACGCCCAATTTCATGGGCGCGAGGCTTTCCTAAAAAAAGGCTACGGCATTGATGCCGTAGCCGATAAGCTATATGCTCTCTATCAACAAATTAGCAATAAGAAATAGTGGCCTCGATAATTCTCGACAATTCTCGAGAGCTCTCGACAATTCTCGATAGTATCGATATTATCGATATTATCGATAATATCGAGCAAAATTACCCAAATATGTATTGCAGGCACTGGTCGATTTCGCGCTGCTGCTTGTCGAGCAGGTAGTCGACGCGGCGCAGGCCCTCGTCGCGCAGACGCTTGCGCTGCCAGTCATTGAGGGTGACTTGCAATATGCGGTTGGCCAGGTCGTTGGGATTGTCGGCCGAGAAATACATGGCCGCTCCGCCGCAGACCTCGGGTATGCTTGTTGCCGATGATGCGATCACCGGCACGCCGCAAGCCATAGCCTTGATGGGCGCTGTACCGAAACCCTCGTTGAGCGAGGGGTATATCAGGCAGAATGCCTCGCGATACAGTTTGTTGACCATCTCGGTTGGCACATAAGGCAGGAACAGGAATCTGTCCTTATTCTTAATCTTGCTCATCTTCTCCTCGGGCTGCACGCCGGTCACCATCACATGCTTGTTGCCAAGACGCTCCTCGGTGAACAGGCGGTCGAGCACCTCGATGGCCATGGGTATGTTCTTTTCATACTGGTTGGCATTGAGCAGCAAGAAATAGTTGCCAATGTATTCGTCAGGCCCAAGCTGGTTGGTCGAGACATAAGGATAATACACGCGTATGTTGCGCGGTTGGAGCGATGGGAAGAAATTGAGCAGCGAATATTTGGTGTGCTCAGATGTAGCTATGATTCTCACGTGAGGCAGGGTGAACAGCGTGGAGAGTTCGAGCATGTTTCTCTTCTTCATCACACGGCTCATCATGCTGGGGCAAAGGCGTCCCAAGATGCGATAGAACAGCTTGCGCTCGCTGCGCCAAGCCTCATCGTCCCAGGGACACTCGATTTTCCTCAACCCTTGCACCACGCATATCATCTGCGTGTTGCACGAGTAATCGGTATAGGTGTAGGGATAGGTGGTGTAGAACACATCATAATCGCCCTTATCGATCAGATCGTAGAGCTCCGTGCGATCCTCTACATAGTGCACCTGGCTCTGCGGAAATCTCAAAAGAAGTTCTGAAAGGTCGTCGGGAGTGGTGTACCCGTTGTAGAGCACGATGTCGAAGTTGTAACCCCTATCGAGCGCCATGCGCAGAATATGCTTGCCATATTCCGAGCCGCCGCGCTGCTGCTTCTTGTTATTTTCATTCTGACAGGCTATGCCGTCAAACAATACTCTCTTCATAACTTCATCGTGTTTATTTAGTTGAAATGCGTATTTTTCATTATTTCAAACAATGGATTTCATCAATAAGTTCAGGTTTTCAAATTAAAAGCACCGGCCACTGACCGATGCTCTATTAATTATTACAAATATTGCCATTATTCCTCACCAGTGGGGCCGCTGGCCATCCTGAAGACATAATTTTCGCCCTTGTACTTAAACTCCATCAGAGGCTTTTTGACCTTGACGTGGGTGATGGTGACGTTCATGCCGTTGGCCTGGACAGTCTCGGTGAATTTCTCCTTCAGGTTGTCGGCCACGCCAGGTTTCAGAGCCTCCATTTCGGGATCTTGCTGGCTGGTGAAGACATTTTCTTGCTGCACCACTGCCTCAGGCTGAACTTGCACATCGAGCGACGAGGGGTCAAATGTAATCACAATCTCATCATCCTTGCCCTTGGCGTATTGCCAAGTGCCCGACATGGTAGCAGTGCCAGAGGCTGTAAACTGATAAGGCGAAACGATGCTGTCGGTCTCGGCCATTGGTTCTGACATAGCGGCGAGCACCGAGGCCGACGCCTTGCCATCACCGCCAAAGCCCAGACTGACGGTATAGTCGGCTTGGAAGCCCACATCATTTTGCTTGATTTGTCCTTGCCATTGGCCCACCACATTGGGTCGGTTGTCGCATGCCGCCATACCTAAAGCCAGTATGGCCAAGCTCATATAAGTCGCGATTTTCTTCATAGCTGGTTGTCATTTAGAATTTATAAATATTAACAACCTTGTCTAATTATTGGTTCTATTATACCTATGGTTTAGGATTGCGAATATTTGCAGCTCTCATCAGTAGAATTTGGGCTTCTGACAAAGCCTCTTCAGCTCTATCTCCAAATAAAAATGAAGCCCATACTCTATCCACTCTTCTTACTTGGGGATCTTGTAGAGTAACAAAATACTCAAATTCTCCAATTCTTTCCAATAATTCTTTTGCAAACTCTTTAACAAAACCCAAATCTGGAACTCTGGTTTTTGCTATTTGAGCGCTCTCCATCTTTCGGGCCCCCTCATGGTTCTTACAGTGACGTTCACACATTAATTGATAAAAAATAGTAGTACACCATGAGCCATAAAGCCGAGAAAGTGTCTCATCTTCCATAGGGATTTCCAGAAAGTTGGTGGACACATAGGTATCATAAGAGCACCGATAGGCCTTACCATGCACTCTTAAATTACGAGGAATTAGAATTGTATTCTCTTTGGTAATTAATTCTGATTCCTTAAGCATGATTTCAACTAATTCAAGTTGGGTTTTCACCTTCTTGGGTTGCCTCCCAGTATGCTGCGGACCAGAGAGGTACTGGGCAATTATGTTACTTCTCCTTCTGGGGCTTAATTCTTTAAAGGAAAGATACTTCTCGTCTCCTTGACCCACTTCAAGAGCCATCAGAGTTGCTTTGTTAAGAGCTGGGTATAGGGATTGCCGATCAGATCTTTTTAGAGCTTTGAAAATATTAGGAGATTGACTAATAAACGATAGGCGAGTGGCTCCACTATTGCCAATTTTTCCTCTTACGATTTTAGAAGCGAAAGATCCAAGTGAGACGAAACAGTCAGAATCCATCTGATATTTCTTAATGAACTCATCAATTTCGTCATTTATAGGATACAGAATATCCCAACACTCAACCCTATTTAAAAGCGTTGAGGTTAAAAGATGTTTAATATTTATACTATCAATTTCACAATCGTGATTGGCAGCTAAAGTTCCTTTCAGTGAGGGGAAATCCAAGTTGGGAATAGGGGTAAGGGTAGATAGAAAACTAATCTCTTCTACACGCTCATGAGGCTTACCAACGATAATTACTGTATCTCTATTGACATTTTCAAAAATATCATTTCCAGGATAGTTAAAGATAAGTTTCAGCCCAAAGGATTCTATCAAGAACTTTCGGAATGCCATATCACTTTTTCCCAAACCTGTCAAATGGGTTTTGGGAATCAATGAGCATATCAAAGTCTTTGAACCACATAAAGCAGTTAGGAGTTCCAACAAAGCCATTTCCAGTGGAACTGGTCCTTGATTAGTAATTGGTGTCACTCCTAATGCTCGGACACGTTTGTAAATTTCTTGAGTTTTCTGTCTTACTGATATTCCTGCTACCATAGGAGGATTCATGATTATGACATCTACATCCTGAAAATAATCATGAGTCAAGTCTATGATATCTAAGGTCGATACTATGGGAGAATTCCCTTGTGAAATAGAAGATGGGAACTTCAGACCGAGACGCAGTGTCAACAATTGTAGGAGCAAAGGATTAATATCATTCGCTTTAATCTGACCAGGACGTAATGATGGATAGAACTCATTAATATTAGACAACAGATTTCCACTTCCAGCTGCAGGGTCACAGACGTATCCATCTATCCCAGGACAAAAATGACTAACAATAAGGCCCATCACTCTGGCCAATTCAATATCGGTAGGGACCTCGCCTTCTTGCTCATGGCCTCTTGATAAGAGTTGATGGAGATGAGTGACCAATTCATCTGCATCTACATTATGATGTCCTAATCTATAGGCAGCATTTAGTACTTCCTCTTTTATATGCGGAGTTTCTTCGTAGGTGTCAGCGGTCAACTGAAATATTCCATCGAAATCAATTCTACGGAAAGTATTTTCCAGGGCCGACAAACGTTGAGCATACCCCCGTATATTAGGTAAATTCTGATTTCTTGGCGGAAGGGAAAAGGCCCCACGAATATACTCATAGGCAAATCTTGCGAATCTGCTCTTCCATTGACCCACATTATTTCTATACTCCAACAAAGAAGATATAATGTCCTCTACACCTTTTACATACTCTCTTTTATCCTCGACTACATCCTTCAAGAGATCAGCAAAATGATTAGCAACCCGAGAACAATATTCCGATTCATCCTCAGTAGAACTAAATAGACTATTGAACCTTAGGCCAGGCTCTATAATTTGTTGATAGGCACTGGGATAACGTACATCGTACCGGAATAAATAAGAATATTCCAGATTAGTGAGGATATAGAATGGACGTTCCAGCATAGATGGACGCAATTGCTGGATATAGGACATTGCTTGATATTGATATCTTGAGCTATTTACTGCGGCAGGAGTACGTTTCACCTCTATCACACACAAAATTTTCTCTGTGTGATTATTGACAATACCAAAATCCATTTCCAGGCTCCCAGCCATGATATGGTGCCTGACCCTATACATATGAGAAAGGCCAAGCTTTTCCAAAGCTCCAGTTAGGGCTTTCTCACAAATTGGGTGACAAACTTCTACTTCCTTATCTTGATAGGATATCATGAGTCAAAAACTTTCTTTAATGATAAAGCTAATTTATATGCCAATAATGGAGGAACAGCATTACCTATGATAGTATTCTTTGCTTGTTTGCTCCTTGCCACTACTTTGAAGGAATCCGGAAAAGATTGAAGGCGCATAGCCTCGCGAACAGTAATAAGTCGATCTTCCGAATAGTGTATATTACATCCTACATTAGGCCGATTAAAATATGTATTAATGGTATAGGACGGTTTATCAGGATGCATGCGCCCATAACAAGTAGTATGACCTCCCTCGCGTTGCAAACGCCGTATTCTTGTCGAATTCACTGTCTGGGGGATATCCATATAGTTGCCTCCAGGTTTTACATGAGAAACGATAAAACGGTCAAGTTCACTCATTGTCGGAGGGCAGTGATCAATCAAAGAATCTATAGTAGGTGCTGGTAAATCTCCAATCGCTTCTTTTACGCTAACGTATGGCAATAATCCATCTCCACCATTCTCACTATGAGTTTTTTGGGGGAAATCTAGGGCGACATTCTGGTTGTGGCCTATAATAATCACCCGTTGTCGAATTTGAGGAACTCCATAATCGGCAGCGTTAATCAGTTTACTAATGATTGAATAACCTAAATCACGAAATTCTTTACCTAATAAATCTATTATCTTTTCTTTTCTCGAGTTCCTTGCTGATAAAAGACCTTGCACATTCTCAAAAAGAAAAACTTTTGGTCGTTTTTCCCTTAAGATATCCATGTACTTCCATATCAATTGACCTCTTTTATCTTCGGTCTGTCTTTTACCCGCCAAGGAAAAGGACTGGCAGGGAGGGCCTCCGATAATTAGGTCACATGCTGGGATATCACTTGGATTAATTGAGTTTATGTCCGCTAGTAAAATATGGTCTCCTATATTTTTTTATAGGTAGCCACCGCATCTGGCGCATTGTCTATTGCCCAGATTATCTTAAAGCCAGCCCATAAAAAGCCCAAATCTAGTCCTCCTCCTCCTGAAAAAAGGCTGACCACTCTAATTGGTTTGGTTGAGTCGTTTCTCATATTTTTCTTTCCAAAGAGTTTTAA
>JAJBUH010000150.1 GCA_020860445.1 Bacteroidales bacterium | reverse complement strand
GGGTGAAATGGGGGAGGGGTTGATTGTTATAGATAGAGGGGGATGTCGCAATCCCCGCTATGAAAAAGATACACACGATGAAAGATACAATCTACGCATACTTACAACGCCAGGTGCTTGAGCATCCCGACGCTTTGGCCATCACCGACGGCAAGCAGAATATCACGTTTGCCCAGCTCGACCAGATGATTGACGCGGTCGCGTCAATGTTTCCGCCCGAGCCTCTGAGTCGTGTTGGAATTGTCATGGATCACACACCGCTGATGATAGCGGCAATCTTTGCCGTGCTGAAATCGGGAGGCGCCTACGTGCCGGTCGAGCCCTCGTTCCCAAAGAAGCGCATACAGTTTGTCATGGCCGAATGTGGTGTAGGCTTTGTCATCACCCAGCGGAAATATGCTCGGCTCACAGCTGGATTTGCTCAGTTGATGCTTGCTCCCCATCAGAAATTGCCAAAGCCGACCGAGGTGCGTCCCGACCTATCGAAACCTGATGGGCTTGCCTACGTGTTGTACACCTCTGGTTCCACGGGCCTTCCCAAGGGGGTGATGGTGACCAATGCTAATGTGTGCCATTACGTGCGTGCTTTCGACAAGGAGTTCCATCCTGGGCCCGGCGATGTGATGCTGCAAAACTCGGTATGCTCGTTTGATATCTTTGTCGAGGAGGTTTTCACCACATTGCTTTCTGGGGCAGCGTTGGCCATACCCAGCGAGGCAGAAAAGAAAGATATCCGCGCCCTTATGGACTTTGCCGAGCGCACGGGGGTGACTATTGTCAGCGGATTCCCGTATCTGCTGCTCGAGATGGACAAGTTGCCGGCGTTGCCGCCATCGCTGCGTCTGCTTATCAGCGGAGGCGACGTGTTGCGCAAGCACTATGTCGAGCATCTGATCGACCGCTATCCGATATACAATACTTATGGCCCGTCAGAGACCACAGTGTGCGCCTCATATTTTCGGTGTACGCCCGACAACTCTCTGCCTGACGGCACCTATCCGATTGGGCTGCCTGTCGATGGTACGCAAATCGAAATCCGGGATGAGCAGATGCGGAAGGTGCCAGACGGCACCGAGGGCGAGATCTGCATCTTTGGCGAGGGGGTCAGCAATGGCTATCTGGGCGATCGCAAGGAGGAGAACAAAGCGTTTGTGCTTCTGCCAGATGGGCGGCGCATGTACCGCAGCGGCGACATGGGCATGCGGCGCGAGGATGGCGAGTTTTTGTTCTTCTATCGCAAGGACAGCCAGGTGATGATACTTGGGCGCCGAGTCGAGGCGAGCGAGGTAGAGAATGTGCTGTGCAATTGCCCCGAGGTTGAGGCTGGGGTGGTGGTGCCAAATACCGATGATGCGGGGCTATCGCACCTGACAGCCTACTATGTGCCGCGCAAAAGCCGGTTCAGCCTGTCGGCCCTCAAGCGTAAGATGGCGCAATTCCTGCCGTCATATATGATCCCCGAATCGTTTGTGCGCCTGGCTGAAATACCCCTTACGCCAAATGGAAAACCCAACATCAAGGTCATAAGATGTTTATGATGAATTAGGGTTCGCCCAGATAAAAGCATTTTGAGATGAATATACGAGAGGCAGATATTAGTGATTTGGAGCAGCTGATGGCGTGGAGAATCGAGGTGCTCGAGGCTGTGTTCGGGACAGTGCCTGACCATGCGCTGCGTCAAGCCAATGAGCAGTATTATCGTAGCGCTTTGGCTGATGGCTCGCATATCGCTGTATTTGCTTATGATGGCGACAGGCCTATAGGCTGTGGCGGGATATGTCTGCAGTCTGAGATGCCATCGCCCGACAATCCCACGGGTCGCTGCGCCTACCTGATGAATATATATGTGCGCCCTGCCCATCGGCATCAGGGTTGCGCCTCAGCCATTGTGCGCTACTTGACACAAAAGGCCCAGGCTCTCTCCATCCCTAAAATCTATCTTGAGGCCACCCCAATGGCTGCACCTCTCTATTCCTCGCTTGGTTTTGCTCCCCTGCCAGGCATAATGAAATTAACCCAATGATTATTAGGTTTATAGGTGGTACAAGGGACTGTCCCCTGTACCGGTTTTATTGGTGGCGCGAGTAGGCGATGGCGCGGTTGATGTAGTCGAGGAAGGGCTTGCAGCGCTTGAAGTCGGCCACGGCTCGGTCAAGCAGGGCCGGGGCGTGCATGTACTCGAGGCCCGGCTCCTTGGTTAGGCAGAAATTTTTCAGCCTCAGATAGTCGGCCCAGGGGGCCTGAGGGTCAAAGCCGCGAGGCACTCGCTTGAGGGCCTGGTCGTAGTCGAGGGTGAAACCCTGGGCCTGGCGCAGAGTCTCTCCAAACTCCTTGCCCTCGTCGAGGTCGATGTCTTCGCGTAGGATTTTCAGCACGGCTGGCTCGCATTGGTAGTCGCCCACGGCGAGCATGCAGCCTCCGGGGTAGCCCTTGTCGTAGGCCCCAACTTGCAGATAGTAGCCGGAATAACCTGACTTCTTGCCCATAGGCGCGACGAATACGCCCATCTGTATCTTGTATGGGGTCTTGTCTTGCGAGAACCGCGTGTCGCGGTATATGCGGTAGGTGCACTGCTTGATATCGAGGTCGCCTATCGACGGGTCGAACTCTCTGATTCGGCCCACCAGCTCGAGGGCAAAGCCGAAGAATCGCTGCTGATGCTCGCGAAATTCCTCCTTATGAGCCAAAAACCACTCTCTATTATTGTTGGCGTCAAGCTGCCTCAAAAATTCACTAATCTGTTTCATAACTTACTGTTCAATTTGAGTTTAATTTTAAACACAGAGGTCACAGAGAAACACTGAGTTCACGGAAACTTTTTCTTTTTCTGCCCAGTTTGCGCACAGGATTCGGTCATGGAGGCGGCATAGCCGCGGCAGAGGTCACGGAGCGCGTGGACAACTAACGAAGCAATCCCGAACCAAAATTGTCAAAATCTAATGGTTGGCATCCACGCTCAGTGAACTCTGGTACCGCTTTAGCGGTCTCAGTGGCCGATGAAGAGGGGTATTCTCAAAGTAAATAGACAATCTCCGTGCTCTCCGCGGCCTCCGTGGTTAATTAACCTATCATTGTCTAATATAAAATAACATTTTACTAAACTGATTGTCAAGTTAACCAGTGTTTCCAAATTATAAAATTACGTCTTTTTGGGAACTATTATTTTGGTGATATGGAAATTTTATATTAATTTTGCATTGACCTCAGAAACGTGATTTTCAGCGGGTATTTTCGCCTCAGAAACGTGATTTTTGAGAGGTATTTTTACCCAAGAAACGTGAACTAATTGATAATCAATAATATTTAAATGAGACGTAAGATATATGATGAATTGCTCGATTGGAAACGAAACCGGGCAGGAGAGACGGCCATTATGATAGATGGCGCTCGCCGTGTGGGCAAGAGCTATATTGCGGAGGAATTTGCTCGTTCAGAATACAAGTCCTATATTTTTGTAGACTTTAATCAGGCCGATGCTGAATTGATAGAAATCTTCGATGGGTACCTCAATCACTTGGATGACTTTTTCAATTATCTGAGCCTCTATTACAATGTTCAGCTCTATCCGCGAGAATCTGTAATAATCTTTGACGAGGTACAACTTTATCCACGCGCTAGAGCAGCCATAAAATATCTGGTGAAAGATAGACGATATGATTACATAGAGACGGGGTCTCTTGTAAGCATCAACGCCAATGTCAAAGACATAGTGATTCCGTCAGAAGAGCATCGAATAAATATGTACCCGATGGATTTTGAGGAGTTCCTTTGGGCCAATGGCGAGGATAGGCTAATGGACTATGTTAGAGAATGCTTTGCATCGGTTAAGCCCATGGGTCCCCTGCATCGTAAGGCCATGGAGCTTATGCGCAGGTATATAATTGTGGGGGGAATGCCTCAAGCAGTAGCCAAATATGTGGAGACTACCGATTTTCTCCTAACCGACATTGTGAAGCGTGACATTCTACAATTATATCGCGCCGACATCCATAAGTATGCACAGGGTAATGAACTAAAAGTCAAGGCCGTATTTGATGAAATACCCTCGGCGTTAGGGCGTCACGAAAAGAAATTCAGATTGGCAGATATCAGTGATAAAGCTCGTTTTAGGGAATATGAGTCAGCTTTTCTATGGCTTGGAGAGTCTATGGTGGTCAATCTATGTTTCAATGCTACCTCTCCCGACATGGGATTGCGGCTCAACGAAGAGCGTACCACCGTGAAGTGCTATATGGGAGATACTGGACTATTGATTAGCCATGCGTTTTCAGATCAAGTGTTGCGCAATGAACAACTGTATCTCAAGTTGGCATTAGGGAAACTTGAGTTAAACAAAGGTATGCTCGTAGAGAACGTAGTGGCGCAGATGTTGCATGCTTCAGGGCATAATCTGTTTTTCTTCTCAAAATATGCCCCAAAATCAGAAGACCAGATGGAAATTGATTTTCTGATTTCTAAGCCTGTGGCCACATCTCGACACAACATTTCGCCCATTGAGGTAAAGTCAGGAGCAGATTACTCCCTCTCCTCACTAAACAAACTCATCAAGAAATACCCCAATGCCTTGGCGCAGCCCTACGTGCTACACACCGCTGACATGTCTCGCGATGGGGGATTGTTGTATTTGCCTCTCTACATGGCCCCATGTCTATGATTATGGCCATGGGTGGAGTTTTATTCCTCCCATACCTTGCCGAGGAAGGTGTCGGTGTAGAAGAATGGTCCTTAATGATCTGTACACTTGTCTAATTGAGCCTTTTTTTGGAACTCTTATTTTGGTGGCTTCAAAATTTTACATTAACTTTGCATATCAGATGTAGACCAATTATATGTTGATAGAATTTAGTGTAGAGAATTACTTGTCGTTTCGGGAAAGGCAGACACTTTCTTTTGAGGCAGCCCCGGACATTCACCATCTCTCCGATTATTACGTAGAGGAAGTGAATGGCAGACGCATATTGAAGGTTGGTCTGATATTGGGAGCCAACGCCAGTGGAAAATCTAATGTACTGAAAGCCCTCAACTATCTGAGGCAACTGATGATTGCCCCTTTGGCTTCCAAGTCCGAATCCACAGGTTGCGTACCTTTCTTATTGGATGAAGAGTCAAAGGACAGAGACACCACCTTCGAGATATCTTTTGTGTCATCGGATCATACATATTATTACAGGATAGTTCTCAATTCACAATACATTAGAGAAGAGGTCTTAAAAGATTCGGTAAATGGAAATGTCCTCCTTTGGCGTACCACAGACCCGGAAAAGCAAATTGCCATTGTCCATAGTGGGGAGAGCAATCCTATGCCTGAGGAATCGCTAAAGGCTTTGAATCTCAATACCCTCTGGAACAATACGATGATAGGCGGGTATTTGAAGACTAATATCGAGTGCCAGCCGCTGCGCGAGGTCCATAAGTGGATGAAGGGGTATTTGCATCATCTGATTCTCCCTAAGGAAAATCTCACTCAATATATCTCTAACAAGATTTATCAAGGGTGCATCGACAAGGATGTGATGGTGCCCCTGCTCCAACAAGCCGATTTCAATGTGTCGGACATTGAGGTGTCAAGACTGGGTGAGGGCCAATACGATGTTAGGTTATCGCATCAAGGCAAGGCTCTTCCATTCAAACTTGAATCGTTGGGCACCCAGCGATATTATGGCCTTGCTGGGCTCCTCTATTTGATGATAAAGGAACCATCGGCATTCATGATTGACGAACTTGATGAGTCTCTCCATCCTGACCTATATCAGCATCTCCTTCTTGCGTTTTGTGTCAATGCTCATGGCTCTCAGCTTATAGCCTCAACCCATAATCGTGAGCTGCTGAGCAATAGCGATGTTTACCGCAACGACATGATACATTTCACGAATCGCTCAGAGGACTCCACTACCCAACTCTATCGCCTAAGCGATTTTGACCGGGATTTAGATTTCGCTACAGAAGACATCCTCTCAATATATAATGCCGGCCGATTTGGAGCGGTGCCCATTCTCGGTGATTACTGGACCTCGAAATATTTATCAAAGACTTCTGCCATATCTGAATGAAGCCCTCCATAATGCCTCCCTTCTACCCAATATAGATTTCCATAATCTGGAAAGAGGAGTTTGTAAAATGTATGAGATTGTGTTAGCATTAAGAAAAGGGAGTATAGGATAGAAAAGAAATCAAGTGACCTATACTAAAATGTTGAGAACCCAATCATTGTCATTTTTAGATAGAAAAGAAAGATTTTTCTCAACTTTCATGTCTAAAAATGACAATTATGGTCTCTTTTGGTATCCTATTTCTCCCATACCTTGCCGAGGAGGCTATCGGTATAATAGTAATCCCATGAGCCTTGGAATTGTTGGTCGAATCGTTTTTCCTGCTCTATTTCGCTAAGAAGGGAGAATACTTCCAATACTTCCTCATCGCTCATTGCCCAGTCGAAATCATAAAGGCATCGGATTTGCTCAGCCTTGCTGACAGCCAAATCTAAGCAATCATCACAATATACCTCGTCGCGGCCCCAATTCCAGCCGCAGCTGGTGAGCTCTTCGCCGCAATAATCACACCAGCATCGGGTGTTGTCTTCATTTCTCATATCGCTTTGCTTTTTTGTCGCAAAGATAAGGAAAGTTTTACAAGGAGAAGTAATTTGTTGATCTAAAAAGATCTAACTGGGCTAAAAGGCGTAGTTATAAGTAGCTACTCCCATCAAATGAGTAAGAGAAGTAAAGGGTAGGACTTCATTGTCATAAAGAATTCCTTCGAGCTCTTGTATATTCCATTCGTATCCTTCAAATTCTTTCTCGGCTTGAGTCAGGGAATACAACAAATAGATATCATCGGCAGCCCCCATAGAATATCCGAGTTTTGAAAGTTCTTCAAAACTCCAAATAGATGGTCCATCGTTTTCTAACCTATAAAAAGCAATCCCTTTCTTGTTATCATGAATCAGTAAGTATCTTGCCGCTGCCAACTTAGGAGAGATTTTAATGCTTCCCTTTTTGTCGTTAATCTTAACTGGGTATTTGTTAGTAGAATTTATCCAAACCTGTAGCTCTTGATTGTCACAAACTCCCAATAATACGATGGATTCGTCTGGAATAAAATCACGATTCTTACCAGTCGCCTCTGGAAGATATTTCTTTAGTTGGGTCCTGTCACTCTTTTTGTAACTACTCAGCGATTCTGAAGTAAAAATTTTTGTAACAATTAAATTTTT
>JAJBUH010000209.1 GCA_020860445.1 Bacteroidales bacterium | reverse complement strand
ACCATGTAGGATGTAAGGAATCATTGAGTTTCCTTAGAATCGCTGAGTAGTTACCCTCTTTTTCCCCGACCAACCCAAAATTCCCTTTGGAGAGCTACGCGAGATTAATTGGCCTATCTAACCAAATCAATCGAGGAACATTCGATTTTTTAGTAAAAACACCCCTCTTGGCTTGACTTTTTTAATAAATGACGCAAAATGGCTTAAAATCTTTCTGATTGTCTATTATTGGGTTTCGGTCACACAGATTGTGATTATCTTTGCGGTCGCATTTTATCTGCAAGCTCGCAATGGACATTTCCGCACAGCTCAACCGATTCCAGCCGATCACGCTCGAGCAGATGAGCAGCATACGGCTGATGAACCGCGTCGACACCAAATATGTGGTGACGCTGCCCAAGTTATGCTCAATCCTGGCTGATGCCCAAGGCGAGTACTATGTGCAAGAAATCGATGGCGACCGCCTGCCCGGTTACAGCACCGCTTATCTCGACACTCAGGACTACCAGATGTACAACATGCACGAGCGTGGCCGCTCGGTGAGAGAGAAAATCAGGGTGCGCACCTACGAGGCTTCGGGACTTAACTTCCTCGAGGTGAAAAACAAGAGCAATCGCGGTCGCACCGACAAGAAGCGAGTGGCTGTGCCTAACCGCACAGAGATAGCCTCGGCCGATGCCAAGAGGCTGCTGCTAAAGCACGCCTGGTTTCAGCTCGCCAACTTGCACTATTGCTTAGAGAATCATTTCTCGCGCATCACCCTGGTCAACCGAGCCCTGACCGAAAGGCTCACTATCGACCTTGACTTGCGTTTCCGTAATCTCGACACCGGCCACTCGGTGAATCTGCCCAAGATAGCCATCATCGAGGTGAAACGCGATGGGCGAGTGCCATCGCCGATAATGCAAATCCTGAGGAAGCACCGCCAAGTGCCATGCGGCTTCAGCAAATATTGCATTGGCATGGCCATGACCGACCAATCTCTGCATTGCAATCGCATCAAGCCCCGGCTGCGTATGATTGACAAAATGTGTGGCTAATAGATACCAACCCCTCTAATCCTAAACCCCATCAACAAATGGAAGACCTCGAACTTCTCGACACCCCACTCATACAGACTGGCGACTTGGTGGAGCTATTGGTCCACTTTGGCATCAACATGCTCTTCTGCTGGATAATAATCCGCTGGCTATATTATCCCAAGAGCCAAAAGCGAGAGTATTATTTCACATTCATGATGATCAGCGTGAGCATATTCCTGCTCATCTATCTGCTCGGCAGCGTCAAAATCAAGATTGGATTCGCCTTGGGCCTCTTTGCCATCTTCGGCATCATCAGATACCGCACGGAATCGATGGGGGTCAGGGAGATGACCTACCTGTTTGTGGTGATTGCCGTGTCGGTGATCAATGCTCTGGCGGTCTCGCTGAGTTATGCCGAGCTGGTGGCCGTTGATGTGATTTTCATACTCTGCATCAAATTTAGCGAGAACGCCTTCTGGCTGAAAAACATCTCAGAAAAGCTCGTGCTATACGACCGCGTAGATCTGCTCCTGCCTGAGCGCCATGAAGAGTTGGTGCGCGACTTGGAGCAGCGTCTGGGACTGAATATCTGCCGCGTAGAGATTGGAGCCGTTGACTTTATCCGAGATTCGGCCATGATCAAAGTATTCTACCGCAGCGACCAACCCAACACCGTCAATCGATTACTAAAACTACCAAAAGAACACCAATGAAAGCCCTACTCCTATCCCTAATGCTGGCCATAGCTATCCCGGCCAGTTCGCAGAGCCTGTGGACATCAGCCGGTGCCAAAGGCCAAATCACCAAGCGCCTGTCAGTCAGCGCCGAGGCCGAATACCGCACCACCGACCAGCTCAAAGCCACTGACCGCTGGGACATAGGCGTGGGAGCCCAGCTGCGCATAATGAAATGGCTCAGCGCCGGGGTTGGATTCACATTCATCGACCAGCGCGAGCCATTGGAGGTCACCAAAAAGGGCAATATAATACCCTCGTATTGGCAGCCCAAATATCGCTACAGCGTGGGCCTCACTGGCTCGTACACGATATCGAGACTGGAACTGTCGCTGCGCGAGCAGGTGCAATTCACCCACCGCACATCGCAATACGTCAGCAAATACTCATCGAGCGGCGCGGCCAAGGATGATGAGTACATATCATCAAAGACCAAGACCAAGCTGCGCAGCCGCCTCAAGGCCGAGTACAATATACCCAAATGTCCGCTCACGCCATTCGCATCGTTTGAGATATACAACAGCCTCAACGATGACATGCACACCGACAAGATACGCGTCACCGCCGGTGCCGATTGGCGCATCAACAAGCATAATTACATAGAGCTCTACTATAGATACATCGACCACTCTGACGATGATGAGCCCCATGGAAACATCATCGGCGTAGGCTATACCTACAAATTCCGATTCTGATTTCAATGCTATCTATTCTCAAATATCAGGCGAGCCCACTACTAGCGGTCTCGCCTTTATATTTTTCATTCTTCTTTTTTCATTCTTCATTTTTCACTTTTCATTTTTCATTCTCCATTTCCCACCCGCATCGGTCGATAAATTATGACGATAATTTATGGCTTCGGAATCGGTGTGATTCCAAAAAAAATCCGTAACTTTGCGCATATTATCTAACGCTTAAGTCAACACAGCGTATGCGCAACGTCAAAAGCGCCGTCCTTGAGCTCGAAGACGGCACCACTTTTCATGGATATTCTTTTGGGCACCAAGCCTCAACGGCTGGCGAGGTGGTGTTCAACACCGCTATGACAGGTTATCCCGAAAGCCTCACCGACCCATCCTTCGAGGGTCAGATTCTCGTCACTACTTTCCCGCTATTGGGCAATTACGGAGTGCCTCCCCAGCAGCAAAGCCAGGGCGACCTCAGCGCCTACTACGAGGGTGACCGCATACATTGCCGCGCTATCATAGCCCAAGACTACTCTTGGCATCACAGCCATTGGCTGGCTCAGCGCTCTCTGTCGGAATGGCTCGACGAGCAAGGCGTGGTAGGCATCTATGGCATCGACACTCGCGCTCTGGCCAAGCATCTGCGCGACAAGGGCTCTATGCTCGGCCGCATTATCATCGAGGGCGATGACCCGCAGCAAGTGGAATGGTACGACCCCAACAAGGAGAATCTGGTGGGCAAGACCTCATGCCGCGAAGTCGAGGAGTATGGCGAAGGGCCCAAGACCGTGGTGCTGGTTGACTGCGGAGTAAAGCACAACATCGTGCGCTGTCTGACACGCCGAGGCGTAAAGGTGGTGCGCGTGCCATGGGACTACGATTTCACTCAGATACCCTACGACGGCCTGTTTATCTCAAACGGCCCCGGTAATCCCGACTTCGCCCAAGCCACTGTCGACAATCTGCGCAAGGCCATGGAGATTGGCAAACCCATCTGCGGCATCTGCATGGGCAACCAACTGCTGGCCAAAGCTGCCGGAGCCACCACTTACAAACTCAAATACGGCCATCGCAGCCACAACCAGCCGGTGCGCCAGGTGGCCTCGCTGCATGGCCCAAAGATGACCGAGGCCGAAGCTCACCGTTGCTTCGTCACCTCGCAGAATCATGGCTTCGCCGTTGACCAGTCAAAGCTGCCTGCCGACTGGGAGCCCCTGTTTGTGAATATGAACGACGGCACCAACGAAGGCATACGCCACAAGACCAAGCCTTTCTTTTCTGCACAATTCCATCCCGAGGCCTCGTCTGGCCCTAAAGATACTGAATTCCTATTCGACGAATTCATCTCCCTACTCTAAACAGTGAATAACGAATAGTGAATAGTGAATAACGAATAGTGAATAACGGCTTTGCTACATTCCGCCTATCACTTAAACTATTAACTATTAACTGTTAACTATTAACTATTCACTATTCACTATTAACTATTACTTAAAATGATTGATCCCAACATAAAGAAAGTGCTGCTCCTCGGCAGCGGTGCCCTCAAGATTGGCGAGGCTGGCGAGTTTGACTATTCCGGCTCGCAAGCCCTCAAGGCTATGAAGGAGGAAGGCATCTCGACTGTGCTTATCAACCCCAACATCGCCACGGTACAGACATCAGAGGGCTTTGCCGACAAAATCTACTTCCTGCCCGTCACCCCGTATTTCGTAGAGAAGGTGATCGAGAAGGAGCGCCCCCAAGGCATCTTGCTCGCCTTTGGTGGCCAGACTGCCCTCAACTGCGGCGTAGAGCTGCAGCGCAGCGGTGTGCTCGACAAGTACAACGTAAAGGTGCTTGGCACCCCGGTGCGAGCTATTGAGGAGACCGAAGACCGAGAACTATTTGTGAAAAAACTCGATGAAATCGATGTCAAGACCATCAAGAGCCAAGCTGTAGAGAGCGTAGACGAGGCTGTGGCCGTGGCCAACGAGCTCGGCTACCCCGTAATCGTGCGTGCCGCTTATGCGCTCGGCGGTCTGGGCAGCGGTTTCTGCGATGACGACACCCAATTGCGCGCCCTGGTTGAGAAAGCTCTCTCTTTCTCACCCCAAGTGCTGGTTGAGAAATCCCTCAAGGGCTGGAAAGAAGTGGAGTACGAGGTGGTGCGCGACTGCTACGACAATTGCATCACCGTGTGCAATATGGAGAATTTCGACCCGCTCGGTATCCACACCGGCGAGAGCATCGTGGTTGCTCCATCGCAGACCCTGAGCAACGAAGACTACCACTATCTGCGTGCACTCGCCATCAAGATTGTTCGCCATATCGGCATCGTGGGCGAGTGCAACGTGCAGTACGCTTTCGACCCCGAGTCAATGGACTACCGCGTGATTGAGGTCAATGCCCGTCTGAGCCGCTCATCAGCCTTGGCATCCAAGGCCACTGGTTATCCTCTGGCTTTCGTAGCCGCCAAGCTCGGCCTCGGATACGGCTTGATGGAGCTGCGCAACTCGGTCACCAAGGACACATCGGCATTTTTCGAACCGGCCCTCGACTACATCGTAGTGAAGATTCCGCGTTGGGACTTGGGCAAGTTCCACAACGTAAGCCGCGAAATCGGCTCGTCGATGAAGTCGGTAGGCGAGGTGATGGCCATCGGGCGCACATTTGAGGAGGCTATCCAGAAAGGATTGCGCATGATTGGCCAAGGGATGCACGGATTTGTCGAAAACAAGGAGATTGAAATCAAAAACATAGACCACGCCCTGCAGGCCCCTACCGACAAGCGCATATTCGTGATTGCCAAGGCCATGAATGCCGGATACAGCGTAGACCGTATCCATGAGCTCACCAAAATCGACCGCTGGTTCCTCTACCGCTTGCAGAATATCATGGACACGAGCCATGAGCTCGAGCGCTATGACAGCCTCGAGGTGCTTCCGCCCGAACTGCTACGCCAAGCCAAGCAGCAGGGCTTCAGCGACTTCCAAATCGCTCGCTCGGTGCTTAAGGACCAGCTCGGTGATGGCGAGGAGGCCAACCTGCGTGTGCGCGCTCTGCGCAAGCGCCTCGGCATCCTGCCAGTAGTAAAGCAAATCGACACTCTCGCCGCCGAATATCCCGCTCGCACCAACTATCTGTACCTCACCTACAATGGCTCGGAGCATGATATCGATTACTCAAATCCCGACCATCGTTCAATCATAGTGCTGGGCTCAGGCGCTTATCGCATCGGCTCGTCGGTCGAATTTGACTGGTGTTCGGTCAATGCCCTGATGACCGTGGGCAAACTGGGCTGGCGCTCGGTGATGATCAACTACAATCCCGAGACTGTCAGCACCGACTATGACATGTGCGACCGCCTGTATTTCGACGAGCTCACCTTCGAGCGCGTGATGGATATCGAGGATTTGGAACAGCCGCATGGCACCATCCTCTCAGTAGGCGGTCAAATCCCCAACAACCTGGCTACGCGCCTCAACAAGGAGGGCATAAACATACTCGGCACCTCGGCCAGTTCGATCGACAACGCTGAGGATCGCCATAAGTTCTCGGCCATGCTCGACCGCCTCGGCATCGACCAGCCGCGCTGGAGCGAGCTCACCACCATCGATGATATCCAGGGCTTCATCGCCGAGGTCGGATATCCCGTGCTGGTGCGCCCAAGCTACGTGCTGTCGGGAGCCGCAATGAACGTATGCTACAACGATGACGAATTGCACCGCTTCTTGCGCCTGGCCGCCAATGTGTCAAAGCAGTACCCGGTGGTGGTGTCGCAATTTATCCAGAATGCCAAGGAGATTGAGATGGATGCCGTGGCTAAAGACGGCGAAATCATAGCATACGCCATCTCAGAGCATATCGAATATGCCGGTGTGCACTCGGGCGATGCCACCATACAGTTCCCACCGCAGAAGCTGTATGTCGAGACTATGCGCCGCATCAAGAAGGTATCTGCCCAAATCGCCAAAGCTCTCAATATCACTGGGCCGTTCAACGTACAGTATCTGGCCAAGAATAATTTTATCAAGGTGATTGAGTGCAACCTGAGAGCTTCGCGCAGCTTCCCGTTCGTATCCAAGGTGCTGAAAATAAACCTCATCGATTTGGCTACCCGCGCTATGCTGGGATTGGATGTGCAGAAACCTCACAAGAATGCCTTTGACCTCGACTATGTTGGCATCAAGGCCTCGCAATTCTCATTCCAGCGCTTGCAAGGGGCCGACCCGGTGCTCGGCGTAGACATGGCATCGACTGGCGAGGTGGGCTGCATCGGCGTAGACACCTCCGAGGCTATCCTCAAATCGATGCTCGCCGTGGGATACCGCATACCCAAGAAGAGCGTGCTGCTGTCGACCGGCACACCGCGCCAAAAGCCAGCCACCCTCGATGCCGCCCACATGTTGCACAACAATGGTTATACCATATATGCCACCGGTGGCACCTGCCAATTCCTCAACGAAAACGGCATCCCGGCTGTGCGCGTCTACTGGCCATCGCAGCCCGATATGCAGCCACAGGCCATCGACTTGCTGCACAACCGCAAAATCGACCTGGTGCTCAATATCCCCAAGAACCGCTCAACCACCGAACTCACCAACGGATACAAAATACGCCGTGCGGCTATTGACCTCAACATACCGCTGCTCACCAATGCGCGCTTGGCCTCGGCTTTCATCCAAGCCTTCACCACCCTCCCCCTCGACGACATCGAGATCAAGAGCTGGGACGAATATTAAGTCAAAAGGCAAAAGTCAAAAGGCAAAAGTCAAAAGGCAAAAGGCAAAAGGCAAAAGGCAAAAGGCAAAAGTCAAAAGTCAAAAGGCAAAAGGCAAAAGGCAAACGCCAAAAAAAACCGATAAAGAATAAACGCATGGCGCTGCACGGGAGCATAGGG
>JAJBUH010000270.1 GCA_020860445.1 Bacteroidales bacterium | reverse complement strand
ATCCAAATTAAGTAATAAGAAATAAGTAATAAGTAATTAAGAATGAAAAATGAAAAATGAAAAATGAAAAACGACCAGACGGGTGGGCATTTTTCATTTTTCATTTTTATTTTTTCACTTTAAGGGATTAGTTGCCGAGACGAGCCTGGGTAGCCTTGAGGTTGACGTCGTCGTTGAGCATGTAGTATGCTTGCTCAAGCAGCTTGAGGGCGTCGGTATTGTTCTCGTCAATAGCGGTAGCGCGCTCAAACAGGTCGACTGCCTTGAGCATCTCGGGCTTGAACTCCTCGTTGAACACCTTGTTGAATGCCTCGTTCTCAGCCGGTGCATCGTTGTAGATGGTCAGGGCGCGGTTGTAGTACATACGGCCCAGGTTGTACAGTGCCTGTGCGTTGTGGCTGTCAAGCTCAACTGCCCTGGCGTACTGGGGCTCGGGGTCGCCGTCGACCTCGTCGGTCTCAAACAGGATACCCTTGATCACATAGTACTGAGCATTGTCGGGATTAGCGGCGATGGCGGTGTCGATCATATCGACAGCGTCTTTGTAGCGCTTCTCGCTGATGCAGTTGTTGATGATGTAGCCGATGTAGTTGGGATCCTCGTTGCCATACAGCTGCTGAGCCTCCTTGGCAAGCATAGTCACAGCGTCGGTGTTGCCAGCGCTTGATGCCACGGCGATAGCGTAGTCGTAGAGGTTCTTCTTCTGGTAGCCATGGTTCTTAGCATTGATAAATGCGTCGAGGGCCAGAGGCATGTTGTCCATCTGCCAAGCGGCGAGAGCCTGGTTGTACATGATTTCGGCGAGGGTCGAATCGGGAGGGGTTACGTTGAGAGCCTTGACAAATGTGGGATTCTCGGGCAGCGACACGTAAGCCTGCCAGATGTCATAAGCGCCCTGGTAGTCCTTAGCGTTCCAGAAATCGATACCGGTGGCATAGAGGTCGTTGTAGTGGCCGCCGATGGTGTTGACGATATCCTTTGAGTATTTGGTCTTGACTTTGCCCTTGGCATCAACCACGGTGTCGAGAGGCAGAGCCTTCATCAGATAGTTGTAGCCGCCGAGCAGAGCCTGAGCCTTGGTGAGACGGCCGGCATCGTCGAGTTGGCCGAGCTGGTCCTTGGCAAAGAGTTTGTCAAACTGGTTGTAGCCAGCCTTGCCGGGGATATAATAGGTGATGGCCTCGTTGGCTGTGGTGGGGTCAGACATAGCCGGAGTTACGATCTGGAGCACAGCGCTGTAGTCTTCGCCTTTCTTCATTGCGCGTTCGGCCTCTTTGACCACGGCCTCTTGGGCAATCATTGCGCCAGCTCCCAGCAGGAGGCAAGCGCCGAGAAAGATGGCTTTCTTCATATAGGTTGGTTTTGGTTAGTAGAATGTTGCGATATGATAGATTGTTACAAAAGTTAATTTGTCGTTGCAAAGTTAACAATTAGTCGCGAATTTACCAAATAAGTATTCCATCAAAGACATATTTGCTATCTTTGATGGAATAAATGCCAATTTTTTTAATCAGCCGGCTCGGTGGTTTCTTGGTCGTCAGCGGCCTCGGGAGTGTTGTCGTCCTCTGTGTCTTCCTCGGCATCGGCATCGATTTCGGTGTCGTCAAGTCCTGGCAGCTCCTCGCCAGCCTCGACTGCTTGCACCTCCTCCTCGGGGTCTGAATCTACGCAGCAAACCGATGCGATTGTGTCGCCGCGCTTGTCAAGGTTGATGATGCGCACGCCCTGGGTGGCACGGCCCATCACGCGGATATCGGCCACGCGTATGCGTATGGTGATGCCCGATTCGTTGATGATGATCAGGTCGTTGTCATCGTTGACGCTCTCAAATGCCACGAGCTTGCCAGTGCGGTCGGTCACATTCATGGTCTTCACGCCCTTGCCTCCTCGGTTGGTCACACTGTAGCCTTCGACATCTGAGCGCTTGCCGTAGCCTTTCTCTGACACTGTCATCACAGTGTTTTTGGTATTAGGCTCTACGACAATTAATCCGACCACTCGGTCTTCTCCATCATCCTCGATGCGCATGCCGCGCACACCCGAGCTCACGCGACCCATAGCCCTAACTTTTGAGGCACAGAAATGCACGGCACGACCGTTGCGGCTGGCCATCAGTATCTCTGATTCATCATCGGCCAGGGCCACGCCTACCAGCGAATCACCCTCGCGAATCAGGATTGCCTTCTTGCCCTTGGCCAGAATGCGCACATATTCGGTCAGCGAGGTCTTCTTGATCAGACCGTTGCGGGTTGCGAACACCAGATAGTGGGTGCACACAAATTCCTCATCACCAGTGTGGCGGTAGCCGATGTAGGCTTGCACCTTGTCGCCCGGCTCGATGTTGAGCAGGTTCTGCAGAGCGCGGCCCTTGCTGTTGCGGGCGCCCTCGGGTATCTCATACACCTTGAGGCGATAAACGAGGCCCTTGTTGGTGAAGAATAGCAGGGTGTCGTGCATCGAGGCGGTGTAGACATGCTCGATGAAGTCCTCATCCCTGGTGTCGCTGCCCTTCATCCCTACTCCGCCGCGATTCTGGGCGCGGAACTCGGTGAGCGGCGTGCGCTTAATATAACCAAGGTGGCTGATGGTGATTATCATGTCATCGTCGGCGTAGAAATCCTCAGGGTTGAAGTCGCCGGCGCTGTAGTCAATGTCGGTCTTGCGCTCGTCGCCGTATTTCTCGCGCACATCAATCAGTTCGTCCTTGATGAGCTGGCGCATCACGCTCTCATCGCTCAGGATCAGCTCCAAGCGAGCGATTTCTTTTTCAAGCTCCTGGTAGCTCTCGAGCAGCTTGTTTTGCTCCAGTTTGGCGAGAGCCTTGAGGCGCATGTCGACGATTGCCTGGGTCTGGGCGTCGTCGAGCTGGAAACGCTCGCCGAGTTGCAGCTTGGCATCCTCGACCGAGTCGGCGTTGCGGATGATTGAGATTACCTCGTCGATGTTTTGCGAGGCGATGATCAAGCCTTCTAATATGTGGGCGCGCTCCTGGGCTTTGCGCAATTCATACTGGGTGCGGCGTGTCACCACGTCGCGGCGATGGCCCACAAACTCGCTGAGCAACTGCTTGAGGTTGAGGGTCTGCGGGCGCCCGTTGACCAGGGCCACGTTGTTGACGCTGAATGCGGCTTGCATCTGCGTCATCTTGTACAGCTTGTTGAGCACCACGTTGGCGTTGGCATCCTGGCGCAGCTTGATCACGATGCGCATGCCCTCGTGCGAGGTGAAGTCGTTGATGTCGGCGATGCCCTCGAGCTTCTTCTCGTTCACCAGGTCGGCAATGTATTTGATCAGCTCGGCCTTGTTGACCCCGTAGGGGATTTCGGTCACGACGATGCACTCGTGGTTGCCATCCTGTTCGATCTCGGCCTTGGCGCGTATCACGATGCGGCCACGGCCAGTCTCGTAAGCGTCCTTGACGCCCTGGTAGCCGTAGATAGTGCCTCCGGTGGGGAAATCCGGCGCAGTGATGATTTTCATCAGCTCTTGCACAGTGATGTCAGGATTCTCCAAGACAGCCACCGAGGCGTTGATGGCCTCGGTCAAGTTGTGAGGCGGCATATTGGTGGCCATGCCCACAGCGATGCCCGAGGTGCCGTTGACGAGCAGGTTGGGGATGCGCGATGGCAGCACCACTGGCTCGCGGCGCGAGTTGTCGTAGTTGGGCTGGAAGTCAACGGTCTCTTTGTCAATGTCCTGGAGCATCTCCTCGCCGGCGCGCGATAGGCGCACCTCGGTGTAACGCATAGCGGCAGCGCTGTCGCCGTCGACCGAGCCAAAGTTGCCGTGGCCGTCGACCAGGGTGTATCTGAGCGACCAGTCCTGAGCCATGCGCACCACAGTGCCGTAGATCGACGAATCGCCGTGGGGGTGATACTTACCCATGACTTCGCCGACACAGTTGGCCGACTTGCGGTGAGGGCGGTCAGAATTGTTGCCCATTTCGTTCATACCGAATAGCACGCGCCGCTGCACGGGCTTGAGGCCGTCGCGGACATCAGGAAGAGCGCGAGACACGATCACCGACATCGAATAATCGATGTACGATGACTTCATCTCGTTTTCGATGTTGATCTTTAAAATGCGGTTTTGGTCCAGCATAATAAACTGTAAGTAACTAAAAATTAAGCGTTTGCGGGTAGGCCCGTTTTGGCCTCCCAGTGTCTGGTGTAGTCTCTTGAAATAACCTACAAAGGTACGAATTTTTTTTTGAATTACAAGGCAACAAAACCACAATTTTAAATTAAAATTAAGCAATGCTCAATTTAAAATTGAGCTTAAACACAGTTAAACACGGAGGCCACTGAGATTCACTGAGTCCACGGAGATTTCTCTTTTTCTGCCATGCTTGCGCTCTGGAATCGGTCACAAAGGCGGCGTAGCCGCAACTGAGAACACAGAGTGCGAGGAAAAGGCTGCAGAGGATGGCCTGTCCCTTCACCAGCTCCAGAATCGAAATGATAGCATCCAGGATGACGCCCACACTCAGTGACCTCTGGCACCGCTTCAGCGGTCTCTGTGACCGAGTCAAAAAGCGTATTCTCAAAGGAAATATAAAGACTCCGTGAACTCAGTGCCCCTCAGTGACCTCCGTGTTTAGACATCCCATAATATACAAAGAGAAAATTTTTGAAATTTTTTGTTAATCCCGATTAGCGTTTTTTGGTGCGTAAATTGTTATAGTATTAAATTATGACGCGAATCGGGCTCTCCTCTCCAAATTTCAACCCCCGAGCCTCGCTTTTCTCAATTTGCAACAGACCGACAGACTATGGATAATTTTTCACCCGAAGTGCCCGCCCTTCTTGAAAGGTGCAAGAAAGAGGCCATCCGGCACAACAACAGCAACATCGACCCCGAGCATCTCCTCCTGGCCATGCTTGCGGACATGAACAGCCGTGAATTCAAGCTGATCGAGAAAGCCGCCGTCGACGGCTCAGCCTACGAGCTGTACCAACATCTCGACAACTGGCTGTTCAACCAAGCCTCTCCCTCTACCTCGCTCGCGGTAAGCGACATCACCAACCGCATAGTGAAGCTAAGTGTCCTCGAGGCACGCATGCTCAAACATAAAGAAGTAGAGCCGGTGCACATACTGCTCGCCATTTTTCACAATCCAGAAGTGCAGAATATGGAGTTTATCAAGCCTTTCCACGCAGCAGGCGTTGACTATCGCCGCCTCTGCCAACTCGTCACCGACGGCGAAGCCCCGGCTCCGACAGCCGGTTCTGACTTCCTCAGCGATGACGATGACGACAAGCAATCATCCGGAGCCCCCGATTCAAGCTCCAACAAGAATCGCCGCACCAGCAAGCAAGCCGGCAACGACACGCCGATGCTCGACAAGTTCGGCCATGACATGACACGCGCAGCCCTCGAGGGTCGCCTCGACCCGGTGGTGGGACGCGAGACGGAAATCGAACGCCTCGCCCAAATCCTCAGCCGCCGCAAGAAGAACAACCCCGTGCTAATAGGCGAACCCGGCGTCGGCAAGTCGGCCATCGTTGAGGGCCTGGCCCTGCGCATCAACCAGCGCAAGGTGTCGCGCATCCTATTTAACAAGCGCGTAGTGTCGCTCGACATGGCAGGCATCGTGGCCGGCACAAAATATCGCGGCGAATTTGAGGAACGCATCAAAGCCATCCTCAACGAACTGCAGAAAAATCCTGACATCATCCTATTTATCGATGAGATCCACACCATCGTAGGCGCCGGCAACCCCTCCGGCTCGATGGATGCCGCCAACTTGCTCAAGCCAGCCCTGGCGCGCGGCGAACTGCAATGCATCGGCGCTACCACACTCGATGAATACCGCAAGAATATCGAAAAGGACGGTGCCCTGGAGCGCCGCTTCCAGAAGGTGATGGTCGAACCCACCACCCCCGAGGAGACGCTGCAAATCCTCAACAACATCAAGGATAAATATGAGGAGCACCACAATGTATATTATACTCCCGAGGCCCTCGAGGCTTGCGTCAAGCTCACTGAGCGCTATATCAGCGACCGAAACTTCCCCGACAAGGCCATTGACGCCCTCGACGAGGCTGGCAGCCGCGTGCATATTACTAATGTAGAGGTGCCCGAGGAAATCGAGAAGCTCGAGAAAGCCATCGACGAGGCAACCCAGAATAAGCTCAAAGCCGCCCAGTCGCAGAATTTCGAATCGGCAGCTTCGTTCCGCGACCAGGCCCAGCGCCTGTCAGAGCAACTTGACCGCGCCAAGGAGCAGTGGGAAAACTCGCTCGGCGAACAACGTTCGCCCGTCGACGAGGACAAGGTTGCCGAGGTGGTGGCCATGATGACCGGCGTGCCAGTGCAGCGCATAGCCCAGGCCGAAGGCAAGCGACTGCTTGAGATGGGTCCGACCCTCAAGCGCGCAATCATCGGCCAGGACAACGCTATCGACAAGATTGTCAAGGCTATCCAGCGCAACCGCATTGGCCTGAAAGACCCGAATAAGCCGATTGGAACGTTTATGTTCCTCGGTCCGACCGGCGTGGGCAAGACCCACCTGGCCAAGAAACTCGCCCAATACCTGTTTGACTCAAACGACGCTCTGATCCGTATCGACATGAGCGAATACATGGAGAAATTCACGGTGAGCCGCCTCGTGGGTGCGCCTCCGGGATACGTAGGTTACGAAGAGGGCGGCCAGCTCACCGAGGCTGTGCGCCGTCACCCCTACTCGGTGGTGCTGCTCGACGAGATCGAGAAGGCTCACCCCGATGTCTTCAACCTGCTGCTGCAGATGATGGACGAGGGTCGCCTCACCGACAGCCTGGGTCGACGCATCGATTTCAAGAACACGATCATCATCATGACATCGAACATCGGCAGCCGCCAGCTCAAGGAGTTTGGTTCGGGCGTGGGCTTCACCACCCAGGCTGTCGACAAGGAGTACACCCACGGCGTACTGCAAAAGGCGCTCAACAAGGCGTTCTCGCCCGAGTTCCTAAACCGTATCGACGACATCGTGATGTTTGACCAGCTCGACCGCGAAGCTATCTTCAAAATCATCGATATCGAATTGGCCGGATTCTACAAGCGCGTCGAGGACCTGGGCTTCACGCTCAACCTGACCGAGCGCGCCAAGAATTTCATCGCCGACAAGGGCTACGACGCCCAGTATGGCGCTCGCCCGCTCAAGCGCGCCATCCAGAAGTATCTCGAGGACGAGCTGGCCGAGCTCATCATCGGTGCCTCAGTGCAGAGCGGAGGCGAGATCTTCGTCGACTACGACCCCGACCAAAACAAGGTCATCAGCGAGCTACGCCTCACAAATGAATAATGAAAAATGAAAAATGGCCATCCGGGGGCTCGGTCACACAGTGACCGAGAACAGTAGCCGCC
>JAJBUH010000153.1:7146-7378 GCA_020860445.1 Bacteroidales bacterium | reverse complement strand
TGGGTTGCACCCGGATGGCCTCCGTGACCACCG
The DNA here is from genome assembly GCA_020860445.1 of Bacteroidales bacterium. Taxonomy (GTDB): domain Bacteria; phylum Bacteroidota; class Bacteroidia; order Bacteroidales; family Muribaculaceae; genus CAG-873. The sequence continues at coordinate 7,345 of JAJBUH010000153.1, read as the reverse complement.
TTAAGCGTCAGCGCCTCCGTGGGAAGGCCGAGATGGCCCTCCGTGGCCCTCCGTCTCTCCGTGGTTTGAAATTCAAACCATTGTTAGACAATAGTGTACTATGCTATTTTTACCACGGAGGGCACTGAGGGGACACAGAGTTCACTGAGGCTTTTCTTTTTTTTGCCCTGTGTGCGCTCTGGAATCGGTCACAGAGGCG
>JAJBUH010000153.1:5729-7046 GCA_020860445.1 Bacteroidales bacterium | reverse complement strand
AAGCGTATCCCCTAAGGAAAGAGAGAGTCTCCGTGAGCTCCGTGTTCCTCAGTGCCCTCCGTGTTAGATAAAGTAGACAATAGTGTACTATGCTATTTTTACCATGGAGGGCACTGAGGGACACAGAGTTCGCTGAGGCTTTTCTTTTTTTTGCCCTGTGTGCGCTCTGGAATCGGTCACAGAGGCGGCAACGCCGCAGCAGAGGACACTGAGCGCGAGGACAAGCGGCGGAGGGCCTAACACCTCACTGTCACCGGAATCAAAGGATAACGTCCACACTCCGAGTCCTCTGATACCGCTTCAGCGGTCTCTGTGACCGATTCCTGAAGCGTATCCCCTAAGGAAAGAGAGAGTCTCCGTGAGCTCCGTGTTCCTCAGTGCGCTCCGTGTTAGATAAAGTAGACTCCGTGTTAGATAAAGTAGACAAGGAGTGGGGCTCCCTCAGCAGGCGGCAGCCTCCCCCCGCTGCGGGGGTTAGGGGGGGCGAAAATCGGTAAAGAGGGGAATGGGTGGATATGGGTTTAAAACTGAGGGTGATGAAATGGTAGTACAAAGGTACGAATTATCTGTGAAATGACCAAATGGCGGGGACTAAACATGAGGGCAAAACCACTACAGTTAATGATTTTTAAGGATCGGCCCCCTAGCCCCCGCAGCGCGGGAAGGCTACCGCCGGCGGAGGGAGCCCTAACACAAACAACCCCTGCGAGGATTGACGCATGGGGCAGTTATTGTTAGTTACGATTGAGTAATGGAAACCACGGAGTTTTGAGGATAGGTTGCTGATGGGTCTATACACAGATGGCATAGATGGCACACAGAGGCCACGCCTGGGAAATCAATCCCTTAGAGGCGCGGTCGCGCCGACAGATTTCCACAGATGCCATCCGGATGGTCTGTGACATCTGTCAGCGCGCTTGCGCTCTATGGAATGGATGGCCATCTTATGTCTTTGTGCCATCTGTGCCATCTGTGTAGAGTGCCTTCGCCTGATGGGCGCGGTCTGAGACACGCGCCTCCGCCAACAACGTCGATTCGGGTTGCTGATGGGGTTGTGGAGCAGGTCTTCGTGGGCTTCGCTAAGCGTCAGCGGCTTTGTGGCCTTGCGGCCCCAACCGCTCAAAAGGATAGAATCCTTTGTGGCCTTCGTGATACCCTTCGAGGCCTTCGTGGTTTTTGTCTCGCAGATTAAACAGATTAAACAGATTAAACAGATCTGCGTAAATCTGCGCAAATCTGCGAGGGTAAAAAAATTACCATCGGCTGACCGGGCCCGCGGGGGCACCGGGCCCACCACGCTGACGCAGCACGCCGCTA
>JAJBUH010000153.1:0-5629 GCA_020860445.1 Bacteroidales bacterium | reverse complement strand
CGGGTTGCTGGTGGAGACTGCCCAGCGCCGAGGGCGGCGCGGCCACACTCAGGGCCCGCGGGGGCACCGGGCCCACCACGCTGACGCAGCACGCCGCTACGGGTTGCTGGTGGAGACTGCCCAGCGCCGAGGGCGGCGCGGCCACACTCAGGGCTCGCGGGGGCCGCGCTCACCTACTCCTCTGGGTCGAAGAGGTATTCGGGCTCGTAGGGGACGCCGTCCTCGATGAGGCGGGTGATGGTGCAGCGCGAGAAGCGCGGGTCGTTGTAGAACATGTTGCCGACGCCGCCCTTGTAGTCGATCGACAGCTTCGAGGGGTCGACGCCCTCCTTGATCAGGAAGTTGTAGACCGCCTCGGCGCGGCCACGGCTGAGGCGCTCGTTGATCTCGGGGGTACCGGTGGCCTTGTCGGCGTAGCCGACGATCTCGAAGTGGTCGGTCGGGTCGCTCATCTTGATGAGCTGTGCGAACATCTTCAGGTTGATCTTCGACTCATCGGTGAGGGTGGTCTTGTTGATTACGAAGTTGATGAAGTTGGCGCTGACCATGCGCTTGAGCGTCTCGCGGATGTCGCCACGGGTGGCTGTGCCCTGGGCCACAGCGGCCTCGAGGATAGCCTTCTCCTGCGTCATGTCATTAATCTTGCGGTTGAGTTCGGCAATCTGGGCCTGGTCGTAGACGGTCTTGGTCTTGTAGTAGGTCTTCGACTGGCTCCAGCCGGGCTTGAGCCAGTAGCTGAGGCCGACCGAGACGGAGAGGATGCCCTCCTCGAAGCGGCCGCCGGTGTCGCCCGAGAATCGGTCGTTGACCATCATGCCGCGCACGTCAACGATGGCGTCAAAGTGCTTGTTGAGCCTGAATGTGTTGAGCCAGCCCACGTTGAGGGTCACCTCGCTGGCCTGCGGATAGTGCCACACGCGGGCCCAGCCCACGCCGAAGTAGATGTTGGTGTTCCAGAAGCGGTTGGGCTTGTAGCCGCCGATGATGTTGGTGAGGTTGAGGATGGCGTCGAGGTGCAGGTTGTAGTAGCTGAACTTCTGCTTCTTGAGCCAGTAGCCGTCCCAGGGCTTGCCGTTGATGGGCTCGCCGTTGGTGTGGTAGTCGTTCTGCGTTGCGCCGCGCACGTACAGGCCCGAATACTCGAGGCGCAGACCGATGCTGGGCGAGAACCACTTGGCGACGTAGACGTCGAGGGCCGGCGAGAGGCGGTCCTTGAAGGGCACCTGCTTGTTGTGGTCGCCGAAGTAGATCTCGGGGCCGGCGGCCACGCCGAAGTTCCAGTTGTGCCAGAAGCCGTTGGTCTCAACGCGGTGATAATCGTTGATGGCGACCGAGTCGCTCTCGATGAACTCGACAGCGCCGAGTGTCTCCTGGCCGTAGGCCGGAGCCAAGGCAGCGGCCCCCAGGGCCGCAAGGATAAGCTTTTTCATTGTGATATATTTTGGTTTGTATTTTTCAATCAAGGTCAAATGAGTGGATTTCTTTAACCATAGGTATTTACATGGGGTTATTTTTAACCACGGATATTATTATGGGGTTATTTTTAACCACGGAGGGACGGAGAAGCACGGAGGGATTAACCTTCTCACGGAGGCGGCATGGCCGCTGCGGAGGTCACGGAGGCCATGCGGATAGGGGCTACAGATTGTTGATGGCTGTGTTGAGGCCCTCTAATCTTGAAGTATATGAGGAGATGAGGGTGGAGATTATGGTGGGATAGTCATCCAATAATTCGTCGCCGGCGCAGTCGATGAACCAGCCCATGATGGTGCGGGTGTCTGTGGGTGATACCCACCACTGAGCGTGGTTGTACTGCCAGCTGAGGGCGTTGAGCTCGCCGAGCTCGGCGATTACCGAGGTTACGGCTGACAGCGAGGGATAAACCGACTCCCAGCGCTCCTTGAGCATGGCCACAAACTCGGAGCTCTGCAACAGCAATGGATACCACATGTACACGCCGCTGCTATTTTCTTTACACATCAGCGAGGAATAGGTGTATTTATAGGAATTTCTGCCATTATTGTTGAGCACCTGGTTGCTATTGATAGCCGAGATGTCGGGGAATGTCTGGTAGTCGAAATCCCAGACCGGGCCGGCGCAGAGCAGCCCGGCGCCATCCTTGTACATATACACGCTCTTGGGGTGTTTGTACTCGTCGTTCATCGTCAGCTCGTGCACAAACCACCAGTCAATCACTGATGCCCAGTCGAGGTAATCCCGCGAGCCCTCATAGTCACCTGTCACAATGCACTCCTCCACCAGGTTGATATATGCCTGCAGCTGATTCCAGATGTCATCGGTCAGCACATCATCCTTGCTCATGCAGGGCAGCCTCCGCGATGAGGTATAGAATTTATACGTCTCGTCATAATTTGTATCAAACTCAAGCAGATAGCCGCAATCCTCAAACCCGCAGTCGAGGCCGTCGGCCAGCCTGTCCTCGTAGCAGTCGGCGATGTTGAGGCGCTTAGAGCCGATCTTGATCTGTTCGCACAGCAGATAGTTGCCGATGTGCGCGCCGTCGAGCACCACCTCGACATTCTTGCCCGAGGGGTTCCACGCCAGGCCAGTGCCAAGAGATGAACCCGCGAAATGCTCCTGTATCACCCGTGCCACCTCGAATGCCACCTGGTTGCGGATGCGCGAATTGTCCTGCCAACCCGCCAGCAGGCACCAGCGCTTGTGCGATGCCATGCCCAACACCTTCTGCTTCGAGCTCAGCTTGATAGCGAAGGGTTTCTGGGGCATATTCATGGACGAATTGCCGCGCAAGCGGAAGCCGCAGTCCATCGTCTCGATATTGTTGCTCGGCTTGGAGTGGTCGTAGAGGGCGAACGTGTTGGCCGTCGGCCATTCGCTCGTCTTTTCGGCCACCGTGGTGTGGGCCCAGGGGTACTCTTTGGTGCCGGCGTCACCGTTGGTATTCAGCACCACCACGGGCAGACCCGAATTGGTGATGGTGACCACGTAGTCGCGCTCCCTACCCTCCGTGTCTCTCACCGTCAGAGTCACCGGCTCGGAGAAATCGACAGCGGTCTGGCCCGAGGTGATGACGCCTCGGCTCGTGCGCAGCGTGTAGTCGGCGCTGCCGAGCGTGAATCGCGGCACGATCGTGAAGTTGTAGAGATAAGGAATGCATAGGTTGATAGTGCCGCCGTCGTCGCCCTCGGTGATGTCGAGCGTGTAGTCGCTGGCATCGGTGACGGTGGTACTGGAGTTATAGTTTACCTTGACCTTAACCACCTGGGTGCATAGGTCGGCATTGTCGGCGAGGGCGAAGGTCAGGCTCTGCAGGGCGCCGCTGCCGAGCAGCTCTTCGCTCTTGTCGACGGGGTTGATGCGGTAGTTGTATTTGTCCTTATTGGCCTCAGCCACAGCCATGTCGATGGGCATGGTGTATAGGGCACCGGCCACCATATCTTGCTGCACGGTGAATGTCATGGTCACATCCCACTGGTCGGTGGTGAGGGTGACGTCGATGAGGTCGCCCTGCTTCAGGCCCGGCGCCATGGCGCAATATATCTCGGTGGTCTGGGTCTGGCCGACGCCGCTGCCAAGGCCGATCGAGATATTGTCCTGCGCCTCGGTGACGGTGAGGGCGGCATCCTTGCCGTCGGTGGGATTGAAGGTGAACGTGCCGGCCCAGGCGCCGTTGCTGGCGCCCTCGGCATTGGCAATCTTGATGTTTCTGAGGGTCTCGGTGTTGGCGATTTCGCAGCTGCCGGCGCTGACCTGGATGCAAATCATCGAGACTAAGGGGTAAAAGTCGATGTCGTAGCTCGAGCCGTCGCTGCCCATGGTGGCGATGTCGCCGACCTTGATGTCGGTGTCGGCGATCGAGGCGACGCCGATGTAGGTCTGGTCGCCGATGGTGACGGGCACGTTGGTGGCTGTCGCCGCGCCCTGGTAGGGGTAGTAGGCGGCGGTGATGTCACCGCTGACGGTGCCAGTGAAGAGGGTCTGCTCGGCTGTCTGGCCCGAGCTGAGGCTCGGGGCGAGCTCGGCCTGTTCGGCGCTGCCCGAGCCGAATACTCCGATTTTGTCGCCGCTGACCCATTCGATGTGGAGGTTGCCGTCGCTGGTGGTGCCGATCTGGGTGCGCGAGGCGCCATCCGCCTCGGCTGGCGTGCCAGCCAGGATGGTCGAGGCCCCGCGGGAGGCGCCGTTGGCGCCCACGGCTACATTTCTGGCGTTAACGCTCACCTGCCTCGGAGCATTAACAAATTGCGCGTCGTCGTCGCTACAACCACTGAGGACCAGTGCGGCCAGGGCGGCTATGGCAAAAAGTCTTTCTCTCTGCTGCACTTTTTCTTTATTCATAGGTGATTTAAGGGGGAAAGGAGAAATATAAACTATGGGGCCTTATCCCAAATTGGATTAGACCTATTAAACTGCCATGTAAAATTAATCCACGCGGATTCAACACGAGGGGCTGACAAACATAGGGATTTATTTTTAACCACGGAGGGACGGAGAAGCACGGAGGGGTTTCCCTTCTCACGGAGGCGCTGACGCTTAGCGGTGGACACGGAGGCCATGCGGATGGGGTTGCTACTGGCTCTTTAATTCGGGGGTGGCCCCGCTTGCTGGGCCACCAACAGGCGGGGTTTCTTGTTGATGCCCCAGCAAGCAGGGGCATCTCCGAATTTATTGCTACGGTTGCTGGTGGGGTTGTGGAGGGTGGTGTCTTCGACCCGCCGTGCAAAAGAGGGAGGCAGAACTTAAAAATCCTGAGCTATGGCAAACATCAGAATTGTCTCTTTCCCAGCTTTCAAAAGCTCTCCTTGAGAGAATCCGCTTTTAGCATAGAAACCGACAGCTGAATATTCATTAGTCACCAAAGCCTCTACAGTGATAAATTGGCATCCAGCCACCCTTTGGGACTTGGCAATATCAAATATTGCATTCAACAGCGTAGAGCCGATTCCTGATTTCCTATATTCCTTAGACACCGCCAGATAGGCAATCTCCAAAGCAGGATAGCGCGACTTCCCATAAAATGTTTCTGAATATCTACTCTCGATAGGATAACCCTTTATATCCAAATCAAGAGCCAAGTCAGCCTTATCGTCTTCATCGAGCGACAAGGAATCAAAACTCAAAGCAAAGAAAGCCACCAGTTTACCTTGCTCATCTTCGCAAGCATAGGGTAAACAGTAATGATTTTCAATGCTTAGATGTAAAGAATTCTGGATAAAAGCATCCATTTTAGGAATTCCGCACTCAAAATTCTTAAGGGCGGATAGATCGTGCATGGGATGAATGGAGAGATTCACTATATTTCTAATTTATAGTTATGACCTGTCTTTTTATGACGCAAAGCCAATCTCTTCTTGTCAGCCTCTGACAACTGACCTTCATCCACACGCTTCATCAGTTCGCGAAACTGTTTCGCGAAATCTCCCCGCAAGGGTTCTCTCTTTGAATTGACGCCTAACATACCTTCAAAATTTAGTTCATCGGCAAAGTTACGACATTTTATTAAATAAAACAATGTCGTTGGCCAAAAAGATTTTGAAAGCCATGCTGGTGGGGTTGAGGAGTGGGGCTCCCTCAGCAAGCGGCAGCCTTCCCCCCGGGACTTCAGCAACAAAAATTGTTACAATTCATAACTTTCTGACTTAAAGAC
>JAJBUH010000235.1 GCA_020860445.1 Bacteroidales bacterium | reverse complement strand
AGTAAAGTATTGGGGATATTGTTGGATCTCGTCTAAAAAAATTAGGGTATTTTGGTATTCTCCAAGTTGATGCCCATATTTAGAACTTAGCTTGAAATAAAATTCCTCAGTCGTATGGACATCCTTGAAGAATTGTTCTCCCTCATCATCTCTCACAAAGTTGATCTCTATGAAATTTGGATAAAGTTTTGTTCCAATCTCTCGGATGATAAATGACTTGCCCACCTGACGCGCACCGTCAAGTATCAAAATTTTGTCGTTATCTAACGACAAGAAATCTTCTACATAGCTGGCTATTTTGCGGAATAACATAGTAACTTGTTTATTAATTGACATTTACCTCGCAAAATTACACTTTTCAATCCATTTTACCAAATCAAAATCGCACTTTTCAATCCTTTTTGAACTATAAAAATTACACTTTTGCTCGGGGGAGGGGATTTTTGGTGGATTTGTGGCAAATAAAGAATCAAATGTGGTAGGGGAAAATGGGGATTTGGCAGTAATTTTGCGGCATGGAAAACGCCTGAGGCCATAGCGGAGAGGCAATCCATACCCAATGTTACCGTGATGCAAATCCTTAATACCCACATACCACCCATGCGAATCTTAACCCTTGCAATGATGGCTGCGGCTGCGATTGGAGCCTGCGCCGGAAATTTCACCAAATACGTCAACCCATTCATCGGCACCGGAGCCATCGAGGGAGGCCTCTGTGGCAACTGCTACCCCGGTGCCACCATGCCATTCGGCATGGTTCAGCTCAGTCCTGACACCCACCCGGCCCCCGACTGGTACAACGCCTCGGGCTATGACTACAACGATTCGACAATCTACGGCTTCAGCCATACGCGCCTCAGCGGCACTGGCGCCTGCGATCTCATCGACATATCCCTATTCCCCACCACCACCGACCGAACATCGTCGGCATTCAGCCACGAGCAAGAAGAGGCGCACCCCGGTCTGTACCGCGTGGAACTCCTCGACGAGGGCATAAGCGCCAGCCTATCCGCCACCGAGCGCGTAGGCATACACCAATACGACTACCCCGCCGGGCATCAGTGTCGCCTGCTGGTTGATATCGACCACTCGGCCCTAAAAGGCAGTTGGGACCGCCAGATAATCCAAGGCCAACTGCGCCAAGTGGCGCCCAACGCCCTGGCCGGCTACCGCTGGATCACGGGCTGGGCCAAGCTGCGCAAGGTATGTTTCTACATAGAGTTCTCAGCCCCGATCCGCCATCTCGCTCTCAGCGATGGCCACCGCCAAGAACCGGGTCAGGTAATCAACGGCCGCGCACTCAAGGCATGGGTCGATTTCGGCCAGATGGACCAGCTAATGTGCAAGGTCGGCATTTCGCCCGTATCATGGGAGAATGCCAAGGAGAACCTGCAGACCGAGGCCCCAGGCTGGAGCTTTGACGACTATGTAGCCCAGGCTGATGCCGCTTGGGAGCAGCAGCTCGGCAAGATCGCCATCAAGGCCCCCGAGGATAAGATGACCACATTCTACACCGCTCTCTACCATGCGATGCAGCAGCCCAACCTGAGCAGTGACTGCAACGGCCAATACATGGGTGCCGACTTCACAGTGCGCCAAATGCCCGAAGGGCAGAACCAATACACCACCTTCTCGCTCTGGGATACCTACCGAGGCGCCCATCCCCTCTACACCATACTTGACCCCGAGCGCTCGCGCGACTTTGTCAACTCAATGCTCGACCATTACGAAGCCTACGGCTACCTGCCCATCTGGCAACTCTGGGGCCAGGACAACTATTGCATGATTGGCAACCATGCCATCCCGGTGGTTGTCGACGCAGTACTTAAGGACATTCCCGGCATCAATGCCGAGCGCGCCTGGGCTGCCGTCAAGGGTGCCAGCCTTACGCCCCACCCAAATTCGCCCTGGCAAGTGTGGGAAAAATACGGCTATATGCCCGAGCCGCTCCAGACCCAGTCGGTATCCATCACCCTCGAGGATAGCTACGATGACTGGTGCGTGGCCCAGCTCGCACAGCGCCTCGGCCACGACCGCGATGCCCAGCATTTTGGCAAGCGCGCCAAGAATTACGTAAATCTCTACAACGAGGACACCCACTTCTTCCAGCCCAAGGACGAAAATGGCCACTGGATTGAGCCATTCGACCCTTTGTGCCATGGCGGCAACGGCGGTTCGGCATTCACCGAGGGTAACGCCTGGCAATACTACTGGTATGTGCCTCAGGATGTGGCACATCTGGTAGAACTAACTGGCGGAGCCAAGGCCTTTGAGCAAAAGCTCGACCAATTCTTCACCCTTACCGACCAGAGCGGCGAGCAGAACAACAATGTCTCGGGCTGCATCGGCCAATACGCTCACGGCAACGAGCCCTCGCACCACGTGGCTTATCTCTACAACTATATCGGCAAACCCGAAAAGACACGCGCCCTGGTCGCTCGCATCATGGATGAGATGTACGACAACACCAGCTCAGGTTACGCTGGCAATGACGATTGCGGCGAGATGTCGGCTTGGTATATCTTCTCGGCCCTCGGCTTCTACCCCGTCAATCCCGCCAGCGGCCAATACGACCTGGGCATCCCCATGGTTGAGGAGGCTGTAATCTCGCTGCCCCAAGGAGGAGAGTTTCGCATCGTCAACAATCTCAAGTCACAAAAGGTCAAGAGCGTGACCCTCGATGGTGACAAGCTAACCACCCTATTCCTCCCCCACTCCTCAATCGCTCCCGGCTCAACCCTGACCTGGAAATAATCTACACAAATTGGTTAGTAATTGGTAATAATCTCTGTAAATTAGTTATTGATTTTGGTATAGCAAAAAGAGGGCTGACGCCTCGATGGCGCGTCAGCCCTCTTTTTATAAAGACAGCAACTAATGCTTATTTCACGATTACCTTGGCTACGCCATCGGTAGTCTTAACCAGGTAGACGCCGGTGCTTACGGTAGCCTCGACACGGGCTTGACCCTTGGCCGAGCGGATTACCTTACCATCGGCAGCGCTGATCACTACATCGTCAGAGCCGAGCACTATGATGGTGTGGTCGACTACCTTGACGCGAGCTTTCTGTGCCATCAGATCCTCGATGCCTTGGGTCTTAACCTCGACAGCATTCGACGGAGCCGATTCGCCCTGAGCGTAAACCACGGTCACGTTGTATGTGCCCTCGGTAGCCTCGGTGTCGACATACGATGTATTGGTCAAGAGCTCAGAGTTGATCTTCTCGCCATCGCGGTATACATTGTAGCCCTCGACAACCAGGTTGCCAAAGTCGCTGTAGCCCACGTAGCTGATGTCGTCGAGCATGAGGATCCAGATGTCATACGAGGTGGATACGATAGCAAAATACTTGGTGCCTTCGGGCAGGTCAAGCGAGAACTTAGTCCAGTCTGTCGGCACGCCGCTGTCGCTGTAACCGCCAATCTCCATCTCGATGAAGCTGTCGCGCTCATTGTCGGTGGTCGAGTAGTAAGCAGCAATTTCCTCCAAGCCGTAGTCGTCGCTGTACGAGCGAGCCATGAATGTCACGGTCTGGGCTGAGCCAGGCAGCTCGGGTGAAATCAGCCAAGCATCGTTAGCGCCGCTCTCATGAGCCACAGCAGCCAGGAAGTTGCCATCCTCGCCATATCCAACCATGCCGGGATCATTGTCTTCTACCTCTTCGGGGCAGTAGAGAATGTAGCCGAAGGGCTCGCCAGCGTTAGGCCAGAAGATGCCAGACATCGAGTAGGTATAGTCATCGTTGTAGTTGCGCAGAGTCCAGGGGCCGAAGCTCTCCATGGTGAACGGCTCATAGTCGATGCTCTCAAAGTCCTCAACGATTGTGCGCGGTGCGGTGTCGAGATACGGAGCCTCCCAAGTGAGCACTACGCCCTGACCATCAACATATTCGCCCGAAAGGTCTACCGATGGATAGTTAGAGGTCTTAACAACAATCTGTACTGTGGTCGAGGCATTGTTGTCAGTGTCCTCGTCGCCAGGCAGATAAGCCTCAACGCTCATCTCGTAGGTGCCAGCCTTGAGGGCGTTGAATGAGTGGGTGAATGTGCCAGTATAGGTCTCTGTCCATGGTATAGCAGGCAGATTCTCAGCCGTCTGCACCAGGTCGCCATTGCAATAGAGACTTACGGTGTAGCCCTCGGCATCCTTGACGCCATAGTTGGTCAGGTTGTACGAGATTTCGATGTCTGAACCAGCCTTGACGGTCGAAGCATTTGAGCTGATGCCAGTCACGGCCAAGTCATAATCGAGAGGATTCTCGAGGCGGATATCGTCGATGAAGGTGTAGATATAAGCGTTGACCGTAATGGTGAAGTATAGCTGTACGGTCTTGCCCTTGTATGCGCTCATATCAATCTGGGTGCGATACCAGTCTACGCGGTCAGCTACCAGGTTGTGCGAGTTGACAGTCTCAAGCTGGCCATCGCAGAGCACTTGCACATCGATGACATTCTCATTCTCAATGCCGAGGCTATACCAGTAATATGAGAGCACTGGGCTGTCGAGGTCGACATTGATCTTGCCCGAGATGAGCGAACCAGAATAATAGTAGCCACTGCCCGACATATAGAGCAAGCCATTGTCGCCAGCTGCCGAGTTGACCTCCTCAAAGTATCCGTCGGTGACAACGCCAAATGTAACCGAGCCGTAATTATTCTGCACAGCCCATGGCCAAGCCAGACCGCCGTCAGCGAATGTCTCAACGAATGGGGCATCCCACGGTGTGCCGCAAGCGATAACATTTGTTTCGGTGTACGAGCGGCTGTATCCAGCCTCGGTCACAGCATAGATAGCATAAGATACGAAATCTTGCTCGCCCTCGGCCATAGCCTGGTAGGTGTAAGAGGTGTCGGTGAGACCCTCGGCTACAACGCCGTTGTAGTCAATGATGGTATAGGTCACAAATGCCGGATTCATTGGCAGACCATCGATATCGGTGTCGACGGCGCTCCAGGTGATTTCTACCACGCCAGGAGTTGTCTCAACCACCGAAGCCTCAGCGGGAGCAGCTGCCAAGTTGATACCCAGGTAAGCCGAAGCGGTAGCAGAGAGGCCAGCGCCAGCATCGTTGGTGGCCACAACCTCAAACTCGTATGTGCCCATAGCGGGAGCAGCATAGGTGCACGAGATTTTTGAGCCAGGCTGTGCATTAGGCGCGGCGTTGATCAGTTCGCCATCGCAATATACGTCGATTGAGCTGATTGATGCCAAGTCAGCGCCGCCGATTGTCTGGGTAGGAGCGGTGAAGGTAATGGTGGCAGTCGGGGTACCATCGGTAGAGTTGGCAACCTTCAGGTTCTCGACAGCAGCGGGAGCGCCAGCATCCTTAGCACCTGAGATTGCCACATCGGTCACATAGATGGTGTACTGGTCGGGGTCGCTGATAGCGTGGATGCCGAAATAGAAAGTACCAGTCGCGGGAGCGAGGAAGCCCTTGCTCAGAGTCAGCCATGTGCCATCGATGAGGTCGGTAGGCTCAACCAGGATAGTGGTCATAGCATCGGCAGTAGGCTCGGTGCCCATGGCAGCCTCGATGCGCTCGGGATAATTGCTGGATGCGTTGGCGGTAAGGAATGAGAACTCATAGTATTTGCCCTCCTCGAGACGCACGGGCGGGGTCACCAACCAGTCGTCTTGATATACGCCCGAATTGGTATAGGAAATCATCATCTCTGAGCCATCCCATGTCCATTCGCGATGGTCAGCGTTGACATTAATCACTGTCCAGCCAGCTTGCAGAGGATCAGAAGAGAATGATTCGGTGAACGGAGGAATAATCTGGCCAAGAGTTACGGCATTTGACAGGGTAGGAGCTGAAGCCAAGCCTTCGGCTACGGCTTGCACAGAATACTGGTATACAGTGAGAGCCTCAGGTTCGGCAACTGCGTATTCATACTCGCAATCGGTAAGGGCCTGAGCCAGCACCTCGCCATTGCAACTCACTGTGTAGCTGATAGCGCCCATGTATCCGCCATTGACTGAGGCGTCGACTGGGGTCCAAGTAACGCGCATCGTGCCGTCGGCATAAGAGGCGACTACCTCATCGATAGCCTTGGGGGTATCAAAGCCAATGTACTGAGCAGCCTTTACTGTGGGGCTGGTGCCAGCCTCATTGCTCACGGTGATTACGAATTTGTAGTTTCCATTGTCGGGGAGTGTCACCTGGGCAGTCACTTGCTCGCCATAGGCGCATGTGCCAGAGGCCACCTCGCCGCCATTGGCGGTGATGGTATAGTTGAGGGTAGCATCGGCGGCCGGAGTGGTGCCATCATAGAGAGTGGCTGGGGCGGTGAATGAAATTGTGCCAGAGAGACTGCCATCGGCAAAGTCAAGCACTACGTTCTCGACTGGAGCAGGACCGTCATCAGGAGTGGTGACAATTGGGAAGTACATGCCCACCACCTCGATATCGCCAGCGTAGTATTTCTCGGTAGCATTGCCAGTGGCCAGGTCAATGGCATAGAGAGTTACGCCATCCTCGCCGCAAGGCATGTAATAGAATACGTCGGTTGCGGGATCTATGGCAGCGCTACTGGTATAGACAGCCTCAATACCGGTGCTGGCAATCTCCTCATAAGCGCCAGTGGTCTTGTCAAATTTCACAAACACGCCATCCACGTCGATGCCATAGATGTCGCCCTTTGACGAAGCGGCCATGCCGGTGAATCGGCGGTCGAGCAGAGCGATTTGGCTCGATGACCATGAGTCGGTATCGAGTATGCCGAATTGGAAGCCCGACAGGTCATCGGTGTAGAAGCAACCATAAATATCTCCAGTAGTGGCATCATAAGTTATATCGGTTGCCAAGCTCGAATATGCGCCGTCATATTCGCCAGTCAGGTTCCAATCCTCATCAAATGTATAATTGGTGATGAAGACATAACCCCAGAAACTGAAATAATTGGTGCATACATAGCCGTCAGGCGTCATAGCTCCGCCGCCGCTGGGCGAGATATAGGGATCAATGACGATCGGGTCGATTACGCAGCTCGTACCGGTTGAGAACGAGTACATGCCGGTCTGGTCTTCCTCCCAGTCGGCATTGTAGATCATAGCGCCGTACACCTCGGTGGCGGCGGGAGCAAGGGCTGGAGCATTCTGGGCTGGACGCAGGCTCGACAGGTGCATTGGGCGATTTGCGATGGGAGCAAACTGGTTTGCGCCCTTGGCCCATTGGCGAGTTTGCGGCAACTCCATCTGCTTGGCTTGAGTTTTGGCTGGGGCCTTGGCCGGGGCCTTGACGTGTGTGCGCTCCGCGAGTTTGGGAGTGGCTTTAGGCAGAGCTGCGTTGGCAGTAAAGCTTGGGGCAACCAATGCCGAAGCTACCATGGCAGCAGCAAGAAGCGGTAGGTGTCTTTTCGTTTGCCTATTGGTGCATCCCCGGGGGTGAGGCTCCTGTGGGGCTGGGATGCTTTATCCCCTCAGGAGGCATTTGTAGGGTGATTTAGAAATTTCATCGGCAAAAATAGCGATTAGATTTGTTT
>JAJBUH010000221.1 GCA_020860445.1 Bacteroidales bacterium | reverse complement strand
CCCGCGACTAATAGAACCCAAAACCCCCAAAGTCAAAAGTCAAAAGTCAAAAGTCAAAAGGCAAAAGGCAAAAGTCAAAAGGCAAAAGGCAAAAGGCAAAAGGCAAAAGGCAAAAATAAGGGCCATCCGTATGGCGGCTACTGTGTCGGGCCTCTTCGTGGCCCGAATAAAAAAATAACAAGCAAAAACAATTAATACCTAATGAATAACCCGACCGATAATAAGCGCACGCTGATGGGTATCATCGCCGTATTGCTGGTGATCATACTCGGCGCTGCCGTTTGGTTCGCAATGTCAATCGCGTCCAAAAACAAAGCTATCGAGGTCGCCAACCAAGCCCGGCAAGCTGCCGAGCTCGACCGCGACCAGACTATGATGAAATATGATTTCGATGAGCTGAATCGCGAATTCCAGACCATCGAGAATCAGCGCATCATCATTATGGACGATTCTGTCAAGCGCGAACTGCAAGAGAAATACGAAGCCGCAAAACTCAAAGTAGAGAAACTGCAGCAAGAGCTCAACAACCATAAAAAGAAGAGCGCTGCCGAGATACAAAAGCTCAAAGATGAAATTGCCTCGCTGCGCGTAGTACTCAAGAATTATCTGGAGCAGATTGCCCAGCTCAACGAGGAGAATGAGGCTCTGCGCAAAGAGAATCAAGAGATACGCAGCGAGAACACGCGGCTCTCAAACAAGGTGGCCGAGACCTCGCGCCAAAACGAGAAGCTCAGCGAACGCATGACACTCGCCGAAAAGCTAAACGTGACTGGCGTGACCCTCACCGCGCTCAACAAGAAAGGCAAGGAGGAGAAAAAGGTAAGCAAAGCCACCCAACTGATGGTGACATTCACAATACCGCAGAACAATTCCACCCCAGTAGGGGAGAAGACGATTTTCCTGCGCATTGTGTCACCCTCGGGCCAAGTGCTCAGCGGCGGAGGCACATTCACATTTGAGGGCGCTTCGGTCGAATGTTCGGCTAAAAAGACCATCGAATACTCAGGCGAGGAAATCGCCGGTGTGAAAATCTACTGGAATGTCACCACTGCCCTAACAGCTGGCACATACACCGTCGAACTCTTTACTGACAACTATCGTCTCGTCTCGCGCACCTTCACCCTCAAATGAGTTATTAGTCATGAGTTATTAGTTATGAATAGCTCCCCACTCTGCACTCATAACTCAAAACTCATAACTCAAAACTATAAATAATGCTCCAGACATTCTTTGACGCCATAAATTCTACTGAGGTGACTACCACCTCCTCGATCTTCAAACTCGTGCTCAGCATGATTTTGGGGAGCGTGGTTGGCTATGAGCGCAAGCGCAAGGGCCAGATAGCCGGTGTGCGCACATTCTCGCTCATAGCCATGGGCTCGACTTTGGCAATGCTGCTGTCAATCTATGTGCCTCAAGAATATTTGGGGCTGAAGAATGGCGACCCAAGCCGTATCGCGGCCCAGGTGGTTTCGGGCATCGGTTTCCTCGGTGCGGGAGCCATCATACAGATGAAGGGTTCGGTGCGTGGCCTGACCACTGCCGCTGGTATCTGGATGACTGCCGCGCTCGGCATGGCCGTAGGCGTAGGCATGTACTGGGTAGCCATCGCCGCTACCACTCTGATACTGTTTATTCTGGTGCAATTCGAGACCATCGAGCATCGTATCAGTCTGGGACATGAATCGCGCATCATACGCATCAGCACCACGGTAATCGTTGATGACATCAAGCCGTACCGCGAAGTGCTCGAGCGCAACGAAATATTACTCACCAACTATTACATGGCTTGCAATTACGAGACTAATTCTACCGAATTGAATATGCTGATTCTGGTGCACGAGCGTGTCAACTTCACCGAGCTGTTCGACCAGCTACGCCTCGTGTTCCCCACTCGCAGCATTGCTCTCGCCAATCAAGTCACCATATAATCCCGCCAGCCAAGCCGCTGGCCCAACTCGCCCCTCGCATGAACGTAGAAGGACTGATTACCGACCTGGCTTTCATTCTCCTGTTAGGAGCCGTGGTCACCATACTTTTTAAATGGATTAAGCAGCCAGTGGTGCTGGGCTACATCGTAGCCGGATTTCTGGCCAGCCCCAACTTTGAGTATCTCCCCTCGGTGACATCTGAGGAGAATATCGAGTTTTGGGCACAGATAGGCATCATCGTGCTGTTGTTCTCATTGGGAATTGAATTTAGCTTTAAGAAACTTGTCAACAGTGGAGGCTCGGCAGCCGTCACTGCGCTTATTATCGTATCGGGCATGATGGGGGCCGGCTTTGCCGTGGGCCAGTTCATGCATTTTTCCACTATCAACTGCCTCTTCCTCGGTGGCATGCTCTCGATGTCATCTACCACGATTATCATCAAGGCATTCAATGACTTGGGTCTGAGGCAGAAAAAGTTTACCTCGCTTGTGCTTGCCGTGCTTATAGTCGAGGACCTGTTTGCGGTGGTGATGATGGTGTTGCTATCGTCTATAGCCATCAACAAGACTGTCGAGGGTGGCGAATTGCTATACAGCATCGCCAAGTTGGTATTCTTCCTGGTGATATGGTTCTTGGTTGGTGTGTTTGTGTTGCCCTCGCTATTCAACGCTTGGCGTCGCTTCCTCAACAACGAGACTCTGCTGGTCGTGTCGATGGGCCTCTGCTTGGGCATGGCGGTATTCTCGGTCTACTGCGGTTTCTCATTGGCTCTTGGAGCATTCGTGATGGGTTCGATTCTGGCTGGCACCAGCTATGCCGAGCGCATCGAGCATGTGACCACGCCAATCAAGGATTTGTTTGGCTCAGTCTTCTTCATCTCAGTGGGCATGATGGTGCAGCCGCAGATTATCGCTCAGTACTGGCTCCCCATCCTTATCCTCTCGGCTGTAGTGGTGGTTGGCATGATTGTGTTTGGCACATTTGGCATGCTCGTCACAGGCCAGTCGCTGATGGTTGCCATCGAGTCGGGTTTCTCGCTGACCCAGATTGGCGAGTTCGCCTTCATCATCGCTACCCTCGGTATGAATCTGCATGTGCTCGACCCCACTATATACCCGATTGTGGTAGCTGTGTCAGTGCTCACCACCTTTGGCACTCCCTATTTCATCAAGATGGCCCCCGGCGTCTACGATGTGATTGAGCGCCATCTGCCCAAGCGCCTACACTTCCTGATTGACCGATATCAGAAGGAGGCCACTAAGAGCAACGCCGTGTCACGAGCCTGGGTCACTATCCTCAAACGCTCGATATGGACCACTATGCTCTACTCTATCATCTTGATTGCCATCTCGCTGGTATCGCATCAGTATTTCATGCCTTGGCTCGAGGACATAATGCCTGAATGGAGCCGACTGGTCGGCACCATCGTCACACTGGTGGTGATGGCCCCATTCATTTGGGCTCTGATTGTGCCTGTCAATGGCGACAAGGTTGCAGAGAACGCCTCGATTCGCGTCAAGCTCAGCACCAACGTACCTCAAATCGTGATGACGATTTTCCGCGTGATTCTGGCCCTCACCTTTGTGATCTACATTGTCACTTGGCATTACTCGATAGGCGTGGGCGTAGCTTTTGGCATCTTGGTAGTGTTGCTGATTGGCGTAGTGTTCTCACGCAAAATCAAAATACAGATGGAGCAAATCGAGACCAAATTTATCGATAATCTCAACGAGCGCGACTTGCGCCGCTCGGGCAAGAAGAATAATGTGGTCAACGACCTGCACCTGGCCCACATGACCGTAGGCACTGGTTGCTCGTATGCCGGTCAGCGTCTGCGCGACAGCAACTTGCGCCAGAAATACAATGTCAATATCGTAGGCATCAATCGCGGCACCCATCTGATAGCCATCCCCGGGGCCGATGAGCGCCTATTCCCCGGCGATGTGATTGGCGTAATCGGCACCGATGACCAGATTGAGCGTCTGCTGCCCGATGTCGAGGCCGAGCGCAACTTCACCGACCATGGCGACCTCGAGGATTTCAAGCTCAGCTCGATCATGCTATCTGACAAATCTCCCCTGATAGGGCACACGCCTGTGAGCGCCGATTTGCACAAGACCTACCATGTAGTGGTGGTGGCTCTGCAGCGAGGCGATGAATACACCGATGCCCAACCCAATATGAAATTCGCCCCCGGCGATATCCTCTGGGTGGTCGGCGATCGCTCAGCCGTCAACTCCCTTAAATGACCCCAGCGTCCCACCCTTCCTCCGCGTTAGCCAACCCGATCGCCCTTTCATGACTCACAACTCATAACTCACAACTCATAACTCACAACTATATAACATGGATTTCAAACGCACATTGATTACCACCGCTCTCCCCTACGCCAACGGTCCGGTGCACATCGGCCACCTGGCTGGCGTGTACGTGCCTGCCGATATCTACGCTCGCTATCTGCGCCTGCAGGGTCGCGACGTGCTGATGATTGGCGGCAGCGACGAGCACGGTGTGCCTATCACCATCAAAGCCCGCAAGGAGGGTGTTACCCCCCAAGACATAGTCGACCGCTATCACAAGATCATCAAGGATTCATTCCATGACCTTGGCATCAGCTTTGACATCTACTCGCGCACTACGAGCAAGATCCACCATGACACCGCCTCAGATTTCTTCACCCGCATCAACGACCAGGGCAAATTCGTGAAGAAGACTTCGCTTCAGCCCTACGATGCCGAGGCTGGCGAGTTCCTCGCCGACCGCTATGTCACCGGCACTTGCCCACGCTGCGGCGCCGAGGGCGCCTTTGGCGACCAATGCGAGAAGTGCGGCTCCTCGCTCAATGCTACTGACCTGATCAATCCTCGCTCAGTGCTGACCTCCGCCCCCATCACCATGAAGGAGACAACCCACTGGTATCTGCCCCTCGACCAATATGAGGAGGCTCTGCGTCACTGGACTCTCGATGAACACAAGGAATGGCGCACCAATGTCTACGGCCAATGCAAGAGCTGGCTCGACCTGGGCCTGCAGCCTCGCGCCGTGAGCCGCGACCTCAACTGGGGCGTACCCGTGCCACTCGAGGGCGCTGAGGGCAAGGTGCTATATGTATGGTTTGATGCCCCAATCGGCTATGTCTCCAACACCAAGGAGCTGCTGCCCGACACCTGGGAACAGTGGTGGAAGAGCCCCGAGAGCCGCATCATCCACTTTATCGGCAAGGACAATATCGTGTTCCACTGCATCGTGTTCCCAGCCATGCTCATGGCTTATGGCGATGGTTTCCAGCTCCCCGACAATGTGCCGAGCAACGAGTTTCTCAATCTCGAAGGCGACAAGATCAGCACCTCGCGCAATTGGGCTGTATGGCTCCACGAGTATCTCCAGGAATTCCCCGGCAAGCAGGATGTATTGCGCTATGTGCTCACCGCTAATGCTCCCGAAGCTAAGGATAACGACTTCACTTGGGGTGATTTCCAGACCCGCAACAATAGCGAGCTGGTGGCTACGCTTGGCAACTTTGTCAACCGCGCCATCGTACTCACCCACAAATATTTTGACGGCGTAGTGCCAGAGCCGGGCGAACTTTTTGAAATCGACAAGCGCGCTCTCGCCGAGATTCGCGATGTCAAGGAGCAGCTCACCGAGGCTATGGAGACTTTCCATTTCCGCGAGGCTGCCAGCAAGGCTATGGAGATTGCCCGCATTGGCAATCGCTATCTGCAAGAGACTGAGCCTTGGAAGGTAGCAAAAACCGACCTCAAGCGCACCGCTACCATCCTCTATATCGCTCTGCAAATCTGCGGCGACCTGGCTGTGGCTTTTGAGCCGATTCTGCCATTTATGAGCCAGAAGCTCTGCGCGATGCTTAAGATTGGCAGTCCCGTGGCAGATGTGGCCGAGCCTAAGGCTCCGGGCATAAGCTGGGATATGATTGGCCGCGATGATATCGTTAAGGCTGGTACAAAGCTGGGCGAACCAGTACTGCTGTTTGAGAAAATCGAAGACGATGCCATCGAGGCACAGAAGCAGAAGCTGGCCGAGAGCAAACGTCTCAACGAAATCGCCAACTTCAAGGCTGAGCCGCAGGCTCCGGATGTTGACTTCGACACTTTCAGCAAGTGCGACCTGCGCGTGGGCACTGTGCTCGAGTGCAAAAAGGTGCCTAAGGCCGACAAGCTGCTACAATTCCTGATTGACGACGGATTGGAGAAACGTACCATCGTATCCGGCATTGCCAAATACTATCAGCCCGAGGAGTTGGTAGGCAAGCAGGTATGCTTCATCGCCAATCTGCCCCCGCGCAAGCTCAAGGGCGTCACCTCGCAAGGCATGATCCTCTCAGCCGTCAATGCCGACGGCTCCCTATCCTTGATTACTCCAATCAAAGAAACTACTCCCGGAGCCAAGATTTCTTAGCCTGACAGTGCGTAGCACGAATCTTGTCTGTTAACCCCACATGGAGTGCGATAGCACGGAATGTGGGGTATAGATACCATCCACAGGCGAGTGCGTAGCACGACTCTAAAATACCCACTTACCATGAAGCCACACATTTTGATTATATATACCGGTGGTACGATCGGAATGATCGAGGATACCGAGAGCAAGGTGCTCAAGCCTTTTGACTTCACTCATCTGATGGAGAATGTGCCTAAGGTGAAGATGCTCGACTATGTGATCGACAACATTCAGTTTGCCGAGCCCATCGACTCGTCCGATATGGACATTCCCCACTGGCAGGCCATAGCGCGCCACATCGTAGACAATTATGAGAATTATGACGGCTTCGTGGTGCTGCATGGCACTGACACGATGGCCTACACGGCCTCGGCCCTGAGCTTCATGCTCGAGAATTTGCGTAAACCGGTGATTATCACCGGTTCGCAGCTTCCCATTGGCGAGGTGCGTACCGACGGTGAGGAAAATCTGATTACTGCCCTCCAGATTGCTGCGGCAACTGACCATGCAGGGCGACCGGTGGTGCAAGAGGTGGCTATCTTGTTTGAGAACTATCTGTGGCGCGGCAATCGCTCGACCAAGCTCAGCGCTGACAATTTCAACGCCTTCAAGAGCAACAACTATCCGGCTCTCGCCAAAATCGGCCTCGACATCTACTATGATTTCGATGCCTTGGCTCGGCCAAAGTCGGAGCCTCCACTGAATCCGCGCTATGATATGGACCCCAATGTGGCCTCGATCGACCTATTCCCAGGCCTTACCGAGACTGCTCTGCGCCACCAGCTGTCGATACCGGGAGTAAAGGGCATAGTGCTGCGTACCTACGGAGCCGGCAATGCGCCCACGGCAAAATGGTTTCACGATGCGATTCGCGAAGCTATCGAGCGCGGGGTGATTATCCTGAATGTGACCCAGTGCTCCAACGGCGCTGTGCTGCAGCGCTATGAGGGTGGCGAAAAACTGTCGAGCCTGGGTGTTATCTCAGGCCGCGACATCACCTACGAGGCAGCCATCACCAAGCTGATGTTCCTGCTCGGCATGGGCCTCTCGCCCCACGCCATCCGCAAATACCTCAACACTGCCCTCTGCGGCGAAGTCACCGTCAC
>JAJBUH010000245.1 GCA_020860445.1 Bacteroidales bacterium | reverse complement strand
GAATTGGGGGTGGGATAAACCGAATGGGGGATTGATTGTTATAAAAGCAGACCTGTGGCCGGAGGCCACGGGGAAATTACCACTTTTCAACAACCAACCAAACCCTAATTTTATCGCTATGAAGAAGATTCTACTCGCGTTGGCAATAGCCCTCGGCATCGCCGGCTCAGCCTCGGCCCAGAAAGCAGAAATTACCGCCAGCTATGGCGGTTACACACAGATGGATGCCACAGACTGCCACGACGGCTGGGGCAACGTAAACACCGCCTGGGGCGCCGTTACCGTTGGCCTAAACCTCAAAGTCGCCCCCTCGCTGTGGATTGGCCCATCCTACACCATCTCATCAACCACCACCAAGGGCAAGAACCACTCGTCGATACTCTACAACGCCATCCTATTCAACGCCCGCTACAACTATTACCACACCAGCATCTTTGACCTATATGCCCACGCTGGCTTAGGCATCGAGATATCGCACATGAAGCCAAAAGGATTTGACTCGTTCAACAAGACATATTTCGCCTACCAAATCACCCCGCTGGGAGCCTCAGTGGGCCTATCGCAAGTTGCCACCATCTTTGGCGAACTCGGTTTTGGCGCCCAAGGCCTAATCCAAGTCGGCTTCAGATTCAACATCTAAATAAATGAAGAATGAAAAATGAAGAATGAAGAATGAAAAATGGGCCATCCGGATGGTCATTTTTCATTTTTTCATTCTTCATTCTTCATTCTCAGAGGCCCATTTTTCATTTTTCATTCTTCATTTTTCATTTCAGAGTATGAAGGTTGGCTTGAGTGTGAGAGTGCAAGCTATGGATTGCTTGAAGCGGCAGAGGCCCGAACTGGGCACTCCCTTAGAGGATGATGGACCCACGTCAACGATGCGGTAACCGCCCCTATAATAGTAGTCAAAGACATACCAAGACAGATAATTCATAGGGCGCATCTCGCTATACCCCGGAGCATCGCCCCAGTATACCACCTGCGCTATCCCCTCAGCCACATGATAGACCATAGCCGCGGCCACGTCGGCCGAGCCATGACTCAGCACGAAGAAGTCAGCCTTGACCGCACTCTCAACTGTAGCCATCACCTGCTCAAGGCTCATAGCCAAGGGATAACCGTGGCTCTTACGATTGGCCGCTATCACCGCGTAGGCGCGAGCCACATCATCAGTAAGGGCTATCTCAAAGCCCTGCTCTTGCGCTCGGTGGAAATTTTTGCGCGCCGAGCGGTCAAGCCGCTGCACAAAATCAGGAAAAGCCGCCAGGTCGTAATGGTAATTAAAGTCCCAATAAGTCTTGTGGACAAAATTAGCCAAGATGCCATAAGCGCGCGTCAACATCTCCGGGTCATAAAACGTCGGCGCCAAAGTCACCGTCACCGAGTGGTCCTCAAGCAGGTCGGCCAGGTCGCTTATGAAATCGTAGATGCGTTCGATCGACTGCGGCTCGCGATAAGCGATTTCGGCAAACGGCGCCGAGAACGGCGCCCTCCATTCTCCATCCTTGAATCCCATCACCAGCCCCAAGCGGGGCTTGTCCTTCTCGTCATAGCCAACAAAGCAGCGCACCGCCTCAGCCTTGTAGGCATTCAGTTCAATAAAGTCCCGGCTCCCATAGACGCTACGCACGGTGGGAAACAAGGCATAAAATTGATCTATGGTTACTAATCTAACTTCCATATTACAGTTCAATGATGCCTTTGCCTTGGCGGATGATTTCGGGTGCGGAGGAATCGAGACAGTCGATGATGGTTGATGGCTCAATGCCTCCCTCGCCACCGTCGATGATGAGCGACGCCTTGCCCTCGTAGTGCATCTCCAGCGACTCGGGATTGGCCGCCTCCTCAGGATATTTTGTGTTGACCGCCACCGATGATGACAGGATGGGATTACCGAGAGCCTTGGCAAGGGCTTGCGCTATCGCATTGTCGGGTACGCGTATGCCCACGGTCTTGCGCCCCTTGAATACCTTGGGGAGCTTGGTCGACGCTGGCAAGATAAAAGTAAACGGCCCAGGCAGAGCACGCTTGAGCAGCGCGAACGCCTTGTTGTCGATACGGGCATAGTCGCTCGCCTGTGATATGTCGCTGCACACCACCGACAGCAGCTGCTTGGCCGGATTGATGCCCTTGAGGGCGCATAGACGCTCGATGGCGCGGTTGTCGAGGGCGTTGCAGCCCACGGCATAGAGGGTATCAGTCGGATAGAGTATTATTTCGCCGTCGCGCAGAGCCTTGACTGCTTGCTCGATCGAGCGCTCATTGATCGATGAGGGGTAAATCGTGAGATATTCCATGATATACGGTCGCGAGCAAAATCCGCGACTTAAGATTATTGTTTGCGGTTTGTATACTATTTTATTTGGCAAAAGTAGCGAATTTTCTTCAAACTTATTGTCAGTTTGAGTAAAAAAGTGTAAATTTGTAATTTAGAACCATAGTGATACCCTCATATTATGAGCATGGATAAGATATACACCATCGAAAACGACCGGCTGCGGGTCAGCGTCAGCGTCCACGGAGCCGAACTTACATCAATAATTCGCAAGGCCGACGACACAGAAATGCTGTGGCAGGCCGACGAGCGCTGGTGGAAGCGACATTCGCCGGTGCTGTTTCCTATCGTAGGCTCACTATGGCAGGGCACCGCCGTAATCGAGGGCGAGGAATACCACATGGGGCAGCACGGTTTCGCCCGCGATTCCGACTTCACCCTCGTCGAGGCGCAGCCCCTGAGCATCACCTTTGCCCTCAACGACACCGACATCACTCGCAGCATGTATCCCTACCATTTCCGCTTAGAGATCAGCTACGAGCTGCACGATGCCACGATTGAGGTCAAATGGCGAGTGCGCAACACCGATACGCGGCCCATCCACTTCCAGATAGGTGCCCACCCGGCATTCCTGCTGCCCGGCTACAATCCAGCCAACAAGGTGCAAGGCTACATCCGCTTTGACAACCCGCGCACCAGCTACCCGTTGAGCGTGGTAGGCCAACTCGGATGCGTCACCGGCCAAATCCGCGAGACTCCCCTCGGTCCTGAGGCAGCCATCACACCGCGCCTATTCGATGTGGCCACAATCATAGTCGAGAATGTGCCTATGCGCTCGGTGACCCTGCTCGACCTGGAGAGGCGCCCCTATCTGCGCCTTACCCACGATGCCCCAGTGATTGGCATCTGGGCCCCAGTCAAGAATGGCACCGTAGCCCCATTTGTTTGCATCGAGCCCTGGTACGGCCGCTGCGACACTATGGAATATGAGGGCGACTTCGCCAAGCGCCCCTGGACCAACACCCTCTCGCCCAGTGAGGACTTTGATGCGCGCTACGCCATCGATATCCTCAGTAACTGATCTTTCCATCCCACCCAACCCCGAAAATGACCCTCTTCCTGACAAGCAGCCATACCATAGGGTGGGCCGGTCCCTTGAATCCGGCCAACGATTTTGCCAAAAACCTCAGCGCATCCCTCTCCGAGCCTATCCGCTGCGCCATGGTCAGTTCTTATCCCGACGACGAGGAAATCACCGACCGCATGGCATGGGAGGTGCGCGAATGTTTTGAAGATGCCGGACTGGCATTCGACCATTTCGAGGTCATCGACCGCCGCACCCAGCCCGAAGCCCAACGCATAGTGGCCGAGGCCAATTTCTTGATACTCTGCGGCGGCCATGTGCCAACCGAGAATGCTTTCTTCCGCGACATCTCTCTGCGCGAGCTGCTGCAGGATTGGCAGGGCACTGTAATGGGAATCAGCGCTGGTTCGATGAACAGCGCCGAGCGCGTGTACTCTCCCCCCGAGCTCGAGGGTGAGGCTACCGACCCAACGTACTCTGACCACTTTCAGGGCCTTGGCCTCACAGATATCAACATATTGCCCCATTTCCAGCAGTTGCGCCGTGCCAAGGTCGATGGCAAGCGCTTAGTCCACGGGATTGTGGCTGCCGACAGCATGGAGCATCCAGTGTACTGCCTGCCCGACGGCTCCTACTTCATAATCCGCGATGGAGAGACTTATCTCTACGGCGAGGCCTACCGCATGCAGCGAGGCACTCTGCGCCGAGTGTGCCGCAACGGTGAGCGTCGCCGCCTCTCCCCCACCGGGCGCCTGATGCCTCTGCCCTAAAATGATCTTTGAGAAAAATTTACTATATCCAAAGCACCTACTTTTACGTTCCACAGCATTGCTTACCTAAAACCTCTGTGCTTACGTAAATCTTACGTGCTTACGTTCCTAAACCAAAAGCCTGTATGAATTTTGTCTACATCTCCCCAAATTTCCCCGATGCGGCCTGGAAGTTCGCAGCGGCCCTCAAGCGCAACGGCGTCAACGTGCTCGGCATCGGCGACCAGCCATACAATGAGCTGAAGCCCGAACTCAAGAGCGCCCTCACGGAATATTTCAAAGTGGGCAACCTCGAGCATTACGACGAGGTGTACCGCGCCACTGCATATTTCGCGTGGAAATACGGCCGCATCGACTGGATTGAGTCCAACAATGAGTATTGGCTCGAGCAGGATGCGCGCCTACGCACCGACTTCAACGTCAACACCGGCATCAAGCTCGACGGCATCCACGCCATCAAGGAGAAATCAGAGATGAAGAAATACTACGCCCTGGGCGGTATCCGCACAGCGCGCCAAATCAAGACCAGCGAAGGCATCGAGGCTGTAAAGCGTTTTGCTGCCGAGGCTGGCTACCCCCTGTTCGCCAAGCCGGATGTGGGCGTTGGCGCCGTGGGTGCTTACAAGATTATCGACGAGGCCGACCTCGAGGCTTTTTTCCGCGAGGCCGAGCACGCCCACATGTATGTGATCGAGGAATTTGTGACGGGCAATATTTGCGACTACGATGCCATCATCGACAGCAAGGGCAATCCTCTGTTTGAGAGCTGGAGCATCTGTCCGCCATCAATCGCCGACATCGTGGAACAGAATCTCGACTCAATATACCATGTCGAGAAGGAGATGAACGAGAACTTGCGCTTCTGGGGTCGCCAGACCATCAAAGCTTTCGGCGTGAAGAGCCGATTTGTGCGTCTTGAGTTCTTCCGTCTCGACCGCGCCCACCGAGGCTTGGGCAACGAGGGCGATTTCGTAGCCCTGGAGGTGAATATGCGTCCCGGCGGAGGCTTTACGCCCGATATGATCAACTATGCCCACTCGACCGATGTCTACAAGATTTGGGCCGATATGGTGGCTTATGACAGCACTCTGGTGCCTGAATCGCCCAACAATTATTACTGCGTATTCGCCGGGCGTCGCGATGGCGTGAACTATCGCCTTGACCACGCCGCGATGATGCAGAAATACGGCCATGCCATCAAGCAGGCCGACCGAGTACCCGATGCCCTGTCGGGTGCTATGGGCAATCAGTCCTATATCGCTCGCTTTCCCACCGAGGACGAACTCAACGAATTTGTTTACGACATTACCGACCGCATCTGACTTATGCACGTAGAATATCATAAATGGTGGAGCCGCCAATTGGGCCGCGACATGGAGTATCAAGTCTATGGCCACGATGGCCATACAATGATTGCATTCCCATCGCAAGATGGACGTTTCTTTGATTTCGCCGAGCGCGGAATGATACATCAGCTCACCCCTTGGATTGAGTCGGGCAAGCTAAGGGTAGTCTGCGTCGACGGCATCGACTGGGAGACGTGGTCGCCCATCGGTGGAGACTATCACGGACGCATCTCGCAGCACGAGCGCTGGTTCTGGTATATCATCGAGGAGTTACTGCCCAACATACAGCGTTGGCCCGGTGAGACGATGATGGTCACCGGGTGCTCGATGGGGGCATTCCATGCTGCTAATTTCTTCTTCCGTCGCCCCGACCTGTTCGACACTCTGATAGCCCTTTCGGGCCTGTACCACGCGAGCTATAGCTTCCCGGGCTACAACGACCCACTCATCTACGCCAATTCGCCGCTCGATTTCCTGCCTCAGATGGCCGGCGACCATCCCTGGATGGATCTCTATCGCCAGAGGCGCATAATCGTGATGATAGGTCAAGGGCGATGGGAGGAAGACACCCTGTGGTCGACTCGGCGATTAGACACCATTCTGGCCGAAAAAGGCATCCCAGCCTGGTTCAGATACTGGGGCAATGATATGGACCATGATTGGCCCTCATGGCAGCGCATGCTCCCCCAAGCCGTCCAATCGGTCATCCCGTTATAGTCATTACCAACGCCAAAGGCGTTGGCACATAATGAATGGGAAATGCCATCAATGCTAGATGAAACAACCCCTACGGGGTAGCAGGGTTGACGTCATCCCTGCTACCCCGTAGGGGTTGTTTCATATAGCACAAAGGATTACATCAACCCTGCTACCCCGTAGGGGTTGTTTCATTCAGAACATGAATAAGAAAAAGAAAATAATACTCTCAATTCTGGTAGCAATTGCTACCGTCATTGTATGCGGTGCGGCTTTTGTGGCATGGCTGACCATGGATAAATGGGATGGCGAGGAGCCTGCAAGGGTGTATGTGCCACAAGGAGCCAACGCTGAGGCCATTAGAGACAGTCTGGAGTTGCATCTGGGCACTTATGGGTCAAAGGTAGCCACGCTATGGAAATGGCAAGGAGGCAAGCCAGAAACGGCCCATGGCTCTTATGTTGCGCGGCCTGGTGCTACCACCCTGTCTCTAAGCCGCCAGATAGCCACTGGTCGTCAAACGCCTGTGCGAGTCACATACAACAATATCCGCACCATGCCTCAATTGGCCGATAGGGTAGCATCTTATTTGGAATTCACGCCTCAGGATTTTCTGTCAGCCTGTGATAGTGTTCTACCATCCCTCGGTTATAATGCGCCGCAATACATCAGCGCATTTGTCCCAGACACTTATGAGTTCTTCTGGACAGCTTCAGCTCCCTCAGTGGTAAAAAGATTGGAGGCTGAGAGAGATCGATTCTGGAATCAAGAGCGCACAGCCAAAGCCAAGGCCCTTGGCTTAGACCCCATCGACATAGCCACTATAGCCTCAATCACAGAAGAAGAGACCATCAAGGCAGAAGAGATGCCCCGAGTGGCTCGCTTGTATCTCAATCGCCTCAAAAAGGGTATGCTCCTCCAAGCCGACCCGACGGTCAAATATGCCGTAGGTGATTTCTCGCTGCGCAGGATTGGCAAGAAGCAACTCTCTGTGGATTCTCCTTATAATACCTATCTCTATCCGGGTCTCCCTCCAGGACCAATCCGCTTGGCTTCGCAGCGAGGCGTCGACGCGGTGCTGAACGCTCCTGAGCATGATTATCTGTATATGTGCGCCAAGGAGGATTTCAGCGGCTATCATAATTTTGCTCGCGACCTCGCCACCCATCAATCCAATGCTCGCCGCTACCAAGCCGAGCTCAATCGTCGAGGGATAAAATAGTGTGGCCGCGCCGCCCCGGCACCGGGCAGTGTGGCCGCGCCGCCCCCGGCGCCGGGCAGCATTGCAGCGCCGAAGGCGCTGCCTCCTTGCTTTGCGCCGGGGGCGGCGCAGCCACGCTGCCCGGCGCAGCCAC
>JAJBUH010000193.1 GCA_020860445.1 Bacteroidales bacterium | reverse complement strand
TGAAATTAAGCTATAACTGGGTCGCCTCGGAGAGGCGGTATTTGGTTAACCCCACCCAGCGGAGCGAAGCTACGCTGGGTGGGGTAGCAAAGGTATGCAAGCAGAAAAACTATTCGCCTCGGAGAGGCGGTACTGATTCTGCTTCGATATACTGCCTGTCGGAGGCGACCAGGGAATAATTTAATTTGAAATTTGACCCCTTACTTACTTAAATGTTGGAAAAGTGACGCAATTAAGGGAAAATAATGTTGGAAAAGTGACAGAAAAGTGGTAATTTTGCGTTGAAAAAATGACATTTCAACTATCTACCGCTATGATTGAAAGAGAATTAGATAACTTCGTAGATGATTTCTACCAAAACAATACCAAGGCCTTGATGCTGACTGGCGCTCGCCAGACAGGCAAGACTTATGCTATACGACGCATTGGCAAGAGTTATAAATGCTTTGTGGAAATCAATTTCGTGGATAGGCCTGAGGCCATCGACTTGCTTAAAAACGCTGATGGCTTAGAAGATTTGCTCTTGAGGGTATCGGCTCTGACTCACAAAGAACTTGTGCCTGGTGAGACTCTGATCTTCTTTGACGAAGTGCAGAAATGCCCCGACATAGTGACCGCCACCAAATTTCTCGTTGACGATGGTCGATATAGGTACGCTCTTAGCGGTTCGCTCCTTGGAGTAGAGCTCAAGGATTTACGCTCTGAGCCGGTAGGATATATTGATGTAAAAGAGGTGTATCCCTTGACGCTGAATGAATTTTTCAAAGCTGTAGGGGTAGGCGATGGCGTGATAAAGGCTTTGGAGGAGGCTTGGCTCCAACATAAGCCGGTAGATGATTTCATACATGTCCAAATAATGCGACTTTTCCGCATCTATCTTTTGGTAGGCGGTATGCCGGCGGCTGTGAAGAAATATCTTCAGACCAATGATTTGCAAGCGGTGAGACAAGAGCAACGCGCCATCTTGCGTCTCTATAAACGTGATATCGCGCAATATGATCCTGATAACAAGCTGTATTTGGATGAAATCCTGGACCTCATCCCATCGGAGCTGAACGCTAAGAACAAAAGGTTTATCCTTAAGAATCTGAACGAAAAGGCCAAATTCTCTCGATTGGTCAACGATTTCCTTTGGCTGAAAAACGCCGGGGTGGCTATCCCTACTTACAATGTAGAAGAACCTAAATTGCCTTTGCTGCTGGCCAAATCCCGTAATCTCTTTAAGCTATTTCAGAATGATGTGGGGTTGTTGGCCTCGCAATATTCTCAGAATGTGATGCCGCAAGTGTTGGAGGGAGACGCTTCAGTGAATTTTGGCAGCATCTATGAGAATGTGGTGGCGCAGGAACTTTTGGCCCAGGGCTACCCCCTCTATTACTTCAATAGTAAACACCAAGGCGAGGTGGATTTCCTTATAGAGCAGGATAATGCGGTATTGCCGATTGAGGTGAAATCCGGCAAGGATTATCTTCGCCATAATGCCCTCAATAATCTGTTGAGTACCCCCGAGTATGGGATTCAGCGTTCAGTGGTTTTGCATAATGATAATCTCAAAGACACTGGCAGTATCCTCTATGCTCCCATCTACATGGTGGCTTTCATGCGTCCACAAGAGCCAAAAACCTTCCTCGCTCCCCCAGACCTGTCTGGTTTGCGATGAACAGTGCGTTACATCGGCCGATGACACTCTGCTTGCAGTTGTTGCATTTAATGCAACAACTGACTTTGGGAGAATAATGAATATCTTTCCATAACAAAATACTTTTACTATTATGAGGACTACATCAGTTACCCTGGGCGCATACTATGACAAATATGTAGACCAGAAGATACAAGAAGGGCGCTTTAGCAACCCTAGTGAAATGATTCGCTGCGCATTACGCTTGCTGGAAAGAGAAGAGGCCCAACTGGAATCTTTGCGTAAAGCTATCGACGAGGGTATAGAAAGTGGTTTCTTGGAGGACGTGGATTTCGAAGCTCATCTTTCAGATCTCCAATCTTACGCTAATTCGTAAACTATTCCTTATAAATCAGATATGAATAAGGTGAGGATAGTGGACATAACTACCCTATTGGGTCAAGACTTGAGATTGCGTAATACAGTGGTCGATGGGTTGCTGTATGTAAACAACTGCGATGAAGATAAGGTGGTCATAGACTTTAAGAATGTAAAATTCGCTACTCGCAGTTTTATTGATGAATACTATAATACCTTTGTGTTAAAGAGAATAGGCCATTGCAAGCCCGAGGTTGAAACCATCAATGTGCCCTCTGACATACAATACATCTTCAATGTGGTCAGCAAGACTCAAACCAGAAAAAGGGTCTATGAGGAAGTGGACCGAAGCCACGTCCATCGCTTTAACACCCTCGAAGAAATGCGCGCTTGGTTCAAAACTTTATCCTTCTAAGGGACACCTTTGCCAAAAGATTTGGTGGAAAACGACAGATGGACCTCAAAAGATTTGGTGGAAAACGGCATATGAACCTCAAAAGATTTGGTGGAAAACGGCATATGAACCTCAAAAGATTTGGTGGAAAACGGCAAGGCGCTAATATGCAGGTGTTATGAGGCGAGGTAAAATTTTTTGTGGCTGGAAATTTGTGGGTAAGGGAAAAATGAGTAATTTTGCGTTATCATAAGAAAGCGCTGGATTATGGATAAGCCATTGAGATACCCGATAGATATTCGCTCCTTCCCTACGATAAGGGAGGAGGGGTATGTCTATGTCGATAAGACAGAATATGTGTATCAATTGGCCAAAAACGGGGCCACATACAACTTTCTCAGTCGTCCGCGCCGATTCGGCAAGAGCATGCTGGTGAGCACTCTCCAGGCTTATTTCGAGGGAAAGAAGGAGCTATTTGCTGGCTTAGCCATTGATGGCTTGGAAAAGGAATGGAATGTGTATCCAGTGGTGAGCCTGAGCTTGGCGTCTTTCAAAGGTGACCGTATACCGCTGCTGCAAGAATATCTGGAACTCCAACTTGAAAAGGTTGAGGAGAAATACTCCCTCTCTACCACCAAGAAGGAGCTTGGGGCCAGATTCTCGCAGATAGTGGCCCTACTGCAGAAGAAATATTCTCAAAAGGTGGTGGTGCTGATAGATGAGTATGACACCCCGATACTGAATGTCCCTCACGACAAGACTAAGAAGAAAGAGATACTTGCCTTTATGCAAAGCGTTTACGCCCCTCTGAAAGATTTGGAGGAGCAATTGCGATTTGTACTGATTACGGGCATCACAAAGTTCTCTCAAGTCAGCATCTTCAGCACCCTCAACAACATATCCAACATCAGCATGCGCTCGGAATATGCGGCTGTATGCGGCATTACCCCCGAGGAGATAAGGCGTGAATTAAAGACAAGCGTCGAGGCTCTGGCCATGGAATATGGCTGGGATGAAGAGACCACTCTACAAGAACTTCGCTCTTACTATGATGGCTATAAATTCAGATGGCCCTCGACAGATATATTCAATCCATACAGCCTGATCAATTGCTTTGACTGGAAAGAGATTAAGCCTTTCTGGTTCCAGACCGGCACACCGACATTCGTAGTGGAGACATTGAAGAAAAGCAAGGTGCTACCATCGCAACTTGAGCGTATGGAGGCAACAGAGCAGGATTTCGATGCGCCGATTGAGAATGTGGTCAAATTAGTGCCTTTGCTTTATCAGAGCGGGTACCTTACCATCAAGGGTTACAACAAGGTGACCCATCGGTACACTCTGGAGATACCCAATAAGGAGGTACATCTGGGGCTGATGAATTCGTTGGTGCCCAACTACATAAAAGAGCCCATGATGGCCCGTAACATCGTTGCCGACATGATACAATGCATAGTCGATGGGGATGTCAATGCAGCGTTGGAGAAGATGAAGGTCTTTTTCAAAACTGTGCCTTATTGCCGTGGCACAAAGACTGAGGGCCATTGGCAGCAGATGCTTTATGTGATCTTCTCATTGTTTTTGGCCTATGCCGATGTGGGGGTGCATACCAATAATGGCCGAGTGGATATGGCGATGATATACAATGGCAAGCTCTATCTGTGGGAGGTGAAGCTCGATGGCTCGGCCAAAAAGGCCATCGACCAAATAGATCTCAAAGAATACGCCGACCGCTTCAGCCTCTGCCATCTCCCCATCATTAAGATAGGCATCTCCTTCTCCACCAAGACCCACACCATCAACGATTGGATGATCAAAGTCAATCCCCAGCTCAAAGAATAGTTATCCTCCGACTCAGAATAAAAAGGCTGGCTCCAAGGTGGAACCAGCCTTTGTTTCATAATTTATTGATATCGGCAATGGTGAGGCCGCTTGCTTGAGAAATTATTAATGGGTCAACGCCTAACTTTTTTAGATTGCTAGCCATTTCCACCTTTTCATCCTTTCTGCCTCTATCATACCGCTCCGAAATCAAGGTGCGTTCGCATGACACTTCATCCCAGAATTTATCATAGTGGGCTCTCTCTTCTGGCGTAAGCTTCAACTCTTTGATCAAATCTACTGCCTGAGCTATTTCTTTATCGGAGTTAAGTTCCTCAGGGATTTGCCCTTCCTTGTTATCTTGCAACATAGTGAGGAAAGAGAGCCATAGATCCATGAGCTTTTTGTGAGCTTTGTTTAGAGAATGGTATTTTAACAGTTCTATAAACACAAATTTCATACCATCAATCTTAAGTTCGCTATGGTTTTCGTGGCGAAGGATGTACACATGGCGGTATTCGTCCTTATATTCTTTAGCGTCAGGCATGAATTCATTTAAGAGGCATAAGCTGTAGACAGGTTTGAGTTCTTTGAAGTCTTTGCCTTTTTCTACTTGCGTAGCAAATGCCTTTGAAGCATTGAATAAGGCTCGCATTAAGAAAGCCTCGGTCCAATACATCTGCATCTCAACCAGGAAAGTACGACCAACTTTATCGCGGCATTTTACATCCACAATCGAATTCTTACCAGTAGCATTCAATGGGAACACATCTGATGGCAAATATTCAAGCCACACTATTTTTTCCTCCTCCTTAAGTGGGAGGAGTGAATTGAGCAAGCTCATACATAAGTTTTTGTGTTCACCAAAAATCTTACGAAACACAATATCGGCTCTTGGATCGTAATATTCCATACAATTATCATTTGTCGTCTTGGCAAAGTTAATAAAAATTTCTGACAATTCCGTCCTCTTATTTCCAAAATTATTCTGTATTTTTGCAAGAGATTAAAGAATTTTAAACGAGACTATCTTTTCGAAGAGAAATAAGTTAATTCAATTGTAGAAATTTATGGATAAGGTACCGGATAATTTGACATCGTATAGGCGATATTTCAGCTCTGAGGGGTTTTGGAGATTGCTTAGGGACAAGGCCAAGGTGATTGGCAAGGCGACGGTGAGGCCGGCGCTGTGCCTATATTATATGTACAAGGATGGACTGAGCACCAAGGACCAGATTCTGGTGCTAGGCGCACTGGGGTATCTCATCTTTCCGATGGACCTGGTGCCTGACTGGATTCTGGGCCTCGGCTGGACCGACGATGCCGCAGCCCTTGCCTTCGTCTGGAATCGTCTCAAGGATAAATGCACCCCCGAAATCCTCAACAAAGCCAATTCCAAACTCAAAGAATGGTTCTCCTCAGACCCAAATGCCCCCAAACATTCGGTGGAAAACGGTAATTGAACTACTCAAAAAAATTAAACCTCAAATTTGAGAATGGGGTGCGGCGGCTCCATGTGGGGGCCGCGGAAGAGGACTGTGATGCCGTGGAGGGTGCAGCCATGGATGGCCTTGAGTAGCCGGGGGGATGCAGAGTATTGCTTTATTTGGGCCTCCGCTTCGACGTACTTGGCGTTGGCCTCTTCGGCCGGAGCGTCCTGCTTAACATACTTGATCTCAAAAATGTAACAGTGCTTTGCTTGGGGATGGTGGTTGCGCAGCGGCAGCATCACGAAGTCGCTGAAGCCGTAGTTTAGCTCCATCTCTGGGCATAGGATAGAGTAGTCGCATACGCCAAGCCACGCCTTGAAGAAGCCCTGCACATTGTGTTCGCCTCCGATGGAATCCCTCACAGATGAAAGCTCTAAAAAGGCCTTGCCGATGTTGGATATCACCGGTTCCCAAACTCCGTTGTACACCATCTCGCGGTATGCATCCTGGTCTGGCTTGATGGGCTGGGGACACCAATCCTCATATATGTTGATCATGAAGCGCCAATACTGCTGCCTCACACATTCGTTGGGAATGACCATGTGGTAGAGGCCTGGATCGCCTCCCCCCCCACTGTGAGCATGCCGTAGTAGTACATCAGCGACAGGAAGTTGTTGCGGTCGAGCAGTTCCTTGGCCGGGAAGGAGGTCTCAAGGCGCATATCAACGTAGCCGCGGTTAGCAATGTTCTCGATTGAGGAGATGCGGTCTTCCCGCTTGGCACCCCGGTCGAGGCTGACCAGCATCTGCAGCTTAGAGGCATCCATCTTGATGTTCTTATCGATAAGGTTCTCAGGTGGCTCCCCCGTCTTGAGCAAAGGATTGAGGTAATAGAGGACCATGTCGCAGTTGTAGACCGTTTCTCGACCGAAACTTTTCAGGGCAAAGCAGTAGTTGTCATACCAGGGCTTCATGTCCTCGATAATATCATCGATGTCGCCACTGACGTTGGCATTCTCTTTGTAATATGCAAGCATTTGGCGCACATCCTTCTCTTCGAAGCCCAGCATGGAATTGAAGTCGGGGAGGTTGGAGATGTTCCAGTCTATATTGTAACCGCTGGTGAGGTCGTCGAGAGTGACTGGTGACACGCCAAACATGAGTATGCGCTCAAAGGAATCCTTGAAGAGCTTGAAGAATTGGCGATAGAAACCTTCGGCGTGGGTCAGAGCTTCAAATTTTTCCTTGCCATGGTGAGCGAGAACATCGTTGGTAAAGTTGTCGTACTCATCTACGATAAGATATAGAGAGAGCTCTTTTGTTCTTGCAGAGATGGTTATAATATTCAATTTGTCCTCTGCTCTGTTGGTAGCCAAAACAGCCTTAACTACCCAATCTTCATAAAAATCCTTATATTTGTAAATGAAGGCATCAAGTTGACTGCAGCAGTATCTATTGAATTTCTCTTCCAGATGGTCCAAATCCCCACCGGCCTTAGAGAAATCGAAGCGCATTACCTGGAACTTATTTGCTAAGGGTGTCGGATGGCTGCCAACCCACAGGCCTGAGAACAGTTCTTGAAACCTGTCCTTCATATTCACATCGTAATAAGCCTCCACCATGCTCAGGAAGAGGCTCTTGCCGAAGCGGCGCGGGCGAATCATAAGCAAGTAGCTGTTTTCATCTTCAAGCAGAGGGAGATACATGGTCTTGTCTACGTAATACAAATCATCACGCTTGATGCGCTTGAAGTCTGATATGCCGTAGGGTAGTCGTTTCATCTTAAAAGCTTCTTAATTATTCCACCGAAATTTCTCTTCCGCAAAGTTACACAAAAACTTTCATATTCTCAATACCCAGCTTAACGGTTTGAAAATTTGGAAGTCATAATTTATTGATATCAATAAATTATGAAAACAAAGGCTGGCACCAGGGATTGGGCCAGCCTTTGATATGGGGAAGACGGGGGGGGGTTAGGCGTACATGTTGACGATGGATTCGTAAAGCTCTTGGTTGACTGATGTCTGCTTGGTGTGTCTTTTAACCA
>JAJBUH010000039.1 GCA_020860445.1 Bacteroidales bacterium | reverse complement strand
CCCTCTACACAGCACCCTCTGCACTTTTCACTTCCTACAATTCAAGCGTCAATTTTTACTCTTGACTTTTTACTCTTGACTTTTGACTTTTGACTTTTCACTTTTGACTTTTGACTTTTGACTTTTGACTTTTGACTTTTGACTTTTGACCTTTGACCTTTGACTTTTGACTTTGGACTTATTTCGTTGCCCAGATCACGGTGCAGGTGGTGCTGACCAGGCTGAGGATAAAGGTCAGGTATTGCCAGGTGCGATCCTCCTTGTCTTTTTTCTTGTATTTGGCCTCGACATAGACCAGATCGTTGGGTTTGAGGTAGAAATATGGCGAATCGAATATCTCGGTGTTGCGCAAGTCGTGGACAAGCACCATGCGCTTGCCATCCTCCTCGCGTATGATCTTCACATTGTCGGTGCGACCGTTGGCCGAGACATCGCCAGCGTTGGCAATGGCCTCAAGCAGGGTGATGCGGTCGCCATCGACTGTGAATGTGCCATTGCTCCCTACGGCGCCCAGCACCGTGTATTTGAAATTGAGCAGGTCGACCGACACCTGTGGGTCTTTGATGTAGTCGCCTGTGATGATTTTCTCGCGTATGATATCGGCCACCTGGGTCAGGCGGTAACCGGCAACATGCACCTTGCCGAGAATCGGAAAGGTGATGTCGCCGTTCTTGTTCACTCGGTAGGCCGATTCCGACGTGCTCGCGCCCTCGCTGAGGGTCGAAAGTCCGCCGTAACTGTCTACTGTAACCGCGCCATGCCGGGTGTTGAATGGCACAGCCAATTCTGGACGTTTGCAACTAACCACTATGTCAAGCAGGTCGTTGGGCTGCACCACGGTCTCTTTGTCAGCATTAAAATAATACTCGAGCAGCGGTTCCATATCCTTGATATAGACTATATCCTTGTTGGATTTGCAACTGCTGACAACCACAATAGTCACTAATAACAATAAATATTTTTTCATAATCTGATCTTTTGCTGGTGGTATAGGAATCTTAGGCAGCCTAGGATTCCTACGCTTTAGGAATCCTATCTCTGGTTAAATGATTGGTGGCATAGGGTGGCTGCCTCGGGCAGCCTGTTGCAATCGAGGTGGGCTATGGGAGCCGCCTCGGCAGCAAGTATCACATTGTCAAATAGGCGCGAACCGATCTCGGCATCGCTGTGTATGGCTCCGCACGATGGCAGCAGTGCCACAAAGGCATCCACGCCAGTTACCCACTGAAATGCATTCTCCTCGGCTTGGCTTAGCCGCGCGATGCCGCCTACGCGGCGCCCTACGTTGCGATAGCAAGGGCTTTTGCCTGACCAGGGCGTGCCGAAGGCCCACAGCTCGCCATCTATGATGCGCAGGGCCGGATTGTCGTCGTTGAGAAGGCTGACGCCGGGGAATTGCTCGAGCCATAGGCCTGAATGCGTGCTCTTGCCTGTGCCGCTCTTGCCGAGGAAGAGGTAGGCACGCTGGCCATCCTCAACGCATGAGGCATGCACCGACATTCCGCCGTGGGCCACCAGTCGCTGGGCCCACATCACATGCAGCATGGCCGACAGGGCGTCAGCCCCTCGACGATCATAGCGATTAAGATAAGCCACGCCCTGAGTGAAATCGCTGTTACACGTCAGGGCATGGCAGATGCCATCGGTCTCTACCTCTAAGCGGTAGGCGCCTGGGCGACGCGATAGCCTGAGGCGGCCAAATTCGTTACAGTCCTCGCATACCGACTCCCACCTGTCCGATTTGGCCTCGGGAGCGGAGGCTATCTCGAGGCATAGGTCCCCCTCGACGCTCTCCGCTGCCCGAA
Organism: Bacteroidales bacterium; assembly: GCA_020860445.1. Lineage (GTDB taxonomy): Bacteria > Bacteroidota > Bacteroidia > Bacteroidales > Muribaculaceae > CAG-873. The sequence goes on along the minus strand of JAJBUH010000039.1, from coordinate 5,909 downwards.
AACCTCGGAAATCAACCAGCATCTCTTCTACATCTACATCCCGGGCAGCCTTGACTGCCACATCAATTCTCGCAATACTGTAATTGTAAATTTTTCTCATTAACTACTACTAAGTCTTATTTTTTGGTTATAATGCCCAGCTGGGTCCACTCTTGCAGCTGGGATTCTATATCTTTGGCGGCAACTGTGGGGTCGATGTCGTATGCCTGGCACATCAGCGCAGCAAACTCAGAGGCTGATGTGGCATGCTCCAGATTTTGCCACAGCCAAGCGGCTGTGCCATTTAGGTTGTACACATCCACCACGGGCAGCTCGGCATCGAGGACATCGATGAGCAGATGCTGGTCACCCACTTGTTTCAGTTGCAAAGTATCTTTCTTTTTCATTATCAGAATTGTTTGCCGGAGAAGATGGATATGGCCGTGAGCGAAATAATCTTCATGTCGAGCAGCAGCGAACGATGCTCAAGGTAGTCGAGATCCATCTCTAAGCGTATCAGCATCTTCTCCATTGTGTCGGTGTAGCCGTTGTAGAGCGTTGCCATCGAGAATAGGCCCGGCTTAAGCTGATACAGCCTCACATACCTCGGGTCGGCCTTGACTATCTGGTCGATAAAGTATTTGCGCTCGGGCCGATAACCGACAAAACTCATTTCGCCTTTGAGCACATTCCACAACTGTGGAAATTCATCGAGATGATGATGGCGCAGGAATGCTCCCACGCGGGTCAGGCGGTTGTCCTCCTTGGTGCATAGAATCGGGCGACCCGATGCCTCGGCATGCGGCACCATCGTGCGAAATTTATACAGCATGAATCTGCGCCCGCGATAGCCGATGCGTTCTTGCTTGAATATGCCGTCGCCGCCATCCTCGATGCGGATGGCCACATAGATCACAAGGATCAGGGGCGAAAAGGCTACGATTCCGATCAGGCTGCATACCACATCAAACACGCGCTTGAGCGCATCGGTGATGGGCGCAGCATCATAAGGCAAGACGAATGATTCGACATCTAAGGCGGCTCGGTCGAGCGCCGGATTCTCAACTAAGAGTTTTTCCATAATACAGTAGATGTTTCCATATAATTAGATACCAGAGATATGGCTGAGCTGAGCCATCAGGGTAGGAATCCTAGGCTGCCTAGGATTCCTAAAATCCTATCCTAAGAGCCTTTGCAGCCAGCTGCGGCGCGGTTGGGGAGCGGTCTCGATGCGAGCCATCAGATATTGCTCAAAGGTCTCGCCATCGGTGATGATGTCGCAGATGGCTCCCCAGTCAGGCAATCCACCCAGGTTGCGGTCGTCGATATAGCAGTCGGCAACCACCTTGCGGCAGCGCGTGGTTGGCTCACCCTCCTCTTCGGGGGAGTTGGCGTTGGCGGCAAAGAATTCTATTCCCCGCTCGCGGCACCACGCCAGGGCATCATCGAGCAAGTCGCCCTCGCGGGCAGTCCAGAGGATCAGCCTATGACCCTCGGCCTGCAGCCGCTTGAGGGCGGCGATGGCAAAGGGTCGTTCGCGGCCAATCTCGGGATAGCGATGCTCAACGATGGTGCCGTCAAAGTCAACTGCTATTACCATAGGAATGGATACTTTGATCTCGATGATTTGATAGCCGACTGTATGCGCAGCTTCTCGGCTATGCGTATGCCGGGATTGGCATCGATGCCCAACAGACAGCCCTCGACCTGCCGCACCAGCGTCTTGAGCTGATGGATCTGCCCGGGCCACAGGCGCGTCTTGGCTCCGCACAGGCAATGCCCGATTCGGTTGACGATGGCCAAACTGTAACGAATGATTTCGGCATAACCGGCCTCGCGCTCATACTGGCGCATGCGCTCAATCCAGCGCTCGAGGCCCCGGCACAGGGCCATCATGTCCATCGAGTTTTCGGGTTGGAAGAATGCTCTGTCGATGCGAGCTTGCCAGTCGGCTGGGTTCTCTCGCACCTGGTCGTCGGGCTGTTCGGCGCGTCGCGCCATCAGATATTCGTCGGCGTTCTCAAAATCGTCCTTGCAGATGCCCGACAGTGCCAGGGTGAGCGAGCCGAATTGTATTACTAAGTGTTTGTCCCTTGATATGCGCGCCACATATCCCTCCAGACCAGCAAAAGGCCCGGAGGTGATGCGCACGAGTTGATTGCCGACTGCGTAGCTGGCCAGCGGATTGGGCATGAACCGGAAGGTGCGACCCTCAGCGCGGGATACGCGCATGAAGATGTCCATCTCCCTCGGGTCGATGCGCGCCGGGCGTCCAGTAGCGCTGTCGCGCACCAGATGCAGGGCCGAGAGGTTGTGGCAGAGATACTCTTGCACTCCCTCTGGCTCGCCGTGTACGAAGATTAGGCCGGCTATCGTTGGCTTTTCTTTCTTCTCTATCCTGCCACCCTCGCGCTTGCACACCACTACGCGGTGCACAAAGGTAGGGAAAGCTCGGCGTATCTTGCCTTCGTACAAGTCGAGCTGCGCACTTGGCACGAATAGGTAGCTCCAGGGTACGAGCGCGGATGCACTCTCTCCCTGCCCTACCGCTTCGGCGGTTTGCTCCCGGGTGCCTTGCTCGGTTGCCGCAGTGTGATCTGTACTATACAGTTGCATCGACCTCAGTGCAGCTATGTGTTGTTTTGTGTCGCTTTGCTTGATGCGATGAAGCATTGTGGTGAATCATCAGCGTGCATAGCAAAAAAGCGTTAGTAGTTATGTCTATTTCCATGCATTTCAAGTCATACAGGATGTTTCTAAGTTAATAAGTTGATCCACAATACATTCCTTGAGTTTTGCATCTCTCTGTCGCAGAGAGATGCTTTTTATATCAGCCCTATTATTAGTTGGTTAGCCTCATGGATGCGCCCATGCTCGATGCTGTCGAGATAGATTTGGGTGTGTCTCAGACTGTCGTGTCCAAGCCCTTGGCTGATCACCCCGAGCGGCACGTTGTTGGTGTTGGCTATCAATGCCCACGAGTGGCGGCTGACGTAGGTGGTGAGTGGCACTTTCAGGCCGGCCATGGCCGAAATCTTCTTCAGGTGTCGGTTGGTGCGCTGCATCATAGTGCGGTATTGGCGCCGTTCGTCGCCGTCCTCCTTATTTATTATAGGCAGCAGGTATTTGGTGTGGCTGGGATGGCGCGCCACTATTTGCTGCATCTCTTCTTGCCAAGCCACTTCGATCGGCTGCCCGGTCTTTTTGCGGTGGTAAGTCAGGTATCCGTTGGCGAGCTGCCGCTTCTCGACGTAGGCCATGTCGACAAAGGGCATGCCGCGCATGTAGAAACTCAGCAGAAACAGGTCGCGTGAGAGTTCGAGCTTGGGCCAGCGGCTCAGGTCGAGGGTCTTGACCTTGCGGATATCATCGGCCTGGATGGCTCGCTTGGCGGTGCGGTCAATGCCGACATAGACATGGCGAAATGGGTGAGCATCCTCGACCAAGCCTTGCTCTACGGCTTGGTTGTAGGCCGAACGCAGAGTGCGCAGATAGAACGACGATGTGTTCCGCGTCACCCCTCGCTCTTTTAGGTGAGCCTCGTAGGCCTCGACCAGAGGCGAATCAATGCTTTCCAACGGCAGGTCTTTGCGCAAGAATAGCTGCAAACTGCGCCTCGCCGAGTGCATGGTCTCGGCGCTCCCCAAGCGTCCAAGGGCGCGCAGATGCTCCTCGACGCTGTGCATCTGGTCGAGAATTGTTGTTTTGTTTACGTTTTCCATTGTAGTTGTGCAAAATAATTTGTAACTTTGCTTTATGTTAGTGTGAAACTCTTAGACATCAAAGTAACAAATAAAATCTATACCAATAAGCACCGAAATGAGAAATCTACTTGAATTTCTGAATGATTCGCCGGTCAACTTCCTGGCGGTCAACACTGTGATTGATGAGCTGCACCAGGCCGGATTCGTACGTCTTGACCCGACCGAGCATTGGGACCTCAACGAGGGTGGACGCTACTATGTCACCACCAATCACTCGGCCGTCATGGCTTTCATCGTGGGTTCTGACCCCACTGCCGGATACAAGATCATATCGGCCCACAGCGATTCGCCGGGATTCCGTATCAAGCCGCGTCCTGAGATGATTGGCGAGGGTGGAGTGATGCGCCTCAACACTGAGGTATACGGCGGACCGATTCTGTACACTTGGTTCGACCGCCCACTGTCGATTGCCGGACGAGTAATTCTGCGCAGCGATGACCCATTGCGTCCATCTACACGGTTGCTACATATTCGCCGTCCGCTGCTCACCATCCCGCACTTGGCTATACATTTCAACCGCCAGGTCAACGAGGGCAATCCCCTATCAAAACAGCGCGACATGATGCCGGTGATAGCTATCATCAACTCATCGGCCGAGGAGAACAACTATATATTAAATATGGTGGCGCACGAGCTCGGTGTTGACCCTTACGACATCCTGGATTTCGACCTCAGCCTGTATGACACCACCCCGGCTTGCCTGTTGGGAGCTAATGAGGAGTTCGTATCTTCGGGTCGCCTCGACGACTTGAGCATGGTACATGCCGCGCTGAGCGCGATTGTCGAGGCTCCGCGCAGCCAGGCCATGACTTGCGTGATGGCTATTTTTGACAACGAAGAGACTGGTTCTGGTACCAAGCAAGGAGCTGCCTCGCCTATCCTCACCGACTTGCTGCAGCGTATCAACGCCTCACAGGGCGGTGGATTGGAGGAATATCTGAGGGCTGTCATTCGGTCGTTCATGGTATCGGCTGACAATGCGCACGGGCTGCACCCCAACTATGTCAACAAGTATGACCCCACCAACCATCCTATACTCGGAGCCGGCCCGGTGATCAAGATAAATGCCAATTGCAAGTATATGACCGATGCTGACTCGGCTGCTGTGTTCCGCTCGATATGCGAAGAAGCTGATGTGCCGTATCAGTACTTCGTCAACCACAGCGACGTGGCTGGCGGTTCGACGCTCGGCAATATACTGACTTCGCAGATTCCGCTGCGCGGCGTTGACATGGGAGCTCCGCTCTGGGCCATGCACTCGGTGCGCGAGACTGGAGCCATCGATGACCAAAACTTCACCATCGCCGCCTTCAACAAATTCTACGAAATCTAACTCTACTCTATGTTGCCATCAAAATTTTTAGAGTACATTTCCCAGTATCCGGTGTTGGAGCCTTTGGTGCGCGACTTGCTCACCGAGCCATCGGTGTCGGTGAGGATTAATCCCGTAAAGGCTCCAGCTGAGACTCCGAGCAGCGAGCGCGTGCCTTGGTGCGCCGAGGGGTATTACTTGGCCGAGAGGCCGCAGTTCACCTTCGACCCGGCTCTGCACCAAGGACGCTACTATGTGCAAGACGCCTCATCGATGGCCATCGACGCCGCAATCCGACAGATTGCGCCCGATGGCCCGGTGCGCTATCTCGATGCCTGCGCGGCGCCTGGCGGCAAAACCACCTGCGCCATCTCGGCGCTGCCCGAGGGGTCGCTCGTTGTGGCCAACGAGTACGACTTCAAGCGAGCCGAAATTCTGGCAGAGAATGTGGCGAAATGGGGAAATCCTAATGTGATGGTGACACGCGGCGACACATCGCGCTTGGCGCGACTGCCGGAATTTTTCGACATCGTGGCTGTGGATGCGCCCTGTTCGGGCGAAGGAATGATGCGCAAGGATGCTTATGCGCGCGAGCAATGGTCGCCCACGCTCGTGACCCAATGCGCTGCTACGCAGCGCCAAATCCTCAGCAATGTCTGGCAATCCATCCGTCCCGGAGGCTACCTTATATACAGCACCTGCACCTTCAACCTCACCGAAAACGAAGAAAACCTCTCCTGGCTCATCTCCGAGCTCGGCGCTACTCCCCTCTCCATCCCCTACATCTCCACCCGCCCCCCCCAAGGAACAGGCAGAAAACGATGGACATAGAAATCTAATAGAAAATATAAAGT
>JAJBUH010000047.1 GCA_020860445.1 Bacteroidales bacterium | reverse complement strand
CTATTATAATTTAAATGATAGATGGTTTCAAAAAAATAAATGTGAAATTCTGTAAAAATAACTGTTTATTGAGGGTTTTTTCGTAACTTCGCACTCCGTAAGTCTTTTTTCTGATGATTCAGCTTCGCGATATATACAAAAGCTATGGTTCGCTATCTGTGCTCAAGGGCATCTCGCTGCAGATTGCCAATGGCGAGGTAGCGGCTATCGTTGGTCCCAGCGGAGCCGGAAAGACTACTCTCCTCCAGATTATGGGCACTCTCGAGCATGCCGATTCGGGCACTGTCAACTACGACGGCACCGACCTGGCCAAGGCTTCTGACCGCGAATTGTCGAGGTTCCGCAACGAGAATATCGGATTCGTTTTCCAATTTCACCGCTTGCTCCCGGAGTTCACCCTGCTCGAGAATGTGGCTATGCCGGCCCTAATCGGAGGCAAGGCTCGCAAGCAGTCGATGGCCCGAGCCGAAGAGTTGCTCAAATACATGGGTCTCGGTTCACGTCTCACCCATAAGCCCAATGAGCTCTCGGGTGGTGAGTGTCAACGGGCTGCCGTGGCTCGTGCCTTGGTCAACAGCCCCAAGGCTGTGCTCGCCGATGAGCCATCGGGCAGCCTCGACAGCAAAAACCGACAGGAGCTGCATCAGCTATTCTTCGACCTGCGCCGCGACATGGGCATCACCTTTGTCATCGTCACCCACGACGAGAGCCTGTCGGCAAATTGCGACCGCATTATCCATCTCAAAGATGGCAAAATCATCTAACATCCTCCAAAGACCAAACACCCAAAACCATACTATCTTTTCCAAAAGCCAAAAACCAAAGACCAAAAACCATATACTATCTTTTCCAAAAGCCAAAAACCAAAGACCAAAAACCATATATGAAATTTGCACAACTCTTGATGGCAGCGGCTATAGCCTGCGCAGCAACCGCTTGCTCAGACAATGACACTGACACCTCTATCCCCACCGATGTTTGCTACGATTTCGTAACCTATGAGGGCTATACCAGCAATGGCTCAGAGTTTACTCTGCGCAAGAGCGGAGATTCCGAACTCGTCACCTACTATTGCACCTCACAGTTGCCATCGTCGGCCAATGTCTCGGTGGGTGAGCGCCTCATAATCATGTATGCCCCTCAGAATGGCACGGCCTATCTGTCAGGCCCTATCACCCTGTACGGTTACCGTCTGCTCGACCAGACCCAGAATAATCTGGTGATGACCGACTCGGTGGGCGCATCAATCCGTCAGAGCGGCGACATCTCGCTCATCACCCTGACCCGCACCGGCGAGTATGTGAATCTCCAAGCCAACCTGGCTTGCCAGACCACCTCGCTGCCCAAAGCCCTGTACATGGCTACCGACTCGCTCAAGATGGGCAATGAATATCCCGAAATCAATCTCATCTACATCCCCACAGCCGATGGCATGAACTATTACGGCGCTTATGCGTCATTTGATGTAAGCGCTGTCTGGGACCAGTCATCTTGCAAGGGCATCGTGGTCAACTACATGACCGGCTCAGGCACACAGTCGATGACATTTACAAAGACTAATGGCTTCTTGCCATCAAATTGAGGCTTTGCCTCCAATCTCGATAGTATCGATATTCTCGATAATCTCGATACTATCGATTATTCGAGAATTCTCGACCTCTCTCGATAATTTTCGAGAATTCTCGACCTCTCGGATAATTCTCGACCCATAATAATCAATTAAATAAATTACCTACTATGGCAGATCAACCCAAAAACGAAATCAAAATCGAGCTGAGCCCCGAAGTGGCCAGCGGCAACTACGCTAACCTCGCTGTTATCGCTCACTCTCCCAATGAGTTCTTTCTCGACTTCATCCAGGTCGTGCCCAACATGCCCCAAGCTCGCGTGCAGACCCGCGTGGTGATGGCCCCCGAGAATGCAAAGAATCTCCTCTTTGCCCTCCGCGACGCCCTCACCAAGTATGAGAGCGTGTTCGGCGAGATCGTTCGCAAAGAGCCCATCAACAAAGGCCCCAAGGGAGGCACCAACTTCTCAGCCTAACCCGCGATGATCAAAGACAACAACCTGCTCATCTACAACTCCATGTCGAGGATGAAAGAGGCTTTCAAGCCTCTCCATCCCGAGATGGTTGGCATGTATGTGTGCGGGCCCACAGTCTACGGCGATGCCCACCTGGGCCACGCTCGTCCGGCCATCACATTCGACATCGTGCTCCGCTATCTGCGCCACCTCGGCTACAAGGTGCGCTACGTGCGCAACATCACCGATGTTGGCCACCTCGAGCATGATGCCGACGATGGCGAGGACAAGATCGCAAAGAAGGCGCGCCTCGAGCAACTCGAACCGATGGAGGTCGTGCAATTCTACCTCAATCGCTATCACAAGGCGATGGAGGCATTGAATGTGCTGCCGCCATCAATCGAGCCTCACGCCTCGGGCCACATCATCGAGCAAATCGAATACATCAAGAAAATCCTCGAGGCCGGCTACGCCTACGTCAGCGAGGGGTCGGTGTATTTCGACGTGCCTAAGTTCAACCAGGACTACGGCTACGGCAAGCTCTCGGGCCGCAACATCGAGGAATTGCTTGCCACAACTCGCGAACTCGATGGCCAAACCGAGAAGCGCAACCCGGCCGATTTCGCCCTCTGGAAGAAGGCCGCGCCCGAGCATATCATGCACTGGCCAAGCCCCTGGAGCGAAGGATTCCCCGGTTGGCACCTCGAGTGCTCGACCATGAGCGAGAAATATCTCGGCGAGACCTTCGACATCCACGGCGGTGGCATGGACCTGAAATTCCCCCACCACGAGTGCGAAATCGCCCAGTCGGTTGCCCATCAGGGCCATCCCGCTGTGCGTTATTGGATGCACAACAATATGATCACCATCAATGGCACCAAGATGGGCAAGAGCCTAGGCAACTTCATCACCCTCGATGAGTTCTTCTCGGGCAACCACAAGCTGCTCACTCAGGCCTACTCGCCGATGACGATCCGCTTCTTCATCCTCCAGGCTCACTATCGCGGCACGGTCGATTTCTCAAACGAGGCTCTCCAAGCCTCAGAGAAGGCTCTGCAGCGCATGCTCGACGGCTATCGTCGCCTGCAGGAGCTGAAGCCATCTGACAGCACATCGGCTGGCATCGACATCGCCGAACTCGAGCGCAAGTGCTACGAGGCCATGGACGATGATCTGAACACGCCCATGGTGATTGCCAACCTGTTTGAGGCTTGCCGCATCATCAACCAGGTCAACGATGGCAAGGCTACCTTGTCGGCAGCCGACCTCGATGCCCTGAAGCGTCTGATGGATACTTTCTTGGTTGAAATCCTCGGTATCCGCACCGAGCTGATGGAGGGCCAAGGTGGCACCGATGCGCTCAAACCTTTTGAGCAAGCCATCGACTTGCTGCTCGAAATCCGCAGCCAAGCCAAGGCCAACAAGGACTGGGCCACCAGTGACCGCATCCGCAATCGCCTCTCCGAAATCGGCTTTGATGTCAAAGACACCAAAACCGGTGCAGAGTGGACTCTTAAGTGATTCCATCAACCCTGCTACCCCGTAGGGGTTGTTTCATTCAATGTTAGAAGAGCAAATCATACAAGCATTGCCATACGCCCCCAATCGCCAACAAGAGCTGGTGATTGGGGCCTTGGCTCGCTTTTGCTCGCCCGGAACTGCGGAGGAGAGCGTTTTCCTGCTCAACGGCTACGCCGGCACCGGCAAAACCTCAATCTGCGGCGCCTTGGTCAAAGCTCTCGCCGCCCAAGGCATCGGCACCATGCTGCTCGCCCCCACCGGCCGAGCCGCTAAAGTTTTCGGGGCTTACGCCCAACACCCAGCTTACACTATCCATCGCAAAATCTATCGTCATCCCGGCATCGGCGACATGTCGAGTACGGTCAGGGCTGTGATGGAAAACAAGATGAAGAATACCATCTTCATCGTTGATGAGGCCTCGATGATCACTGGCCAGGACTCAACTGGCGCGAGCGTACTCGAGGACCTAATACAATACGTCTACACAGGCGACAATTGTCGCCTCCTTCTGCTTGGCGATACCGCACAGCTGCCCCCGGTGGGCAGCCCGTTCTCACCGGCCATGGATGTCGACACGCTCAAGCGATACGGCTTGCGCGTCACTCGCGCCACTCTCACCGAGACCGCTCGCCAAGCGTCATATTCCGGCATTCTATACAATGCCACTTGGCTGCGTCGGGCCATGAAGACTGATCCGCTGCCAGCCCCCAAGATTTTCACACAAGGATTCCCCGATGTCAAGCTGATCGCTGGCGAAGATATGCCCGAGGAGCTGTACAACGCCTACAACCGCAGCGGCATCCAGGAATCTATCGTCATCACCCGCAGCAACCAACGCGCTGCGGGATTCAATCGCGAGATTCGCGGCTCGGTGCTTTATCTCGAAGAAGAACTCGCACCGGGCGAACTCCTCATCGTATCGAAAAACAACTACCACTGGGCCTCAAAGATCAAGGAACTTGACTTTATCGCCAACGGCGATGTGGTGAGCGTGGAGAAGGTTGTCGGCACCGAGGACCGTTACGGTTTCCGGTTTGCCGATGTCGAGCTGCGCATTCCCGACACCGAGATTGTCTTCTCGGCCAAGATTATGCTTGAGACGCTTGCATCAGAGAGCGCAGCGGTCAGCAACGAGCGTCTGACCGAACTGTATTACTCGATAATGCAAGACCCGGAGCTGTTTGACGCCTCGGTACCAGCCGATGCTCGCCTGAGGGCGTTGCGCACCAATCCACACTGGAATGCGTTGCAAGTCAAATACGCCTACGCCGTCACCTGCCATAAGGCGCAGGGCGGCCAGTGGAAAAATGTATTTGTCGACATGGCTTACATTCCGCCAGATGCCATGGGCCTCGAGTTCTACCGCTGGCTCTACACTGCCGTCAGCCGCGCCCGCGAGCGCCTCTACATCCTCGGCTTCAACTCCTAAACATAAGCACGTAAGCTTAACGTAAGCACATAAGATTAATATAAGCCCTCCAATAGGTTACCACCCTCCCTGCTACCCCGTAGGGGTTGTTTCAACTAGCCTAATGCATACCATCAACCCGGCTACCCCCATAGGGGTTGTTTCACAAATGATTACATCTGCCCTGAAATATTATATCTTTGCGTTGGCTTTTGTCCTGGCTACCCTCTGCGCCTCGGCCATCGAGGCGCCTGATTCGCTCGCGCCATCCGATACCGTATGGGTGCGCCCAAAACTGGACAAAAAACGCATAATCGCCTCCAACCTTATCTCTCTCGGCCTCAACACCGGCACCGTCCAACTCATCAAACATAACGTCCACAAGCTGCGTCCCGACGGCAGCGACTACAACTCCATGCCCTCTCGCCACGCCGCTTGGGCTTGGAATCTCGGCACTCGCGCCGCTTGCCAATTATACAGCTACAATCCCCTCTGGGCCTCGGCCTGCCAACTCGGAGCCTCAATCATCAGCGAACAGCGCATAATGGCTCGCCAGCATTTCTGCAGCGACGTTGTCGCTGGCTCCGCCATCGGCTCCTCAGCCGCCATCATAGGCCAGGTCCTCGGCGGCATCATCTTCCCCGGCCCAAACGCTTCCCACCCAGCTCATCTATCCATCCCCGCAATGGCTTCTCCATCTCTGTCAGCACTATAATAGCATTTGCAAACGAAGGAATGATAGCGGAAGATTTCTCATATTACACCCCTGATGAGGGAGCGATAATAGATGGCAAATTTTATCCCTTAGTACGCGACAAAATGTATGGCTACGGCACATACATTACGGCCAGCATCCCAATTCAGGACGAACAAAAAAATTATTTTTCAATCGACCCAATGCTGGGAATTACTACTTACCAACTCTTCACCGCTTATGGAGAACGCTATCTCTGTCCCCTTACTCGACTTGACTTGGGTGCCATGCTGTCTTACAATCTGATTTACCGAGGACCTAAACATCCTTCTTATGGTTCTGCGGGAGTGGGCATAGGAGCAAGTCATTTATTTTATGACTTGCCCGGCAACAAATGGACCTACAAGGTGATGACCAAATGGGAATTTGGTTTATATTGCACCGACCGCCTGACTATAGGCCCAGCTCTCAATATAAATTTCTATAGATTCCGCCCTCTCAATCTTGATGACAATGTAGTTTATCTTGAATTTGGCTTCTCTTTCGTAACCCGCGTCTTCCTATAAGAATACCACCCACATGGCTAGTGCGTAGCACGTCCCTTGTCTGCCCCACATGGAGTGCGGAGCACGGAATGTGGGGTAGATTACCGCCCGGATGGCGAGTGCGTAGCACGACTCTTAACTCTATAGATATGATAAATCTCATTAGTGACAAGCTCTATTTCACCGGTGGCGTAGCCCTCTCCAATCCCCACCATCTCCATATTCCCGTTGGCCTCACCGTGGTAATAGGCCCCAACGGCAGCGGCAAGTCCACCCTCGGAGGCATCATCGAGCGCGGCTGGAACTTCCGCACCAACCGCATCGAATCCACCTCCGGCCAGAAGCCCCGAATCAAGAAGATCGAGTTCAGCGACATCCATTCCCTCGCTGGCGACTCTGTCACCTACTACCAGCAGCGCTATGAATCCACGATGAACGACTCAGTGCCCACCGTGGCCGAAGTGCTGGGTCAGCGCATGAGCCATCCCCGTTGGCCCGAACTCGCCGACCTGCTCGGCATCCGAGGCTTAGAGGCCCATAAGATAAACTTCCTCTCCTCTGGCCAATTGCGCAAATTCCTCATCGCCAACACACTGCTCTCCGATGTTGATCTCCTCATCCTCGACAACCCCTACATCGGCCTCGATGCCCCATCGCGCGATGTCCTCAACCAAGCCATCGCCCAACTCGTCGCCCACGGCCTCTCGGTCATGCTCCTCATCTCCAACCCCCGCGACATACCCAATATCCCCTCGACCATCGTACCGATGGCCAATGGCAATATCGGCAAAGCCGAAATATCGCTGCGCGAATATTCGGCCAAAGCCGAGATACCATCCGGCTCCGCAGCCTCACCCCTCCACCATTCCCCTCAACCCTCTGGAGCAGCGTATCCGGATGGTATCTCGCGCAGCGAATATTCGCGCAGCGATATCTCGCGTAGCGAATATTCGCGCAGCGATATCTTGTGCATGCAAAATTGCACAGTCAGATTCGGAGTGCGCCCTATCCTCCAGCATCTCGACTGGCATATCCGCGAGGGCGAATGTTGGTGGCTCTCCGGCCCCAACGGCAGTGGCAAATCCACCCTGCTCAGCCTTATCAACGCCGACAATCCCCAAGCATACAGCAACAATATCGAGCTATTTGGCCGCAAGCGCGGCAGCGGCGAATCCATCTGGGACATCAAGCGCCAGATCTCATACATCTCGCCCGAATCCACCCTCCATTTCCGCCCCACCGGCACCGTCGAGCGCATCGTGGCGCAAGGCCTCACCGACACTCTCTTCCAGCCCGTCACCCCCGACCAACTGGCCGAGGCTCGCCGTTGGCTCGCCCTCATGGGCATCGCCCACCTCGCCGACCGCACCCTCGGTACCCTCTCATCTGGCGAACGCCAGATGGCCCTCCTCGCCCGCGCCTTCATCAAGCAGCCCCGCCTCATGATCCTCGATGAGCCCTTCCACGCCCTCGACGCCCCCAACACCCTCCTCGCCCGCACCCTCATCCACCGCTACGCCACCACCCCCTCCCACAC
>JAJBUH010000004.1 GCA_020860445.1 Bacteroidales bacterium | reverse complement strand
CGCCTGAAGCAGGTGATCGACAACGTGCGCGAGCTGTTCGACTACGTGCTGATCGACTGTCCGCCGGTCGAGATGGTTGCCGACACGCAGATTATTGAGAAGCTTGCCGACCGTACCATCTTCGTGGTCCGCGCCGGGTTGCTCGAGCGGTCGATGCTGCCCGAGCTCGACAGCCTGTACGCGCAGAAGAAGTACAAGAACATGGCCCTCATCCTCAACGGCACCGTGGGCGCTACCTCGCGCTACAGCTACAAGTACGGCTACCGCTACGGCTACCACTACGGCTACGGCACCTCCTACCATTACGGCTCCACCGCCAAAGACGGCTCCGCACACTCCAAGCCATCCAAGAAAGAAAAAGCCGTCTCCGGCTGGGATTAGTGTGGCTGCGCCGCCCTCGGCGCCAAGCAGTGTTGCTGCGCCGCCCTCGGCGCTAAGCAGTGTTGCTGCGCCGCCCCCGGCGCTAAGCAGTGTTGCCGCGCCGTCCCCGGCACCAAGCAGTGTGGCTGCGCCGCCCCCGGCGCTAAGCATTAAAACCACGAAGATCACGAAGAATTTCACGAAGCTCACGAAGCTCTTTCTTATCACTTATGGGCATTGTGCCGCAAGGCCACGAAGCCGCTGACGCTTAGCCAAGGCCACGAAGACCTGCTCCACAACCCCATCAGCAACCCGAACCGGCGTTGTTGGCGGAGGCGCGTGTCTCTGACCGCGCCCATCAGCCGAAGGCACTATACACAGATTGCACAGATGGCACACAGACCTAAGATGTCAACCCATTCCATAGAGCGCAAGCGCGCTGACAGATGTCACAGACCATCCGGATGGCCTCTGTGGAATCTGTCGGCGCGACCGCGCCTCTAAGGAATTGATATCCCAGGCGTGGTGTCTGTGTGCCATCTATGCCATCTGTGTATAGACCCACCGCCAGCAACCCATCCTCAATGCTTCGTGGCCTTTCAGAGCGATAGCGACTTCGTGGCCTTGGGCATTCCAAGAGCGCAAACAGATTGGGCAAAGAATCTTCGTGGTCTTCGTGAAAATCTTCGTGAGCTTCGTGGTTTAAGAAATCCCTCGCAGATTAAACGGATTTAAACAGATTTTCCGGATGGCCTCAGTGACCTCCGCGCCGCTATGCGGCCTCCGTGTAAAAACCTTTAGCTCTCCGTGTTACTCCATCTCTCCGTGGTTAAATTTCCGTAGTTAAAGCCCCATAGGGATCTAACGGATGCCAGCAGATTCCGTTTCAATCCGTTCAATCCGAATGTATTATAATCCTAACGGATTAAGCGGATTCCGTTATAATCCGCTAAATCCGCATGGTTTAATTTTTACCATGGTGTTTTTTCCTAAACCACGGAGGTACGGAGGGCCACGGAGAGCCAAGTTGGCATTCCCACGGAGGCGATAAATCGCTGCTGAGACCACGGAGGCCATCCAGGTGGCGGGCCCAGGCGCCCTTGCGGGCCCGGTCAGGCGATGAAACCGAGGCGACAGATTTGTTGTTTTAAATAAAAAGCACTATCTTTGTGCACAAATTAAAACAGCGACAACATGGCACAGCAACTCATATTATACGTAGAAGACACTTCCACCCTAAAGGCCCTCAAGGCGATGAAAGACGCCCGCTCTGGCCGCACCTACCGCGCCTCATCAGCCGCCAACCTTATAAATGAAGCACTGAGCTAAGCCATGTTTACCCTCGACTTTACTGGCCAATTTAAAAAGGATTTAAAGAAATTGGCCAAGCAAGGCAAAGATTAAACCATACGCATAGTGCGTCTGGCTCGTTCAGGCTCCCACTCCGAGGTCCTCTCCAAAAGGAAGAAATAGTCACCCCTCATAGACCCCAACGGGGGCGTGCTAGCAGTAACCCCACATGAGCGCAGCGAGTGTGGGGATCAGCATGACCCTCCCCACCGAGCCCCCAACGGGGGCGACCTAAGCGTAACCCCACATGAGCGCAGCGAGTGTGGGGATCAGCAATGACCCCTACCCTCAGAGCCCCCAACGGGGGCGATTTATGGCTTACTTTTTCTGAGCTCGATGTGCTTGAGATATCTTTTTAGCCTCGCCTCAAACTTGTCTCTCCTTTCTGAGCCTTTCCTCCCGATGTATCGGTCCAGAATCTCTTCATGGGTATAGGTCTTCATATTGGCGCAATACAATTATCCATCAATAATAAAAAGGTAACAATGATTTGTTACCTTTCGTTCAGTTGAGATTCCCACTTATGTCAACCCTCATTATCCTTAGATACCGTTGCCCATCATCAACAATAAGGTTGTTTGATATGCTATATAGCTTGACTAAGGCGCAAGTACTTGAGATCATTAAGCGGTTTGATGGCTATGTGTCCCCCAATGTCGATAAGTACAAAACCTGACTGCTCCACCCTTAATTGCAGAGATATGAAGAGAGATGTTTTGATTAAGCAGAATATATCCCTTTAATATATTTGCTTAATTTAAGTTTATTTAGGTTTATTTTAACGATAAAACCTCAGGCTAAACGTTAAAATAGAAAACCAACCTATTGGTCGCAACCCACTTTATTCTTAGAAAGATGTTTTTCTTTTTCTTTGGCTTTGTAGAAAAGGACACTAATAAGATAAAGCAGCTCGTGCAGGAGAGGAGTGCTCAAATCCTTTCCCAGGGTGACGACTGCCTATATGTAGCCATATCAAGAAAGGGCGCGCAGCTGATGCGTTACGTCCAATCAGTTTGGAATAACATAATAGAAGAAGGCAATTTGTTTCAAGAGGAGCTGGCTAAAGTGGCGAATACTTCCTATATAACCGAAATAGCACTGCCTTTCATAAAGCCCGATGGCAAAACCAAGGCTGTTATCATTGATGATGCCATTTACCATGGCACAACTTATGAAAAAGTGGAGCAATTGGCCTATACGGCTTTGAGCAGGGAGAAGAACCAAGAGCCGGTTGAGATAGTGCCAGCCCCTATAGTAGTAAGCAAATCGGCTCGCAAAATCGACGAAGATCGGTTTGAGAATTTGACAAGGATTGAAGAGGAGACAATCCCATTCTACATCAATACCGTTATGGATATAGTACATTTCGACAATCACCCTTATGATGTCGAATTCCCTATATTCCACTTCCCACTGAGCAGCAACGCTTCCGCTTCGGCAAATTTCATCAACCGATTGATCAAGAAGATACCCAGGATTGCCCGTGGCATACAAGAGCAATTCGGTGGGGAGGTGCAATGGTATGAGGTCAAGCGCAAGAACCATGCCTTTGACAAGGAAGACACGTCCTATTCCATCATACTTGATAATATTTTCCCCGATGACTTTTTCACCCTCAAACCTGAAATGGCCAAATTGCGTCTGTACATTACAGAGAAAGAGGTGCTGATAACGTCGTATTGTCTTACCACTCTCGATAGGGAATGGCTCACGAAGGATAGTGTGCTCTTCAACGAGGAAATTAATGCCAAGGTTTGGAATCCCATTGTTGAGGCCACTGATTATGATGCCGAGGATTTGCAACGCATCAAGCCCTTTGAGTCGGTTTTTAAAACCACCACAAGCGCAGAGGATTTGATAAAATCTTGGGAGGAACAGAGGCTTAAGAGTCTGGCTATTATGGCCAATTACATCCTCTCTTATTATCTTATGCGGCATGTTAGCCCAATAATATCGGAAGTCCTTGGGTTGGAAAATAATACCGGGGAAATCCAAGCGGAGGATTTGAAGCTCATTCTTGGCCCCGAATTGCCCGATAAGGTGATAAATGGTCTAAAGGAGATCGAGATTAATTTATTCGGTGAATATTTCCCTGCGGTTACAGAACCGAGCGATAAACTGATCCCATGGAGGTACAACACTCCATTTGAGTTTGAATATCTTCGAGACTCAAGGTCTAATCCCAATATTACGGTTGAAAATTCATTCACGGCTGAATTTGGAGCCATGCATCGCAAAGTTGAGTTGCGTTCAAGATATGACGGCTTAGACAATAAGCGCAGGCTCTATATGGGAGAGTCATTCCCAGCTCTGATGAAACGCAATTCCCGTCTTGGGGCAGGGTATAAACCCAAGGAGGTGAGGAAAGAGGTCCATCGTGCTTTGGATAGGAGGATTGACCATGGGAGCGTAGTCCCCAATTATGTGCCAGTGGAGATGGAGAAGAGTCATGTGCAGTGGAGTCGACTTTTCCGCTCAGGCGAAAATGACGATCCTATGCGTGACCAGATGCTTAGGAATCTGCTCTTTGTCATTTACATTCTTGGCGAGAATCAGCCAGGGGGCATCTTGTCAGCCAACCTCCTCAACTTCGCCTTATTGGTT
Source organism: Bacteroidales bacterium (assembly GCA_020860445.1). GTDB lineage: Bacteria > Bacteroidota > Bacteroidia > Bacteroidales > Muribaculaceae > CAG-873. The sequence goes on along the minus strand of JAJBUH010000004.1, from coordinate 37,484 downwards.
TTGGAATTGAATGGCATAGCTATAGATCCCAACAGAAACATTTCCTATGATTACCAAGCCGACCAGTATGCAGCTGTCAGGCATGACGAGAATGGAAGATGTCTGATTGATATAGCCGACCGTGCCAAAGCCATTGAAATGAAGTCGGCCAGCACTCTAATGCCAGCCCAGTCTGACATTGAGTCAGACCTCTCCAAAGGCAACCTCTTTAGCGATGCTGATGAGAAAAAGGTTAGACAGATCCTCCAGAGCGTAAGCCAGCTGTACTCTGTTTCAGAAGGGAAAAATACAATCCTACGTGAATCTTTGAATTTCAGATATGGGAAAGCTCAGCTTAATGACCTTGAAGCCAAGCTTTCACTTTGGATTGAAAGATTTAAAAGAGCTATATTAGTGCCTGGCTTCCTGTCGACAGACTCAAAGGATAATGAAAAAGATGTTGTTGTTTACGATTTAGATAGAAACTACTTCTCTGTATATAAGAGGATACCAGACAAGAATGAAATAAAGGAAATCTTCGATTTACCAAAAGCAGCCCAAACCCTTTTGCTTGGAGACATTGACCTACTGAAGCTTGAATCGCTATATGCTCCTCTTTATCAGCGTGTCAGAATAGCCTATTATGCATTAATACTCATAGAAATAAGATTGGGCTATTTGCATGGCTCCCAATTGCCCGAGGCTATGAAAGTGCCTGCAATGCATATCAATGACAATAATATCAATTGGACAGTCAACGGCAAGAGAGAAACTTTGTTGGACTTGATTGACCGGGCTGATTGCATACCCTACGTCCTTAGTTTAAGCGAAGAACAGATTCGGGAAATAATCGACTTGCTCCTTAACAAAGCCAAGTAATCGCAATAAATATGAATCCTTTTCTTAAAAGGGCTCTTTTAAGCAAACCAGGAGAGGAGAATGTCTTGAAGCGGCTTCAAGACATCTGGTCTTCATTAAAGCCATACGAAGACGTTGACGCCCTCAAGTCAGACCTTGACAAACTTGACAGAATATTGGGTGAAGATAAAGAGGCAAATGGACAAGATCAGACAGACCCTATCACATGGGGAGATGTCAAAGATTGTCGTATCCGATATTTGGCAGTTAAGAATTTTAGGAGATTCCCTTCCGATTCATCATTCGGGTTATCCTTCGAGATTAATGGGGCTATTCAGAGCCTGTATCTCATAGGCGAAAATGGCATAGGCAAAAGCTCGCTTTACAACGCTATCGAATATTATTTCCTTGGGGATTGTGGAGAGGCCAAGTATCGCAAAATTGAAGACACTATTGAATATGTGACCCACAAAAACCAAACTCCTTCAGGGCATGAAATCAAAATAAATCCTGAAAACATCAAAAAGGAGTTAGCGGGGATGCCATTGGCTCCATTCTTCACAACCGAGAATGATCTACAGGAGATGATACACTATATGCCTGAACCCGTTAGTGCAGATTGGATACCGTTCTTCACCCATTGCATAGGACTGCAGGAGTTGAATGAACTTATTGATGCGTTGGACGGAATTAAGTTCCTTCTCCCGAAGACTGACTGTCTGACCAGTTTTGACAAAGCATTAGAGGATAACTCCAAAGGATTGTCTAAAATGATGGCATTATGGATGGGTTTGCTAGAGCCTAAAACCAAACAAGCATGGGATAAGTTAATTGATAGAGGCCTTACCAAAATTAATAAGATAAAGAAACTTAATAACTCTCCCAAGTTTGACCTAAGCATGGTTGAGAAGGAGGTAAAGGAGTTGGATAAAATTATTAGTGAGCCTTCGGTAAAACCATACCTTGGAGGCAAATACGCAATTCTTTTTGATGAGTTGCACAGTAGCTATTCCAAGTTGGTGGAAGCCTTGACCCCTGAAAAAACCACCGCTGAGGATGAGACCAAAAAATTATCATCGGTTGTCGAAGGAGGTTTGCCACTACAGCCCAAAATAGGTTTAGCTTTGGGGGACCTCAGATTGAGAATAGAAGAATTGCAAGCAGATATTCAAAGCGAAGCAGAAGCAGTCGGTAAATACCAAAAAGATAGCAAATTCGATTGGAATCAATTCCTGAAATCCATAAGCAACGAATTCACTGAATCTCGCAAGATTAAGGAGACCGCAGACTCGTTGAAGGAAGATAGTTTAGCCAAAACCATATCTCTGCTTAGACAGAAACGTTTTGACTACATCAAAAAGTTATTGGGCGAGGATTTCCAAAAGATGCATAAAGAGTTCTTCAAAGATGGTGATTTCTTTCAACCTTACGAAGTGGAGAATTTTAGTTATCCTGATGACAAAGCGATTCAGTTTAATCTTTTAGTATCTGAGAATACAGGGAGATCAAATCCTAACAATCCGGGATTGCCCAATTCATTCCCCATATACCTCAACACTTTCAGGCTCAAGCTGTTTGCCATTGCTACACGTTGCCTATTGGCGATTAAGCTGATGAAAGACTATAGGATAAGCTTCCCGTTGGTGTTCGATGATGTTTTCTATGCCTCGGACTATGAGAATCGCGATAGGCTCAGAGTATTCTTCACCACTCTCTATAAGTATTACCGCGATGTGATGGGAGCCGATGCCATACCATTGCAAGTGATATTCTTGACTCACGACGAGCAAATACTCTCCATTGCTCGCCGAGCCCTGCAGAGCACTGACAATGTGACCTTCGGGCGCCTTTATGACCATGCCCAAGCCAGAAGAATACCTGACAATCCCAAGCATATCGACAATGAAACTTTTTTCTATAATGTGTTCTTCTCATTCAACTACTGATAGTCAGAATTTGGACACCTTTTCAAAGAACGTTTTCCCAAAATGGTTTCTTGGGTCTGTCATTATCGTTATGGCTCTACTATTGGCTAATGTCCTTTTCGGTGGCTACCTTCGGGGGCATCTTTCCACAGTAGATGCCACAGAGGCCATGATGTCGACATTTCAAAGGGTCTACTCTGCAGAGGCATTAAGAGGCAAAGGAGCCATTACGCATGAAGCTTTAATGGATAGCTTGCAAAAGGAAATCGTGGAGTATGAAAAAGTCAGAAATCAGATATTGCAGCGCGACATAGACCAGCTCAATGGCTATATCACTTTTTGGTTGTCAGTAATCTGTGCCATCTGTACGATTTTGCCAATCGTGATGACAATCCAAGCCAATATCAACATCCAAAAGACCAAGGAGGAAATGATGCGCCAGATGTCGTCAGAGACTGCTAAGTGGAAGGGAGAGGCTGGAGATCTCCATAAAAAGATTCATGACGGGGTTCAAAAGATGAAGCGTTTCGAAAAATTGAATCAGCAAACTCAGCTCTTGGTTACACTTATGGGCATTGTCGACTATACCAACAAGCAACGTCCGATTCAAGAAGATAAAAAGTTGATTGTTAAGATGATAGAAGAATTTAAAGAAACTTTTATCCAATATAAGCGACCGGAAAAGATTGAGGGTGATGTTAGCGATAATGTGAATCTGAGACGCGTCTTGATGCTGCTGTTAAGAGATGTGATATATCGCTTTGAGATTTTCTTTGTAGACATATACAGCAGAAAAGAGATTGAGACCCTTAAGAATCAGCTCAATTCTAGTTGCGATGCCACCCTGGGTGACAATAATCAAGAATCCCTTGCTCAATACGACACTCTAATCAGTCGGGTAGCCGAGGTGATGAAGGCTGTAATTGATACAGATATCCCTGATCTTGATAAGAGCCAGCAGCGAACAGTATAGTGGTAAATGTTTCACGCGTAGGCATCGGCTTTATCGGTCCGTCAAACAAAAAGCTACGCAACCCGAAATGAATGTTGACATCTGATAATAAAATGAAACCTAAAGTTCCGATGAGATTAGACCAAGCCTTGTTTCTCTCCACCCTGCAGTTGGTGGTTCCAGAGATAGACCATCTTGGTCAGGTTTCAACGGCACTCCAGTCCTCAGATTGCCTCTTAAACGGAGTTCTCCTTAGTGGCCCAAAGACTGAGCCATACGCCATAGCTTGGCGGATAGAAAGTGTCATCCGCTTATTGTCCAGGTGCTAAATGTCGAGGATATCAATAGATATGAATCCAATAAATAAAAGGATGTTGTTAAATCTAAGCCATTATAATTCTTCATGCTTTTAGATTTCGTTCACATAAGGAATTACCGAAGGTTACAGGATTGCACTATTACCTTCAGTGAGAAAGAGACTATTTTCGTTGGAGCCAATAATAGTGGCAAGACATCGGCTATGAACGCTATCATTGGCTTCCTTAAGCCCATCTGTGATATCACTCTTAATGAGGTGACAGTAACAAATTGGCCCATTATTGAAGGAATGGGGCAGCTTTGGGTTTCAGAAGATTGGTCAAGGAAAAACTCCCCTAAAGTGGAAGACTGGTATCCCATAATGCCCAGTGTGGATTTCTGGTTTAGAGTTGAGGGTTCGGAGTATTATAAGGTAAGGAACTTGATTCCTACTCTGGATTCAGAAGAAATAAAACGGGTAGGAGTAAGATTGGCGCTTTTGCCAAAAGTCCATAAGGGGAACCTGCCTCTGTATGTTGATTTCATTTCAGCTTATCAAAAAGCTAAAGACCTAAAGGAATCAACTAGAGGAAAGCATGAAGACGTGAGGTTGTTTCCTCAAACCCTGAAAGATTTCATAGATCGCAAAGACAACATAAAGAAATATTTCGAAATCAGATATTATCTTCTCGATGAAGCTAATCTGGAGGGAAATCGGCTAACTAAAGAACCCACGGAGGATGAAATACTGGACGGTAATCCTTTGAGGGATTTAGTGAAAATAGATGTCATTGAGGCACAAAGAGGCTTTTATGATGCAACCGACCTCCATAGCAAAGAGTCTTTAAGACTGACTCAGCAGTTACGGGAATACTTTACAAAAAATTTTGATACATCCGAGGAATTCTCAGAAAGCGATTTGGAAAGACTTTCGGTCACCCAGAAAAATAATGAGGCTTATAATCAGACGATTTCAAATGCGTTGGCTCCCGCTTTCCATGAACTCCACCAAATTAACTATCCGGGCCTTGATAATCCATCGTTGAAGTTTGAGACCAGCCTTACAGTATCCGAAGCCATTACCCATGATTCGGTGGTAAAATTTAACATACCTCATACTCAGGCACAATTTACCTTGCCAGAGAATTATAACGGATTGGGTTATCTTAATCTTCTCTCCATTACCTTTAAGTTGATTCAGTTTAGAGATGAATGGACTAAGGGAGGATCAAAGAGCTCCAATGAGGAACAGCCCGTAGAACCGCTTCATATAGTCTTCATAGAAGAACCAGAAGCTCACCTACACGCTCAAGTGCAGCAAGTCTTCATTTCAAAAGCCTACAATTATTTGACTGAAAACGATTTCTTGAAAAAGAACAAAGGATTTGAAACTCAGCTTGTGGTAAGCATTCATTCTAACCATATCGTGCAGGATGTGAAATTTGACAAACTTAGGTACTTTAAGCGTGAATTTCTACCTGGACATGGATTGCCCATAAGCCAAGTCGTGGAGTTGAAAGACACCTTTGGCGTGGATCAAGAGACCAATAAATTCGTTACCAGATATCTCAATCTAACCCACTGCAATATTTTCTTTGCTGATGCAGTGATAATGGTGGAAGGGGCCGCAGAGCGAATCCTGTTCCCTAAATTCTTAGCGGCGGCTGGTTTGTCTTCCTACTATCTCTCCATTATAGAGATTAATGGCAGCCATGCCCATCGATTCAAGCCTTTGATTGAACGGCTTGGCATCAAGACATTGGTAGTAACGGATCTGGATGCTCAGGAATCTTCAGGGAAAGGGCAAGTGTTGCCCAAAAAGAAAGCCAACCAAATAACTAACAATGACACTATTAAGAAATGGTTGAATGTTTCTTCAATAGATGATTTATTGGCATTGCCCTCAGAGAAAAAGGAGGTACAGGGACACTGCAGGGTTGCATACCAAATAGAAATTCCCATTGTATACAAAGAGGGAGATGCTAAGAAAAAGGCATGCCCATATACTTTTGAAGATGCGTTGGCATTGACAAACAAGGAGTTGTTTAAAGAGGAGAAAGGAGAAAGAACTCATGGACTTCTTAAAAAATTCCAGGAGGCTTTCACCAAGGAGACTTTGTTGAAATGCCAGGAGGCTCTAATGGATGCCTTAAAAACAGGCGTAAAGGCTGAATTTGCCATAGATCTTTTGACTATGGATAAGTTCGATGATTTAAAAGCTCCTAATTATATCCAAGAGGGGTTGGTATGGCTTAAAACCAAATTGGATCCTGAAGTGGAACATCTTAAAGAGAATAAAGATGGAAAATCTTGATTATCAAATCGACGACCTATTAAAATCCTGCATAACCAAAGATAACAGGAAGAGTTTCTTCTTGTACGCCGGTGCTGGGTCAGGAAAAACCGAGTCGTTGGTAAGGTTGCTCAAACACATTAATGAGATATGGGGTCAAGAGTTCAAAGTGAGAGGCCAAAAAGTCGCAGTTATAACTTTTACCAATGCGGCGACTGATGAAATAAACAGGAGAGTTGACTACAATCCATTGTTCGCCATATCTACACTACACTCCTTTTGCTGGACCTTAGTTTCACTTTTTCAGAAAGACATAAAAGCTTCTTATCTTCAAAGAATAGAGTCCAAATTGGAACAAGCCATTCTTAAAAAGGAGAACACTAAGAGACCTAATCAGAAAATGATTACGGACATAGAGATTCAAAGCGAGAAAGTAGAAAAGGCCAAATATATCACTCATTTTGTCTATAATCCCAATGGCTCTAATCTGGAGAAAAATTCTTTGAGCCATCAAGAGGTGATTGAAATCACCTCTGAGTTGATTAGGAACAAGCCCTTATTACAGACCATACTCGTACAGCAATTCCCTATTATACTCATTGATGAAAGCCAGGACACCAAAGCCCCATTGTTAGAGGCATTATTAAAAGTACAGGAAAATCATCCGAAGGACTTCATATTAGGATTAATAGGAGATACCAAGCAGAGAATTTATATGGATGGTATTGCGGGCTTGGAGAACTTGTCACTAGAAGGTTGGGAAAAGCCTTTCAAACACATGAATTATCGTTCTGATAAAAGAATTGTTGAATTGGCAAACAAACTTAGTGAGAGGTTGCAAGAAAATGCCTCACAAGTTCCATTATCCTTCAAGGAAGATGGCACTGTAAGATTCTACATCGTAGATTCTAGTAATCCTGATTTAAACAAGGAGGATATCGAAAAAAGAATTAGAGAGGATATGTCCAATCAGGCTAATGATGTCAAATGGAAAGGGGATGTCAAAATATTGACATTAGAACATGATATGGCCGCAGTTAGACTAGGCTTTTCTGAGTTTTACAACTCTCTTAAGAAGTATAAAAAATATCAAATGTCTCTCAATAGTGGTGATATCACCGAGCTGGAATTCTTCAAAACTATTATTCTGCCTTTAGAGGCGGCCATGAAGCAAAATCAAAGAGTAAAAGTAGCTAACATTGTTAAGAAGCATTCACCAATTGTAAAGGAATCAATCAAAGGGGATTACTTGGAATCCTTGAAGGCTTGTAATAGTATTCTTAAAGAAATAAAGGGCCTATTAGATGATGAAGGTACAACTATCGAAGGAATCCTAAGGACCATCAAAAAAACAGACCTTTTCCAATTACCTGACTCTTTCCGGTTGATATTTGAAAAGCCAGAGCTGACGGAAGAAGGCGATTCAAAATATCATGTTTGGAATGAAGCTATCAAGTCTAAGTATGTGCAGCTTAAAGAATATCTGCGTTACGTCCAAGACTTAACACAGTATGCTACCCATCAAGGTGTAAAAGGCTTACAGTTTGATAGAGTGATGTGCCTTATCGATGATAAGGAAGCCAAAGGTTTTCTTTTTAGTTATGAGAAACTATTTGAGGTTAATCCTTTATCCGAAACTGATAAGAAAAACATGGCTGAAGGGAAGGAAACCGTATTGGATAGGACCTTGCGTTTGTTTTATGTAATCTGTACCCGAGCCATGCACTCATTGGCTATCGTATTTTATACGACAGAAGTTGAGAGATTAAAAGAAACTGCTATATCAAAAGGGTGGTTTAAGGAAGATGAAGTCATTATTTTCTCTTAATCACTTCGAGACTAACATCATATTTGATTAGAAGTGAAAGGTTTAAGCTTACCAAAAATGTGGTCGGGTAATCAATGGCGTAATGTAATTTTTCCTTACTTAATTGTTAAGTGAATGATTTTGTTTTATGGAACCCAATCTGTTTAATCATACTGATTTGAAGGAGGAATCGCCATTCTATAAGGGATTGGTGGATTACCTCAACGACAAAGAGGAAGACGCGGTTTATCTTCTACGTGAGCCGCTGGGCACAGATTTCAAATACGAAGACGTAGAGAAATCTTATGTCATACTTCGACCAGGATACAAAATCATATTCGTTAATCTGGGCGACAGTGATGAAGACTTTGATGGATACCAAGATGATTTCTTGACTGACGTTGGCTCGCTTGCCAACAAGCACAACTATCAAAACTACATCGGACGCCCAAAGAAGTGGAAAGGTGAATATGTGGGCGAGTATGTCCAAGGCCCAGCTGGAGTAGACTTTGAAGATTTGTTTGAGAGCAACCGCTTGGCTTTCAACCAAAAGAGATTTGGTCAGATTTTGATTTCCCTTATCACTTACAACATCCAAGATCTTGAGGCCATCGGAGTCGATAATCCTGTGAGCTGTCTTGAGAAAATCAAGAAGAAGATTGTTCTGTTTGATGCTGACCAGACTAAATTCATATATTCCGAGCTGAATAATAAGATAATCTCTGTACAAGGCCTCTCGGGAACTGGCAAGACCGAACTTCTTTTGCATCGTCTAAGGAAGATTTACTCTGAGAGCAATGACTCTACTATCTTTTTCACTTGCCACAACGTGGCTTTGGCCAACACGTTGAGAGAAAGAATTCCAACTTTTTTTGACACCATGCAGGTGTCGAAGCAAATAAAGTGGAATGAACGCTTGTGGGTAACCCATGCTTGGGGGTCTTATAGCAATCCTAACAGTGGCCTTTATAGTTTCCTATGTCATAATTACCAACTCTCTTTCTCACAGTACGGTCCGGGCATAAACTATGAAGTTATTTTTGGAAAATTACATGAGGAACTCTCAAAGATGCAAAATTTAAAACCCTGTATAGACTATATGCTTATCGATGAGAGTCAGGATTTTCCAAAGGTCTTTTTCGATGTATGTGAGATGGTGACCAAGGAAAAGGTTTATACTGCAGGGGATGTGTTCCAGCGTATCTATGACCTCCATGAGGAAAATCCAAGGACTATCGACATCACTCTGAAACGTTGCTATCGCACCGACCCACGCACTCTTATGTTTGCTCATAGCATAGGTTTGGGCTTGCATGAAAAAAAGCGATTCAATTGGTTGGCGGATTCCGATTGGCAACGTATGGGATATAAGGTCCATAACCCCAAAAAAGGTATTAAAGTACTCTCTCGATATCCTGTTAGCCGTCCTGACGGGATAGACCAGACCCCCAGTGTGGAAATCAGAGATCGCAATGGGGTACAAGACATCATTGCCTTGATTAGGGAGCTGCAAAGGGATTTCCATGATCTGAAGCCTGATGATTTGGTGATAGTGCTTTTGGATGATGGCCGAGCCACTTACACCTTTATCGACTCTTTAGTATTGGCAATTCGTAAAGAGTTGAAATGGGAGGTGACTCGAGGCCATGAGAAGAGAAAAATGTCAAAAGGCACCCTCTATGTTTCCAACCACAATCATGTCAAAGGTTTGGAGTTCCCGTTTGCCATCTGTGTTACTGATCATATTCAAGATTACCTGGTTTACCGCAACACCCTATACACAATGCTTACCCGTTCATTCTTGAAATCATTCTTGATGGTTAAGGAGACGGCAGATAAGGAAAAGTATCAACCGATAATTGATGACATCACCAACACCAATGCAGTCACTTTCAAGGATGCGACAGAGGAAGAAAAAAGGGAGATAGAGCAGAAACTGCTCGAATTTCAGGACGAAGCGCAGCCCAAGTCGATAGGAGAGCTGTTGGAAGAGATATTCGTTGAACTGGCCATAACCGATGCCAGCAAGATAGACACGCTTAAAAGGATGGTAAGTGCGATACCCACTTTATCCCCTGACAATCCCAACAGGGTCAAGGAATTCATTAAAGCCAACTTAAACTTCGTCTAATGAAGAAATTAGACTTTGAAATGGATGATGTCCTATTGGCAACTGTGTTTCCTGAGCATCTCATCCAATCTCGGATAGAGCTTTGTCGGATACTTATAGAAGCATTAAGGACAGCGTTGTATCAAGCTCCCTCGCCAAATGGGAATGCTCTCCCAAACCGGATTACCATCTATGTTGATAAGATGTGTAGGATTTTCTTCTTTAAAGGTAGAATGAAATATTATTCCATTGCAATCCCATTTCAGGTCTCTAACCCTTTGGAGTTTCGCTTTAATGAAGTTGTAGTAGATTCAGTTTTATTTTCCAACATTTTGTCTATACTGAATGAAAGTGAATTTGATGGCCCCACTCTTGGATTAGGGGACATAGACGCTTTAATCCTCTTTCAGGAGGATGTTGATTCTAAAGTTTTGAATGATATCATTTACAAACTCATGACTTACGACATGGGATATGTAAGATACGATGACGATGAGAAAGGTTTTGAGGAAGCCAAAAAGGCTGGTCATTCCAAGCGTCACCCAAGGCACCATCTTGATACCCATCTATCCACGGAAAGCACGTTTAAGAAAGGCTTGAATGGCTCTTTATCTCCAGAGAAGTTTATCGAAATCCTTGATAATAAGGTTGATCGATGGACTTTAATAAAACCTTGACTAAGGAAATTGGAATCATAAATTTGATAAGAATACTATTCGGTTTTACAGTAGTTGATTTTGGATGACTGTGGGTCACCCAAAAATCAACGAAACCGAAAGGGAAACAAAAATGACTCTCCGATTATCACCTCAATACATAACATTAACTCTCCCTAATGTCTGACAATAAACGCATAGCAAAGAATACGGCATTTCTGTATATCAGGATGCTGTTTGTGATGGGTGTCACGCTCTTTACTTCAAGAATCATTCTTGAAGCACTGGGCGTTGACGACTATGGCATATTCAATGTGGTCGGTGGGGTAGTGGCGATGTTGGGCTTTTTCAACAGCTCGATGTCAACCAGCACTCAGAGATTCCTTAACTTTGAGATGGGCCGAGGTACGCTTGAATCGTTGAAAAGAGTGTTCTCAGTAAGCCTATCAATCCACATAGCCATTGCCATCATAACAGCCATCCTTCTCGAAACCGTAGGTCTGTGGTTTATATGTAATAAATTGAATGTCTCGGCTTCGGGCTTGAATGCCGCCTTATGGGTTTATCACTGCGCTGTGATAACCTTTGTGCTCAGCATAATTATTACTCCCTATCATGCGGTGATAATATCGAATGAGCAAATGTCGGCCTACGCTATTATCTCGGTCATAGAAGTGTCTCTGAAATTGGCTGTCGCCTTTCTCATCAACCTTGCAAACGATAAATTACAGACATACGCTATTCTACTCTTAGGAGTAAGCATTATCATTGATGCCGCGTATTGTATATATTCCTTTGTCCATTTCCCAGAGTGCCGATGCCGCTTAGTCAAGGACATAAAATTAGCCAAGGAGATGCTTGCTTTTTCTGGGTGGGTTATATTTGGTTGTATCACTAACCTGTTTAGTACCCAAGGTGTAAACATCCTTATCAATATCTTCTTTGGACCGGCATATAATGCTGCGCGTGCAATCGCAGTACAAATACAAGCGGCTGTCAACCAGTTCGTACTCAATTTCATGACCGCTGTTCGACCTCCAATAGTCAAGGCCTACAGCAAAGGCGATATAGAGTACATGAACAATCTTGTGTATACCTCATCCAAATTCTCCTTTGCCCTCCTTTTTGTGATTGGGCTCCCCGTGATTCTCAATGCCAATTTCATAATAGGGCTTTGGTTGGTTGATATTCCACCATTAGCAGTACTATTTACCCAATTGGTCATCATAGATTTGTTGATAACAGCTCTGTATAGTCCAATAGCTTATGTAAATCAGGCATCGGGGAAGATAAAGAATTATCAACTCGCTATATCCCTCCTGTTCGTTTTAATCTTTGGTATTACTTGGCTCTTGTACAGATTGGGAGCCCCAGTGTACATGGCTTTTGTGGTATCGATAGCTATTTCATTCTTCGGATTATTCATCCGTGTTTGGATTCTTAAGAAAGAGAATGATTTCCCAGCCAATTATTACTTGACTAAAGTGTTGGCCCCTATTTCACTCTGTGGATTGGTTAGCTTTGCACTCCCCCTTTATCTCCATCATATAATAGATAACCTATGGGTAAGTCTGGTGGCAACTTCTTTATCAGGACTGGCAATCTTCTCAACCCTTACTTGGGTGTTCTGCCTTAGCCGAAATGAAAAAGGTTTCATCCAAGACAAACTCAGTATGATACTGAATAAAATCTCCTCTAATCGAATAAAAGCATGATTACAATATATAAGCCCATCGTCAAGGTTGAGGGTGATAAGGCTACCTTAAGCGCACGCATAGTAATTGATGGGCCCAAGCCAGTTGATGAATCTGTTTTCTATCAAGTTGATAAGAAATATGCAGAGTATCTATGCTATGAGAGAGCTGATGCCTTTGTCGTGGCTGTGCTTAACTTTGCTATGCGCAGTGGCCACGACATAAAATCAGAGGCTCCTATAGGGGAGTATCTTTACTATCATCTTAATCGCTATTTGATAGACGCACTTAAGACTTACAATCCAACATGGCATAGGACAAAACTTATCGCCAACATAGATTCAAGCGACCTGCCGAATGCTGGCGCGGTTGGCACAGGGATAAGTTGTGGGGTGGATTCCTGCTATTCCTTAGCTATGGAGAATAATCCCGACTATCCTCACCATCAACTTACCCATCTGGTTTTTAACAATGTGGGTAGTCATGGCGAGGGCGAAAAAGCCAGACAATTGTTTAAGGCGCGTCAAGAGACTCCCAAGCGGATAGCCAAAGAACTGGGTTTAGATATTATAATGGGTGACAGCAATCTGATGGATGTGATAAAACAACCACATTTCCAAACCCATACTTACTCGAGTATGTTTCCGGTTTTATGTCTTCAAAAGTTGTTCGCGGTATACTACTACGCGAGTTCTGCCACAAAATATCACGAGTTTAACCTTGTCTTTTCAGAGCATCGTTGCAGTGGAGCTTATGAAACCTTATCTCTACCTTTGTTCTCCACTGACAAACTTCGTATTTATTCCCAAGGCGAGAGCAAATCACGTTTAGAGAAAATGCGTGAGATGGTGAAATATGAACCGTCCTATCGTTATCTGAGCGTGTGTCTGAAAAGCGAGCATAACTGCAATGTTTGTGAGAAATGCGTTAGAACTCTTTTGGGTTTATACGCGGTTGGTGAGGTGGATAAATATAATAAAGTATTCGATACTAACTATTTCCATAAGCATCTGAATTGGTATTTCCGCCAGATGATGAATCGCAAGGCTTATGGTAAACATGACTATTTTGAGCTATACGACATTTTAAAGCCTCAGGTGCCTCTAATTCTTAAAATAGGATATTGGGTTTACTTTAAACCAAAAGCCACCATACACACAGGGTGCCATTGGTTTAAATGGCGGGTCTTAAAGGCAAATACTAATAGATTGAAGGGGCGGTACGTATGATCCAGATAAAAGATAAGGCTGAGTGTGTTGGGTGTTGGGCTTGTGTCAATAGGTGTCCAAAGAGATGCATTTCGATGGAAGGCGATGATCAGGGATTTCTCTATCCAAAGGTCGATTTGTCGATGTGCATAGAGTGTGGATTGTGCAAGAAAGTCTGCCCTGTAATCCATCAAGGTGAGGGGAGAGAGCCGCATGCATGTTATGGCGCCAAAAACAAAAATGCCGAGGTGCAACTCACATCCTCATCAGGTGGTGCATTCACAGCATTGGCAGAAAAGGTCATTGAGGAGGGTGGAGTAGTTTTTGGCGCTAAGTTCGACAAGGATTGGCTCGTAATACATGACTATACAGACACTCGCGAAGGTTTGATTGATTTCAGAGGGAGTAAGTATGTACAAAGCAAAATCGGAGATACATTCAAGAAATGTCAAGAGTTCCTTAAGCAGGGTCGTCGAGTGCTGTTCTCTGGCACACCATGTCAGATTGCTGGATTGCGCCGATGCTTAGGCAAGGATTATCCTAATCTTTTGACGGTCGATATTATTTGCCATGGGGTACCCAGTCCTGCGGTATGGAAAGATTACTTTGGCACTATAAAGGATAAATCTCAGATAGCGCGAATCAACTTTAGGGACAAACGCAATGGTTGGAGAAAATATGGCCTTTCGGTAGGTTCTCATCCCCAAGCAGAATCCTCAGAGGGAGAATTCTACCAACTTGCCAGCCAGAACGAATACATACAAGGATTCATCCAGAATTACTTCCTCAGACCATCTTGTCACAAATGCCCTGCAAAAGAGGGCAAATCCGGCTCAGATATAACTTTGGCTGATTATTGGGGCGTCAACAAGATTGACTCCAAATTTTATGACAAGAGAGGTGTATCCTTGATAATGGTCAATACGCCAAAGGGGCAGAAAATAATAGAAGAAACAGATACGATGGATTGCCAACTGGTGGATTTCTCTCAGTTCCTACCATATAATATATCATGGAAGAAAATAGCGGCGAGGAACCCAAAGGCTGAGACGTTTTGGAAGGAATACTCTCAAAGGGGGTTATCAGAAATTCCTAAGCCTGGTAACCAATCCATATTTAAAAGAATCAGACGCAGGATAGAGAGAATAATCAAAAGAGGTTAACCCCTCGCTCTGCTCTCTCCAACAGTACATTAAAGATATGAAGGTCGGTATATTGACATTCCACTATTCTTGCAACTACGGAGGCGTATTGCAGGCCTACGCGCTACAAGAATATGTCAAGACTTTAGGCCATGAAGTCAAGATTATAAACTTTGTGCCTAAATCATTCAGAAACAATTGGAAATCCTACATTCCTCGTACCATTGACTTAAAAGTGGTTTTGAGTCGTTTGGTGCAGCTGAGGTATGGCAATAGGATTTTGAAGGCATTTGATAAATTCAGAGAAGAGTACTTTTCGTTGACCCAGGTCATCTCAGACGAAGAGTTGCCTTTGATGAATGATAAGTTTGATGCCATAATAGTAGGCAGTGATCAAGTATGGAATCCTTCGCAGCATCCATATAAAGTGTATTTCCTGAATTGGGAACCAGCGTTCACAGGCAGGAAGATTGCTTATGCCCCATGCTGTGGCATCAATCAGGTTAGACCCGAGAACAAAGAGCGGTTGTGTAAGGCTTTGAGAGCTTTCCATTCCATATCTGCCAGAAACCCTGAAACTGCCAATTTTGTGGAGGGGCTGATGGGTAAGGCGCCTGAGATTGTTCCTGATCCAACTTTGCTTTCTCCAATCGAAAATTTAGCATACCAACCATCCTACATTGATGCTGTCATAAAATCTTATGGTGACTATATACTTGTCTATTATCTGGGTAAAGAAATAGATGGTGGTAATAAGCGTGCTCTTGAGGTACTAAAAAAGAAGTATCCTGGCGCTAAGATTGTGATGGTGCAATCGCCGCATAGCAATGCTAAGATAGCACCATGGGCTGATGAGATGGTCTATACTGCATCCCCAATCGAATGGCTAAAACTGATTAAGAATGCTGTCTGTGTTTACACCGACTCATTCCATGCGTCAATTTTCGCCATGAAGTTTCAAAGGGATTTCATAGCCTATTATGCAGAGAAGAATCGTGCATCTCGCTTTCTGGATATGAAAACTCGTTATGGAGTGGAAAATAATATCATCAACTCTATAGCCGAATTGGAATCAAGAGTCAATAGTGATATTAGTATACCCTCAGACATCAAGAAGGTATTTGAAAAGGAAAGGAAAATCGGGGCAGAGTTCTTACAGAAGAGTTTCGAGTAAAAAGTGATTTGTAATGGGAAATACACAAAGAGAAACATATTTTGATTTCTTACGAGGGATCGCCATTATAATGGTGGTAGGCATCCATACGGTTAGTGGCTTGGGCTTTGATACCATCCATCAAGAGATAACGGTTTTCATCAGGCAGATACTCAACTGTGCTGTGCCAATATTCTTGGCCATCAGTGGATATTTCTTGGCAAAGAAAGAGTTTGGTTCCAAAAAAGATTTCTTCCGCTTCTTCCGCAAGCAAAGCAAGAAAGTGTACATACCCACACTCATTTGGTCTTTGCCTTGGCTCGGGTTAGCGCTTTTAAGCGGAGAGAATGTTCCCTTTACGATTCTCTCTTTCTTTTGCTGCGGCATGTCAATCTTTTATTTCATTGCTCTGATAATCCAATATTACTCTTTGCTCCCTATCCTTGGGAAAATCAAATGGGGGGGGGTAATTGTCTGTGTATTAATTAGTTGCGTAAGCATTGCTTGGATTAGCAAGATGCTTTGTGAGGATGGAATCTCATTACCTCTCATAATATACGCAGGACCATTCCCTGTATGGATTATGTTCTTTGCAATCGGATGTTTCCTCGGTAGAAGGGTTAACGATTATTCTATATCCTTATTTGTAGGCCTTACTGTAGTGTTCCTTTGCATGGGTTATATAGAAACCAGATACTTGTACCAATTCCATGGTTCAGGATTTGGTATCAAGCTATCCTCTTTTCTATATTCTCTATTCATGATTTTGGTTCTTTTCTCGGATAAAGTTAAGAACTCTTTCAAAATTAACAGATTTTCCAATTATATAGTGATTCTTGGTAATCTGTCTTTTGCAATTTATCTTTCTCATTTACTTGTAGGAATGGTGCTCCATCGTCTACTCCCACCTATTTGGGGGGTGCAATGGATACTTACTCTTTTAATTGATACTATCCTTATCCTTTTTGCAAAGAGGTTCTTTAACCAGAAAGTGCTTACCTATGCTGGCCTTTGAGGCTATCTTAGGTTTTTATGAGGTGTTAGTATCCCTCAAATGAATTATAGCCAGATTATATGGTAATATATCTCATCCTGATAGTATGTTGGTTGCTTTGTTATGTTGGCAATTATGACATTCCTCAGAATCAGAATCAAAAGATTAGATATCTCTTCATTTGTGCCTTGATGGTTCTAATGGCAGCCTTCCGAAGCAGATATGTAGGGGCCGATACTCATGGATATTGGGATCAATATCTGGATAATGTATATATGTCCTTTCACGATTTGTATGAACGTCAAACAGATTATATAGGGTATTATGGGTTATCTAAGATTTTTTATATAGTTGGCATACCATTATGGGGGTGGTTTGGATTTGTAGAAGCATTATATCTCTTTTCTTTGTCGGTCTTAATATTCAGATATTCTGATGACAAATTATTGAGTCTTCTATTTATTATTACTTGTGGACTATTTACTTTTTCCTTGGCTGGTTTAAAACAAGTGTTAGCCATGTCTTGGATTACCTTGGCTTTTGTGTGCTTTATCGATAAGCGATACCTCATAAGTGCAGTATTGATTGTCCTCACTTATTTTACCCACCCCACAATGCTATGCTTTCTGATAGCTTTTGTCTTATATCTATTGCGTGATTTCAAAGGATTCATACCTTTGGTAATAGTAGGTTTCGTCATGGTTTTCTTTGCTGGAGAATACCTCCTTTCCTCTATGGTTCAAACCCTCGATAATGAACATTTCTATGCGTATTTAAATTTTAGCAACAGATATACCTATACGACTTTCATTTTCTATACTGTAATCTTTGTGTTGTGTCTGATTGGGTACAATTCCTATATGGAATATGATACAATAGGTGCGAGAATATTCTATGGGTTTTCATTGATGGCTTGCGGTTTTCAGGCTTTCGCCTCTATTTCTCCCTCCGCATTCCGGCTCTCATTACCGTTTGTACCTTTCCTAGCGATATTAGTGCCAAATTCATTGGAGTATATGACCAATCATAGAAATGTCATCAAATATGTAATGATGGGATGTATGATTTTTTATTTCCTCTATGCCAACCGAGATTCTACCTTTACTTTTTCTTTCTAAAAATCCTACTCAATGAAATTTCTTCAGATAAATACTGTGTGCGGTCAGGGAAGCACAGGCTCGATTGCAGTAGAAATAGCAGAATACCTTAAGGAAAGGGGTCATGAATGTTACATTGCTTATGGACAAGGCACCACATCTTTCCCTCAGGCTCTAAAGATTTCTACAAAAGCGGAGAATAAAGTTCATGCTTTTTTATTCAGCAGATTTTTAGGCCTTCAAGGGTATGGAAGCTTTTTGGGAACCATTAAGTTGATAAATTGGATCAAGAGAGAAAAACCTGATTTAATACATATCCACAATTTACATGGCAACTATGTGAGTTTCCCCATGCTTTTCAAATATTTGGCTAAGACCAATATCCCAGTAGTTTGGACTATACATGATTGCTGGGCCATCACTGGGAAATGCACTCATTTTACAGCGGCAGGTTGTTATAAATGGCAGCAAAAATGTGGCGACTGTCCTCAATTGTTTACATCTGGTGCGGCAAATTGGTTCTTTGACAACACGGCCAAGATGCTCAGGGACAAGAAACGCCTATTTGCTCAGCTTCCGACACTATTGATCGTGACATGTTCAGACTGGCTAAAATCAGAAGTGTTGAAATCTCACCTTAAAAACCGTTATGTGCAGAGGATTCACAATTGGATAGATGCTAATAAATTCTCTCCTACTGATGATCCATCTATATATGGTAAATACGGCTTAGATTCCAGTAAGAAGATTCTAATCAGTGTAAGTGCTAACTGGGAACCTCAAAGTAGTCGATTAAAAGATGCCTTAGAGTTTGCAAAAATCCTGCCAGAGGAATATCGACTCGTGATAGTGGGTAAGTACAATGGAGGACAATTGCCCTCCAATACTCATCATATATCTTACGTAAAGGGAACCGAGGAATTGTCAAAACTATATTCTGCAGCTTTGGCATTTGTAGGCTTTTCAGTAGAGGATACATTTGGCAAAGTATATGCCGAGTCTATGTTGTGTGGAACTCCATGCGTTGTCTTCAACTCTACTGCATGCCCAGAAGTAGTTGGGGATTGTGGTTACGCAGTAGCGCCTCACGATGTTGTAGGCATGCTTAATGCTGTAAAAGAAATTGATAGGAGAGGCAAGTTTTCTTATTCCGATCGCTGCATCGAGCGCGTAAAGACACAATTCGACTACGATACTAACATAGGTCAATATTTTGAAGTATATACCAAAGCTTTGGAAGAGGCTCGGGCTCTCTATTCCAACGAAACAACAATACAATATTAAATCCTTGGAATCATGGATGGACCATTTTTTAGCGTAATTCTCCCAATCTACAATGTTGAGAATTTCTTGGGAGAGTGTATTGAGAGCATATTGAGTCAGACTTATGAGGATTTTGAATTAATCCTCATCGATGACGGCTCAAAAGACCGTTCTCCCCAAATATGTGATGACTATAAAGAGAAAGACCACAGGGTTATTGTAAAGCATTGCCCTAATGGTGGCCAATCTCAGGCACGTAATCAAGGGCTAAGCTTAGCTAAAGGAGAGTTCATAGTGTTTATCGACAGCGATGACTTTCTTACCGAGAAAACCTTTTTGGAACAAGTTCACAATAAAGCTTGTCAAGACCCAAAATTAGAAATAATCTTTTATAAAGAAAAAAAATATTTCTATCCCTCGGGAAAATGGAGTACTTGTTCCTATAGTTTCCCCCCAAAAGGAGAGTTAAGTACTGGTGAATGGTTGATAAAGATGAATCAAAATGATGCTTTCTACACCAGTGCTTGGTCTAAGGCCATAAAAAGAAGTCTATTGGTAGACAATGGGATTATGTTTGTCCCTAATTTGTCAGGAGAAGACAATGATTGGTTTTGGGAGGTAGTGACTCATGCTACTTATTATGATGCCATAGACTATCCTTTCATTGCCTATCGTCAACGCGAGGGTTCGATCACACACACGACAAAGGAAAAGAATCTTACCGATTTTCTTTGGATTTTCGATAAGTGGGTCGCTAAAGTAGATGGTCAGACAGATTGGAGATATGAGGTCATTCGACAAAATATGTCGAAACAGTATGCCAATTTGCTCATCGGCTTTTCTATGAAAGAGAAGACAGTGCAAAAACGCCACAAGAATCACGTTAAGCGCTATCTCTATGTTTTGAAATGGGGCCAAACTAAGAGGGCGAGATATATTCATCGAGTGGTATCACTTATCGGGCTCTCTGGATTATCAGCCATTTTGAGGACAATCAAAAAATTAAAGAGAGGATAATTACCAAACACCTAACAAGAATGAAAATGAATTATCCTAAAGTAATGGTAGTATCAGTAGATGCCTGGAATGATCATCCGGGAGTCAGTACTCTCTTGAATGTATTCAAAAGATGGGAGGCTGATCAACTACTGCAGATATATACTCGTAATGACCTCCCAAATACTAAGAAATGTAATCTTTTCTTTCGTATCAACGAGCTTTCGTTTCCTAAAAGAGTTTTCAATAAGAGATTTAAGACTGGAGATACTTTAACACCAGAAAGGATAAAGGCTCTTCAATCTTCCTCATCCAACAAGGTCCAAGTAGAAGAGGGAAGAGAGGCTGTGCAATTTGCGCAGACCCACAGGTCATGGATATATCATCTGGCACATGAACTCCTCTGGGTGCCGGGGGGATATCGAACTAAAGAATTTAAGAAATTCTTGAAAGACAATCCAGTAGATATCCTTTTCCTACCCACTTACCCCTCGATTTATATGACGCGGCTTCAGCTGTATGTGATGAAACATCTGAAGCATAAGAAGGTTGTCACTTTTACCAGTGATGATAATTATACGTTTAAATCGGTCAAGAAGACACCCTATGCCCAATCTCATCGAGCAATTCTGAGACATTATATCCGAAAGATAATGGATCGATGTGACTTGAGCTTTGTAATGACTGACAAGATGAGAGAGGAATACGATCCCATATTTGGAACTAAAAGCTTATTGCTAACTAAAGCAGTAGACTTTAGCGGAGACCTCCCCCTGGTCAAACAACCATCAATTCCTATAAAAATTGTATATACGGGCAAATGGGCCTACGGGCGCTTCTCTTCCTTGGCTCTTCTGGCTCAAAAGATAAAGGAAATCAATGGCGAAGGAAATCCTAGAATCCAGCTCTTTATATACTCCAACGATGTAGTTACGGAAGAAGTAAAGACTAAGTTAGACATTCCGGGCTCCTCATTCTTGATGGGTGGTGTGCCATTTGAAGGGGCTCTCAGAGTACAGAGGGAGGCAGATATTCTTCTTTTTGCGGAATCTTTAGAGGATAAATTCAAATATGTGGCTCGACTATCATTTTCTACCAAATTGGTAGATTATATGAAGGCAGGGAAATGCATTTTAGCTATAGGAGCTAAGGATATAGCTCCCATAGAATATTTTACCAAGCATCAATCAGCATTAGTCGCTTCTGATGGTGAAGAAATCACCCAGATTCTTCAATCCATAATCAAAGAACCTAACTTAATTAAAGATTATTCTGTCAGAGCTTTTAAATGCGGTCAGGAGAATCATGATGAAGAAAAGGTACAGAATATGTTCGTCTCTCAGATGCTTAAGTTAGTGGAGTGAATTTGTCTGAATAGCCACTCATAAACCAATCGATTAAAACATTTTATATGTCTATATTCAAAGACAAGGTGCTGCTGATCACTGGTGGCACTGGCAGCTTTGGAAACGCTGTGCTGCGGCGTTTCCTCGACAGTGATATCCGTGAGATCCGCATCTTCAGCCGCGATGAGAAAAAGCAGGACGACATGCGTCACCGCCTCCAGGCTGAGAACGCAGAGACCGCCAAGAAGGTTAAGTTCTACATCGGCGACGTGCGCAATCGCGACAGTGTGGATGCGGCCATGACTGGAGTCGATTACATCTTCTCGGCTGCCGCATTGAAACAGGTGCCCAGTTGCGAGTTCTTCCCGATGGAGGCTGTGCGTACAAATGTAGAGGGCACCAACAACGTATTGCTCTCAGCCATCGCCCATGGCGTAAAGAACGTGGTCGTGCTGTCGACTGACAAAGCAGCTTACCCAATTAACGCTATGGGCATGAGCAAGGCGCTTATGGAAAAAGTGGCCCAGGCGCGTGGACGTGAGCTGGGCGATGATGGCAAGACTGTGATTTGCTGCACCCGCTACGGCAATGTTATGGCATCTCGCGGCTCTGTGATTCCCCTGTGGGTAGAGCAGATTATGGAGGGCAAGCCCATAACAATCACAGACCCCAACATGACCCGCTTCATGATGACGCTCGATGACGCGGTAGATCTCGTAATCTATGCTTTCACTCATGGCAAAAATGGAGACCTCTTCGTTCAGAAAGCGCCAGCAGCCACACTCGATACTCTTGCAGAAGCCTTGAAAGAGACCTATTCGCAAATTGATCCCAAATACGGTGAAACCGAGGTAAAAGTAATCGGCACTCGCCATGGCGAGAAGCTGTACGAGACGCTGGTGACGCGCGAGGAGATGATGCGCGCCATCGACATGGGCAATTACTTCCGCATTCCTTGCGACACTAGAGATTTGAACTACGATAAATTCTTCAAGGAGGGTGATGAAAAAGTAAGCCGTATTGAAGATTATCATAGCCATAACACAGATAGGCTTGACGTTGAAGGCGTGAAAAATTTGCTATTGAAGCTCCGCTTCATCCGCGAAGACCTCGGCCTCGACCCTCGAGCAAAGAATAAAGAAATCCGTAGCGAATAAACAATGAAAGTACTGGTGACAGGCGCTAAGGGTTTCGTAGGAAAGAACTTGTGCGCCGAGCTCAACAACATACGCGAAGGCAAGGCTCGATGCTATGGTGATTTGGTCATCGATGAAGTCATGGAGTATGACATCGATACCAACCCAGCTTTGCTGGATAAATATTGTCAACGCACCGATTTCGTTTTTAACTTGGCCGGGGTCAATCGTCCTAAGGATGAGAAGGAATTTATGGAGGGGAACTTCGGCTTCGCCTCTACGCTCCTTGACACGCTGAAGAAGCATGGCAACAACTGCCCTGTTATGCTATCCTCTTCGATCCAAGCCACCCTAATAGGCAGATACGGAAAAAGCGATTACGGTAAGTCTAAACTTGCTGGCGAAGAGCTGTTCTTCGACTACGGCAAAGAGACTGGAGCAAAAGTCCTAGTGTATCGTTTCCCTAATCTATTCGGAAAATGGTGCCGCCCAAACTACAACTCGGCGGTTGCCACTTTCTGCAACAACATCGCGAATGATCTCCCAATTCAAGTCAATGATCCGAATGTGGAATTGGAACTTCTGTATATTGATGACTTGGTAGCGGAGATGATTTCCGCATTGAAGGGTCAAGAACACCGATGCGAGTTCGATGGATTGGATGCTATACAATCAGATAATGGTCGCTATTGCGTGGCACCTGTCCCCCACAAGGTGACGCTTGGCGAGATTGTAGAAATGCTGGGCCAGTTCAAGGCGCAGCCGTCGACCCTGCTGATGCCCGAGATTCCCGAGGGGAGTTTCCGAAAGAAACTGTACTCTACTTATCTCGGCTATCTGCCAAAGGAGAAGGCCATCTTTGATTTAAAGATGAATGTGGATGACCGTGGTTCTTTTACTGAATTAGTAAAAACCTTTAGTGGTGGCCAGTTCTCAGTGAACATCTCAAGTCCTGGTATAACTAAAGGACAACATTGGCATCACTCAAAGTGGGAACTCTTTATTGTGGTGAGTGGTCACGCTCTTATACAACAACGCAAACACGGAGGGGAAGAAATCCTCAACTATGAAGTGAGCGGAGATAAAATCCAAGCCGTGCACATGCTCCCTGGATACACCCATAATATTATTAATCTGAGTGAAACTGAACCATTAATAACTTTTATGTGGGCCAATGAGACTTTCGACCCTTCCCATCCTGACACTTACTTTGAACCTGTTCAGAAATGAAAACTGATTATACTGACGTTAAGTTTGCTGACAACTGTAAGCTTAAGCTCCTTATCATAGTGGGGACTCGCCCAGAGATTATTCGTTTGGCTGCTGTCATCAACAAGTGCCGCAGGTACTTCGACACGATTCTGGCCCACACGGGGCAGAATTACGACTACAACCTCAACGGCGTGTTCTTCAAGGACCTGAAGCTGGCCGACCCGGAGGTGTACATGGATGCCGTGGGCGACGACCTCGGAGCCACCATCGGCAACATCATCAACTGCTCGTACAAGCTGATGGCCGCCATCAAGCCCGACGCGCTGCTCATCCTCGGTGACACCAACTCGTGCCTCTCGGCAATCCCGGCCAAAAGGCTCCATATACCAATCTTCCACATGGAGGCTGGCAACCGCTGCAAGGACGAGTGCCTCCCTGAGGAAACCAACCGCAGGATCGTCGACATCATAAGCGATGTCAACCTTGCCTATTCCGAGCACGCTCGCCGCTACCTGCACGAGTGCGGCCTGCCCCAGGAGCGCACCTACGTTACCGGCTCGCCCATGGCCGAGGTGCTTCATAAGAACCTCCACGCCATCGCCACCAGCGACATCCACGAGCGCTTGGGGTTGGAAAAGGGCAAGTACATCCTGCTGAGTGCTCACCGCGAGGAGAACATCGACACGGAGAAGAATTTCCTTTCGCTGTTCAACGCCATCAACGCCATTGCCCGCAAGTACCAGATGCCGATACTGTACAGTTGCCATCCGCGCAGCCGCAAGAGATTGGAGCAGTCAGGATTCGAGCTCGACCCACTGGTGATGCGCCACGAGCCACTGGGATTCCACGACTACAACTGCCTGCAGATGCATGCCGCAGCGGTGATCAGCGACTCAGGCACGCTGCCCGAGGAGAGCAGCTTCTTCACCTCGATTGGCCATCCGTTCCCCGCCGTGTGCATACGCACCAGCACTGAGCGCCCCGAATCCCTTGACAACGGTGGCTTCATTCTTGCTGGAATCGATGAGAAGAGCCTGCTGCAAGCAGTCGACACCGCCATTGCTATGAATCGCAACGGCGACCACGGCAAGCCGGTTGATGTCTACATCGACGAGGATGTCAGCACGGTTGTGGTAAAGATTATCCAAAGCTACGTCACGGTTGTGAACAAAATGGTGTGGAGAAAATAAGCCTATGAAGAAAATTATCTCAATAACCACAATCTCCTCATCGATGGAGAATTTTATGCTGCCTGAGGCAAAGGCGTTGATGGATGACGGGTGGGAGTCGATAGTTATTACCAATTTCAAGGATGAATTGGTCAAGGCTCTCCCCGAGGGAATGAGGCATTATTCGCTGCCGTTGGAGCGCACCTACAATCTGAAGGTGGCTGGCAAGTGCATCTGGTCGCTCTACAAGATTTTCAGAAAGGAAAAGCCCGACCTCGTGCAGTACGGCACGACCCACGCCTGCCTGTTTGGGTCCATTGCCGCCTTCATGGCGCGGGCGCCAAAAAGGATATTCCTCCAATGGGGCCCGACTGGCTATCTCGACCAAAAGGGACCCATGCGCGCTTTCACCAAGGGAGTAGAGCAGACCATCGGCAAGCTCAACACCCATATCCGCACCGTGTCTCGCTTGAACATGCGAGATTCCATAAACGACCATCTGTATTCTGACAAGAAGGTGAAGGTGGTCGGCGAGGGTGGCACCATCGGCGTGGACTTGGCCAAGTTCGACATCGGCAAGAAAGAAGCCATACGCAGAGAAATCAGAGAGAAGCTCGGAGTCTCCAATGACACCTTCCTTTTCGGTTTCGTGGGCCGAATCTGCAAGCCCAAAGGGTTCAACGAGCTAATCGCCGCTTTTCGTGAGGTTTCGCGAGGCAGGGATTGCAAGTTGGTGGTAATCGGTCCCAAGGAATCGGGCGTTGACGAAGGCCTGATGCGATGGGCTGAGGAATCGGACAAGGTAATCCTGATTGGCCGCGTGGCCCATGACCTGATATGGAAATATTTCTGCGCCCTCGACGTGCTGGTTCATCCAACCTACCGCGAAGGCTTCGGCATGGTGCTCCAGGAGGCCATGGCTCTGGAGATACCAATAATCACGACCGACATACCCGGTCCATCGGAGGTAATCGAGGATGGCAAGTCGGGACGATTGGTAAAGGCTCAGGATGTCGAGACTCTGCGCGATGCGATGCAGGATGCTGTCGACAATCCATCGGATTGGAAAAAACTCGGCAAGGCTGGACGCGAGCGAGTGAAAAAGCATTTCGAGCGCTCAGTGCGCCTCGCCCTCCTGGTGAACGACAAGAATCAGATTTACTCTGGCCAGTAAGGCTAACCTTAATTATCACTGCAATATGTTCAATTTAATGATTCTGGTGTCTACGCCTGACCAAGCGGTCATAGCTCAGAAAGGCGGCGTAGACAGGATATTCTACGACCTGGAGTACATCAACAAGGCCGCTCGGCAGATAGGCCGCAATACCGTGATATCCAACAACGACATCAACGACATCCCGGCCATCAAGAGCGTACTCACCGACTCCAAGCTGTTGGTCAGAACCAACCCAATACACGCCTACACTCGCAGCGAGGTTGACAAGGCTATCGAATACGGTGCCGACATACTGATGCTGCCCATGGTGACAGCCACTGAGGAGGTTCAGCAGTATGTGGACTACGTCAATGGCCGCGCCAAGGTTTGCATCATGATCGAGACTTCACAGGCTCTGGCGCGGGCAAAGAATTTCATAAAGGTCGACGGGGTAGATGAGTTCTTCGTAGGACTCAACGACTTGCACATCAGCATGAAGTTGGCGTTCATGTTCGAACTGCTGAGCGGCGGAATCGTGGAGTACCTTGCCGACATTTTCAACGAGGCCGGAAAGCCTTGGGGATTCGGCGGCATAGCCAGGATTGGCGAGGGCACGCTTCCGGCTGAGAAGATTTTGGCCGAACATGTTAGGCTCGGTTCGCAGTCGGTAATTCTGTCGCGCACTTTCAAGGGCTTGCTTGACCGCTCATCGGACATCCAGATAGGCAACTTCGATGAGGAAATCCAGAAGATTCGCAACGCTTACGATGAAATCTCGGCATGGGACAAGGCAACCTTTGAGCGCAACACCGACGAGATAGGGGCCATAGTAAACAAAATAGTGCACAATGTATAGATCATTTTTCAAACGCTTTATCGACTTCCTGCTGTCCGGGATTGCGCTGCTTATCCTAAGCCCAATCTATGCCGTGTTGGCGTACAAGGTGAAAAAGGACATGGGCTCGCCCATCATTTTCCACCAGGAAAGGGCCACGAAGGGGGGCAAGAGCTTCAACCTCTGCAAGTTCCGCAGCATGACCAACGAAAAGGATGCCGATGGCAACCTGCTGCCCGACAGCATGAGGCGCACCAAGTTCGGCACCTTCCTGAGGAACAGCAGCCTTGACGAGCTGCCGGAGATTTGGAACATTTTCAAGGGCGACATGTCGATAATCGGCCCGCGCCCTCTCAGGACTGTCGACAATGTGTATTTCACTGAGAAAGAGAAAGACAGATTCCTGGTGCGCGGAGGCCTGATACCGCCGGAGGTGTTGAAGAACAACCCAACTCCCACTTGGGACGAGCAGTTGGAATGGGAGGCTGAATACGGCAGGAATTGCAGCTTTGTGACCGACGTGGTAATCCTGTTCAAGGTCTTCCAACTGCTGTTCAACCGCAGCAAGTCGGATTACGGAGAGTACGAGCGCAAGCCGTTGGCAACCGAAAGAAAAGAATACAAACTCGAACCGCAAGCATGAAAGTAAGCATACACCAGCCGGACTACATACCATGGCTGGGCCTATTCTACAAGATGCATCTGTCGGATGTCTTCATACATCTCGACAATGCCCAGTACTCAAACGAGGCAGCGCACAACTACAACAAGATCAAGACCGCGCAGGGGATGCTCCGCTTGAAATTCCCCGTAGAGCAGCATCTCGGCAATCTGATTAACGAGGTCAGGCCCAAGGACGAATTGAAGTGGAAGGAGAAGCACCTGCGCACCATTGAGATGAACTACGCCAGGGCCCCGTACTTCAAGGATTTCTTCCCGAAATTCAAGGAGGCGATGATGGCGCCTTACGGCGATGTGGCTTCGCTCAACATAAGCCTCAACATGATGATAGCGGACCTTTTCGGAATCAAGGTAAAGACTTGCAGATCATCGGAGTTCAAGACCGATTCGGTGAGGGAGCAAAGGGTGATTGACTTGACCAAGGCTGTCGGCGGTACAGAGTATATCTCTGGCAATGGAGCTCGCGCATATCAGGACGAGGATCATTTCACCCAGCAAGGGCTGAAACTGACTTATCTCGACTATAAGCCCATAGAGTATCCGCAGCTGTGGAAGGAATTCCTGCCGTGCATGTCGGCGATTGACTACATCTTCAATTGCGGCTACGACTTTGAGGCAGTGGTAAAGCAAGTGGCAGAGCTCAATGGAAATCGGTAGTTTCATAGAGTTGCAATTCCCCAAGGGACGAGAATACTATGCCGGGGATAACGTGAGGCGGCTCAACACTGGCAGGGCTGCCATATATTACGCTTACTTGCAGACAGGGTGCGACAAGATCTGGATACCGGTGTACCAGTGCGGCACAGTGCGCGAATTCCTGATGAGGCATGGCGTGAATGTCGGATACTACAACATTGATTCCGAGTTCCGGCCCATGATTGACAGGGTTGGAGAAAACGAGGCCATATTGCTGGTGAATTACTTCGGCATCTTTTCTAATGATGAGATGAAGGCCAGAGCAAGCAGATTCCAAAACGTCATCATCGACAATGCGCCGGCCTTCTACTCCAAGCCAATCGCAGGGGCGTACAATGTGTATTCAGCAAGAAAATTCTTCGGTGTACCTGACGGCGCTTACGTGGTCAGCGACCAGCCGATGGAGGCGCTTGATTATCCGATGGATTTCTCATCCGATACCGCCTCGTTTTTGCTTGAGCGCATCGAGTACGGCTGCGGGGGCAAAGTCTATGCCAATCGCGAAAAGAATGAGGAACGAATCGACAAGGCTGATGTCATGCGGATGTCGAAACTGACGCGGACCATCCTTGATGGAATAGACTATCAGGAGCCGATTGGGATAAGGAGGTCCAACTTTGAATACGCCGATTCCCTCTTTGGAAAGATTAATGAGATTGACACGAAGAGATTTATGGATGCCGATTGCGTGCCGATGGTGTATCCTCTGATGGTTGAAGACCCTGATTTGTTTTCGCGCCTCATCAAGGCAAAGCATTTCCAAGGCCATTGGTGGAATTACATCCTCAAATTCCCTGGCGCCAATGATTTTGAAAAGCGCTTATCGTCTCTGATGGTGCCCATCACCATCGACCAAAGATACAACAATTCCCATCTTGATTATATAAAGAAGATAGTGTATGATGAATAATGTCTTAGTTGTGGCTCCTCACTCAGATGATGAAACAATCGGATGTGGAGCTTCAATCAATAAACTTGTCGGTGAAGGCAAAAAGGTATATGTGCTAATCGCCACTAATGCCCATGTTGGTGCGCCTGATATGTATTCTGAGGAAAGAGTGGCGAAGGTTAGGGGTGAGGCCAGAGCAGCGCATGCCGTACTGGGCGTTACCGAAACGTTGTTCCTTGATTTCCCTGCTCCGGCCCTTGATATGTATCCCATCTATAAAATGGCCAAAGGCATAGGCGAGGTGATTAGGGAGAAGAATATTGATACGGTGTTTATGCCATACCGAGGTGATATTCACATTGATCATCAGCGAGTATATGACGCTACTTTAGTGGCTTGTCGACCCAAAGGCAAATATTCGGTGAAAAATGTATTCTGTTATGAAACGCTCTCAGAGACTGAATGGGCTTCTCCCGTGCCTCAATCTGGATTCATACCTAATTTCTATATCCCTGTATCAGAGAAGAATGTAGAGGCTAAGTTGAAAGCTATTGCTTGCTTTACCACTCAATGCAATCCTTTCCCTGACTCTCGTTCGGTTGAAGCAATTGAGGCTCTCGCTAAATATCGTGGAGCTACGATATCTCGACTCCGCGCTGAGGCTTTCTTCTCAGTTCGTCAAATTTTAGAATAAAACGGCAATATTCATATTGTAATGAAAAGTGTAATCATAGGAGCTGGAAGCTATGGGGAAGTGTATGCCTCATATCTCCGCGATGCTCAGATTGATATTGTGGGCTTTCTTGACGATGATCCATTATTGACTGGAAAGAAGGTGATGGGTTATCCTGTGCTTGGACCAGTATCGGAAATGCCTAATCTGCGTGAGAAATATGATGTAGAAGCAATCTATTGCCCAATAGGGAATAATCCGATTCGTGTGAAATTCCTAAAATGGGCGGAAGAACTAGGATATGAGGTGCCGAGTTTCATCCATAGGACTGTGAATATTGCGCCAGATGTGACAATTTCTCACAGAGGAGTGTATATACTACAAGGAACTCAAATAATGCCCTGGGTGGTGATTGACAACTTTGTTATGATTAGTTCGGGCTCAAATATTATCCATCACAGCCATCTGAAAGAAGGCACTTTTGTTTCAAACGGTGTGAATTTTGGAGCTCGTGTTGTTGCTGAGCCATTGACTTATGTCGGCATGGGCGCAACCGTAACGACAGGCGTAAAGCGTCTGGGCGAAGATTGCCTAATCGGCGCTGGTGCCGTTGTCATCAAAGATGTCCCCGACCATACAGTTGTAGCAGGTGTCCCCGCCAAGGTGCTAAAGATAAAAGGCCAATAACTTAAAGGCTATAGTTGGGAATAGTATAAAGCTTGGAAGCTTTTACTGGGTATTATACCCTATAAAAAAGAAGCCACTACAGTGGCTTCCAAGACATTAAAATTTATAGGCTTATTTACCAGAGGGCAACTCGTCCCAGGGATCCGAGATCGAGGGTGGCTGCTTGGGCCCCAAGGGCCTTGAAAACCTTTACCATGGTAGCGTAGGTTATGCTTCGGCCACTCTCTATCTTAGAGACTTGTGCCTCTTGCACTCCTAAGAGTTCACCGAGTTGTTTTTTGGTCAGATTCTGTTTCTGACGTGTCTGCTTGGTTTTTCTAAGGAAAACTCACGAACTCTGTCAAATATTTGGTGTTTACAAATAAAAGTGGGAATTTATCAACAGGTACCGAAATGATTCGTGACACGGAGAAAATAGTGCAGGCAAGGGCTTACATTGATTATCGGCTGCGTGATGAGGCGGTCGATATGAGGAAGGCTTGCGTGTTCAACCAATCACCAGAGTGCCTCGATGCCTCGCGAGCGATTCATCACTTATTCAGAACGAAATAATTGCTTTGCAATTATTAACTATTTGTAAAGGTTTGTTAGGCAAATATTTAAGAAGGGAATGGTCAGAGAGAGGATAAAGAGATTCTGATAATTCACAGAAATTCATTAACTTTGTGGGGTCAACTATGGCCTGAAGGATAAGATGCTTTACTTGATATCCTACAATATTAATGACAATAGTCGCGAGAGCGCTTTTGTGGATGCTCTCAAGCGCGAGGGCGACACCACTCAGGTGTTGCCAAAGGCTTATTTCCTGAGTTCAGAAAAAAAAGAAAATGAATTATTCAATTCGTTGGAGGGCTTGATTCAACCAAGCGAACAGTTTTTGATAGTCTACGCAGATCCCAAGAGATTGGCCGGGTGGGTCCCCTCAAAGTCAGTGGATTGGGTAAATCAACATAGTTAGAATCCATGATAAACCGTATCACCTTAGAGAATTTTAAATGTTTCAAAAATCAAACCAGTTTTGATTTGAGAAATATCAATATATTCACTGGCTACAATGGTAGAGGGAAGTCTTCACTCCTTCAGGCTATTTTGTTGTTGGCCCAGAGCGTAAAAAGTTGTGAGTCCATAACCACATTGGCTGTAAAGGGTTGTTATGTGGACCTGGACTTATTTGAAGATTTGATTTCAAAGGGTACTGATAATGACAAATACCTAAGAATTAACATCAATAGTAATCTAAATGGTTTTGAGAAAATCGGTCTAAAGTATAAAGAGAAGGAAGATCGAATAGGTAAACTCTGTGATTTCAAAATCAACGAGGAGAGCAAGTTTGATGTTTTTAAAACTTTAGGAGATGTCTCAGAGGGTGAGGGCGATGCAGTATTTTATTACCCAAATAAGATCAATGACCTTTTTGCCAATGTTGTCTTTGTGTCTGCTGATCGTCGAGACCCATCGCTGTTTGAGCAAAAGGAATTGCTTGACAAGGAGAATCCTTGTGGCGTAGAAGGAGAGCATACTCTCAACGTTATCTCCCGTGACGAGGAGCTTAACGCCCAGATAAATGAACTCACCAACTTCATCATGGATGGGGGCAAGATTGACATCAAGGGTAAGGACAAAGACAGCGCAGTGCTGTCGCTAAGATACTCGACCATTGATGGCAACTATCAAATCAAATCGGTTAATCATGGGTTTGGCTACAGTTACGTGCTGCCGATTCTGGCTGCCGCATTAAGGTGTAAGGATGGTATGCTCATCATCGAGAACCCTGAGGCTCATCTGCATCCTGCCGCTCAATCGCGCCTTACCCAGGCTCTGGTCAAGATTTGCAAGAATAATAATACACAGCTATTCTTAGAGACCCATAGCGAACATATTCTGAATGCTGTGCGCCTATGCACTCTCAAGCCAGAGTTTGGCATCAGCCATGATGACGTGTCAATCTATTTCTTTGACAAGGATTTCACTGTTATCCCTCTTAAGCTGGATGCTGATGGGCAGATTGATCCTTGGCCCGAAGGTTTCTTTGACCAACAGGAGAATGATTTGGCTGAAATTCTGCAGTTAGGACTTTTCAATCCTAATAAATAGTCCATGGTCGCTGATTTGTATATCAATCATCGGTCGTTTGCCCATAATGGGACTGATGAATTGCCTGAGGTTAAGGTTAAATTTGAGGCTTTCAGCCAATTGATAACAACCTTGGGCAAATTCAAGGATTCAAATACACTGTATCTCAATTCAGCCGAATTGTTGCAGACACCCATAACCTCAGATATGACATTCATGGATTTTATGAATGATGTGAGGGGTGTGAAGTTCAATCGAGATGTAAGGAATCGGTTCTTATCGGCATTCAAAATAGCCAGGCGCTCTGATGCCAATGAAGAGCAAATGATCGAATACCTGCAATTGGAGGATGAAAATTCGAGCAATGGGGTGTTGGTGATGAATCGGCAACCGGTTTGGGATGATAATTGGCAGGTAATCTCAACAGTAGATGGTTGGAGGAATTTCCGCAGGAAGCATCTGGCCAAATATCCTCATCATAGGGATTTTAGCTATTTTGTCGAGGAGTCGAAACAATGCTTCCCAAGAATACAATATTCCTTGACCATAGGAAAGGGCTTTGCTGATGTATTAGAAAGTCACGCCCAGGCCATTGTTGAGGGCTTAGGGGTGCTTAATGACCATTTGGGGTTTGAATGGACTAATGATGGTGATGATTTCTGGGTATTCTTGCCAGAGTTTGCTCGCAGGCACGGCATCAAGGATGCATCTCAACAGGGCGAGCCATTGAATTTCGATTTTGAAATCCTTGGAGAGGGTAAGAAGGCCAGAAATGTCACATTGAATTGCGAGGGACATTTAAAGATGTATAAGGATGATTCGGGCAATACTAATCAGCATTGCCGGATTTATTTCGCTATCCCTGAGAGGAAGGTGGATAGCACGGTATATGTGGGCTCGATACGCAAACATATATAAGGATTACCAATAACTAAATGATATTTTTTCTCATCGTACTCTTTTGCTAAGGCGAAAGGGTAGGATGACCCCATCCGGATGGCCTCAGTGTTCTCCGCGCCGCCATGCGGCCTCCGTGAAAAGCCTTTAGCTCTCCGTGTTACTCCATCTCTCCGTGGTTAAATTTCCGTAGTTAAAGCCCCATAGGGATCTAACGGATTCCAGCAGATTCCGTTTTAATCCGTTCAATCCGAATGGATGATAATCCAAACAGATTCTAACAGATTCCGTTTTAATCCGCTGAATCCGCATGGTTTAATTTTAACCATGGGATTTTCCTTAAACCACGGAGGGACGGAGGGCCACGGAGAAACATGTCAGTTTTTTCACGGAGGCGATGAATCGCTGCGGAGGACACGGAGGCCATGCGGATGGAAGCAAATCTGTGGGAATCTGCTTAAATCTGCGAGACTAAAACCACGAAGTTCACGAAGAAATCACGAAGTTCACGAAGAGCTTTTTTGCTTTGATGGGAAAGGGGCCCAAGGCCACGAAGCCGCTGACGCTTAGTCAAGGCCACGAAGACCTGCCCCACAACCCCATCAGCAACCCGAAGCAATAAATTCGGAGGTGCCCCCGCTTGCTGGGGCATCAACACAATCGCCTGTTGGTGGCCCAGCAAGCGGGGCCACCCCCGAATTAAGGGGTGCCATCCTCAGGGCTTCGTGACCTTTTCGAGCGACAGCGACTTAGTGGCCTTGGGCATTCCAAGAGCGCAAACAGATTGGGAAATGAATCTTCGTGGTCTTCGTGAAAATCTTCGTGAGCTTCGTGGTTTAAGAAATCCCTCGCAGATTAAACGGATTTAAACAGATTTTTCCGGATGGCCTCAGTGTTCTCCGCGCCGCTATGCGGCCTCCGTGTAAAAGCCATTAGCTCTCCGTGTTTCTCCGTTTCTCCGTGGTAAAAAATTAAAAATCAGTGGTTTAACCATGGTGTTTTTCTCTCACCACGGAGGGACGGAGGGCCACGGAGAAACATGTCAGTTTTTCCACGGAGGCGATGAATCGCTGCGGAGGACACGGAGGCCATGCGGATGGAAGCAAATCTGTGGGAATCTGCTTAAATCTGCGAGACTAAAACCACGAAGTTCACGAAGAAATCACGAAGTTCACGAAGAGCTTTTTTGCTTTGATGGGAAAGGGGCCCAAGGCCACGAAGCCGCTGACGCTTAGTCAAGGCCACGAAGACCTGCTCCACAACCCCATCAGCAACCCGAACCAGGATGGCCTCCGTGTCCTCCGCGCCGCTACGCGGCCTCAGTGTAAAGGGTTAACCTCTCCGTGCCCCTCCGTCTCTCCGTGGTTAAAATTTTCACAATCAGTGGTTTAACCATAGGGCATTTCTTAAACCACGGAGGTACGGAGGGCCACGGAGAAACATGTCAGTTTTTCCACGGAGGCGATGAATCGCTGCGGAGGACACGGAGGCCATGCGGATGGAAAATTTGCATCGCCTGACCGGGCCCGCGAGGGCGCCTGTGCCCCCCACATCGGTTGTTGCACTGCCTATGCGCCGGGGCGCGGCCACACTTGGGGCTCCCTCAGCAGGCGGTAGCCTTCCCCCGCTGCGGGGGGTAGGGGGCCGTGGTTAGGGAATTGGGTTTGGAACGAAATAATCAATCAAAATACAATATAATGGAAAGGATTTATCTTTGCTTGGCTCACATGAGCGGGAGGGAAGAGGAGTATATTCACGAGGCGTTTGTGACCAATTGGGTGGTGCCTCTCGGCCCCAACGTCAACGCTTTCGAGCAGGATCTGCTCAGCTTTGTCGAATCGGCTCCGAGCCAACAGATGCAACTAATCGACGGCATAACCACTTGGCCTCGTGCCAAGTGGGCCGAAAACTGCAGAAAGGAGGTGGTTGCGCTCAGCACTGGCACTGCTGGCGTTCACCTGGCGCTCATCGCCATGGGCGTGAAGCCGGGCGACGAGGTGATTTGCCAATCGTTCACGTTCTGCGCCTCGGCGCACCCGATAACCTACCTCGGCGCCAAGCCGGTGTTTGTCGACAGCGAGGCCGCGACCTGGAACATGGATCCGGCACTGCTCGAAACCGCCATCAAGGACCGCATAGCCAAGACCGGCAAGAAGCCAAAGGCCATCGTGCCCGTGTACCTGTACGGCATGCCCGCCAAGCTCGATGAGATAATGGCCATCGCCGACCGCTACGGCATACCCGTGATCGAGGATTCGGCCGAAGGGTTGGGCTCAAGGTATGGAGGCAGAGTGTGCGGTACCTTCGGGAGGTACGGAGTGCTGTCGTTCAACGGCAACAAGATGATTACCACCAGCGGGGGCGGAGCCCTGGTCTGCCCCGATGAGGAGGCGAAAAGGGAGGTGATGTTCTACGCCACCCAGGCTCGCGAGGCGTATCCATACTATCAGCACGAGCGCATCGGGTACAACTACCGCATGAGCAACATCTGCGCTGGCATCGGCCGTGGGCAGATGACGGTGCTCGACGAGCACATCGCCCACCACAAGATGCTGGCCGAGGTGTACAAGCAGGAATTTGCCAGGGTCGAGGGAATCGAAATTCACGACAACCCCGGACCGGAATTTGACAGCAATTTCTGGCTCAACACGATAGTGATTGACCCGCAGTTGCGGGTCAAGGGCGAGGAACTCGCCTACGCCGAGGCGGTGAAGGGCGCCGTGGGCGGCGCGGCCGGCGTGACGCACGCTGGCGGTTCCGCGCACACCGAGTGCGAACCGAACCGCAATGTCGAGGCGCTGCGCATGGCGCTGGATGCCGCAGGCATCGAGAGCCGTCCGCTGTGGAAGCCGATGCACCTGCAGCCGTGCTACCGCACGGCAACGGCTTACGTCAATGGCGTGAGCGAGGCGCTTTTCAAGCGCGGCCTCTGCCTGCCCAGCGGCCCCATGGTCACCGCCGAGCAAGCTCGCCTCATCGCCGCAACAATCAAAGAAAATATTATCCCAGCCCCCTAACCCCCTAAAGGGGGAATTGCCATGCGGATTCGGGTTTCCACTACGGGTTTCTAATGGGGTTCTAACCGGATGGCCTCCGTGTCCTCCGCGCCGCTACGCGGCCTCCGTGTAAAAGCCTTTAGCCCTCCGTGTTTCTCCGTTTCTCCGTGGTTAAAAAATTAAGAATCAGTGGTTTAACCATAGTGTTTTCCTTAAACCACGGAGGCACGGAGGGGCACGGAGGGGTTCCCTTCTCACGGAGGCGATGAATCGCTGCGGAGGGCACGGAGGCCATGCGGATGAGACCTTCGATGCGGCTATGTGAAACAACCCCTACGGGGTAGCAGGGATGGTGGTATCGCAAAAGCTATGTGAAACAACCCCTACGGGGTAAACTGATGGGGCTCCCTCAGCAGGCGGTAGCCTTCCCCCTTTAGGGGGTTAGGGGGCTGCCGTTAGGGGGCCGCTCCCTAACTACTTGTAAAATTTCTCTCACTAACTATATTTTCAAATTTATGAAAGTTTTATCTTGGTACTTCAGCAAAAAGGCGCTGCCGTATTGGGGAGTATTCTTCATCGACTACTTCATCGTGGTGGTGTCGGCGGTGCTCGCC
>JAJBUH010000194.1 GCA_020860445.1 Bacteroidales bacterium | reverse complement strand
TGCGCCGTGATCTTTGGCTAAGCCTCAGCCACGGACTTTTGCACATGAGCCAAAAATTTGTCACAAATTGGTTTTATGGGAATTATTTATTACATTTGCACAAACTTTAGGCGTATGGATATGATCACCCAAAATAATTCAGACCCCCTTATTGGGCAATTCTCCGATTCAGAGCCGCCCCAAGATGCGCCTCAAAAGAATTTAGATAGGTATGAAAACAGAAAGAGTTAGATATCCGATAGGAATACAGAGTTTCTCTAAACTCCGCCAAAGTGGCTGTAGGTATGTGGATAAGACCCATTTCATACCCGAACTCCTATGGACCAGCGATTTTATTTTCTTGTCTCGCCCTCGCAGATTCGGAAAGAGCCTCCTGCTATCAACTCTTGAAGCCTATTTCCAAGGAGAGAAAGAGCTATTCAAAGGCCTATGGATTGAAGAGCATGAGACTGAGTGGAAGCGCTATCCAGTGCTTCGTTTCGATATGACAAATACCGAAGGCCAGTCGGCAGAGCAGATGAGAAGCTACCTGTTGAAATGTTGCAAAACTTATGAAATCTATTATAGCATAGACGCTGATGATACTGATGATATAGGGGTACGCTTTAGCAACCTTATCCGGGAAGTTAAGGAAAAAACTGATACTCGAGTAGTAATCCTCATAGATGAGTATGACAAGGGTATACTGGAAACTATGGATGACCAAAAAAGATGGGAAGCTATGAGCATAGTGTTGCGCGCTTTCTATTCTCAGCCAAAAGCCATGGACGAATATGTGCGATTCTGCATGATCACCGGCGTAGCACGCTTTCCCAACTATACCCTTTTCTCTGGCCCCAATAATTTCACCGATATCTCGATGAATAAGAAATTTGCCTCAATCTGCGGAATAACCCAAGAAGAATTGTTGGAGAATTTTGAATCGGGAATTAACGACATCGCTGACAACCACGATTGGTCATTCGATGATACTGTTGAGGCCCTGCGCCTTAAATACGACAGTTATCGCTTTACTCGCAGCCATGAAAAGGTTTACAATCCGTTCAGCCTGCTCAACGCTTTCACTACCACCGAGCTGGACGATTTCTGGGTAAAGTCGGGTACCTCTAAAGTGTTTGTAAAGTATCTAAGCAATGCCAACTTCGACTTGCTCGAACTTCAGGACCTGTGGGTCAACAAGAGGCGTATGGAAGACATCTTCAAGAAGAACGACTCGATTCCTTTGCTTTTTCAGACTGGCTACCTGACCATCGCCGACACTCGAGGCGACCTCTTCCGACTTGCCATCCCCAACGGCGAGGTACGCAGTGCCCTCGTCGAGGAGTTGATACCTCGCTACACTGGCATCAGCGAAGACAAGTTGCCTATAAAGTTACAGAATCTCAAGGAGAAGATTAATGATGGCGATATCGATGGCTGGATTGTGGAGTTGCAATCGATAATCGGTAAAATCCCCTACCACCTATTTGCCAAACCTAAGAAGAGTGAGGAAGAGGCAGAGGAGGAATTGCATATCTCGCATCTTGAGACCACATACCATATCATCGTCAACATCATATTCCAGATGGTGAGCATAGACGCTCGCAGCGAAATCGCTGTTAGCGGAGGGCGCATCGACATGGTGATAGAGAATAAAAACTATGTGTATGTGATAGAATACAAACTCGATGGGACCCCCGAAGAGGCTCTGCGCCAAATTGATGATAAAGGTTATCTCATTCCATGGTCAGCTGATGGGCGCCAAGTCTTCAAAATTGGCATCGTTTTCTCTTCTCAAACCCACTCCATCTCCAGCTGGAAAGTGGCATAATCTTATCGAAATGTTAGATAATCAGCGGAATCTACCCAATTTTGGTTAGATTCCGCTGATTATCTAAAATATTTTTGGTATATTTGCCGAAAAGTTTGAGATATGGATAATTTCATAGGCCGTGAGGAAGCGCAATAAATATTCCGACATCGTACACAACTCCATCAACCTCGACCATCTATTCCTTCCCCTCATCGAGTCCTTACCAACCTAAAAATTACCCCAAACTTGCACGCAAATCAGCGGAAATCGACAAAAATCGTGATTTCCGCTGATTTGTGTGCAAGTTTGGGGGATTACAGGTTTCTTTACAGGCGTGTCAGAGAGATGTGCCATTCGCCACCGCGAGTGCTACTGCCCACTCGGACTATGTACTCCTGCTCTTGCAGGGCTTTTAGGTGCTTCTGGACGGCCGACTTGTTGATGCCTACTTTTTCTGCCAATTCACGAATAGGGGTCTTGGGAGAATTGGCAAGGATTTCCAGTATGCGGTTCACCATGTCATTCTTAAACTTCACAATCTCCCCGTCATACCACCATTGAGTGGTATCTCCACCTTTCACTATTGCTATATCCTTCAGCATCTCGCTTTCTGCCAGATTCTCAAAGTATTCCACAAAAGGACGCACTTGCTCAAATGAGGCGTGCGCTCCATCGGCTGGCACTTTGCCAACCATTATGTCGCATTGGTTAAGAGCATTAAGATACGCATCTTTGGCCTTGCTGGGTACCACTACCATGGGATATCCATAGCGGGCAAGAATGAAATTGACCATCAAACGTGCAATACGTCCATTTCCATCTTCAAAGGGGTGAATGCGTATATAGCGGTAATGGAACAACGCAGCCAATTCTATAGGAGAGAGTTCGCCTCTCTCTACCTCCTCATTGTACCATGTCAGCAGATCGGCCATTAGTGCAGACGTTTCTTCGGGCGAAGCGTATTCAAATCGTTCACCGGTACGAGTGATTACAGAATTAGGGCGTGTCTTATAGCATCCCGCATGTACTGTGTAGGATGAAACGACTCCGCTTGGCAACTGGCGATGCACCTCGTAGTCCTCTCGTAGCAATATCTTATGCACCTGGCGGATGAAAGTCTCTGTCAGCGGTTTTTCATAAGACTTGGCTTCCTCAATTACCATTTTAAGTCCAACATTATGGGCCTTCATTTCTTCAAGGTCGCGCATTCGGGCATTCCCCATGACTGTGCCAAAAAGGAGAAGCAGCTCCGTTTGTCCATAGGTCAGCGTATTGCCCTCAATATGGTTGGAGTTATAGTTGAACTCCAACATAAACTTCTGGGCTATGCGTTCTTTGAGCTCATTGCGAACGGTCTCTATCTTTTGCCATTCCTCATATATGGTTTTAAATTGATTACTCATATTGCGTATCTTGTCTAATTCAGGTGCAAAGTTAATAAATTATTGTACCACCGCCAAAAGATTGTACCACCAAATTTAGTGGTACAATCTTTGGCTCTACCCGTCGGTGGGTTAAATTTCCAAATTTTGGTGGAGGGTCTCCACCAAAATTTGGAAATTTAACACATTGCGTGGTGGACGGGACGGTTAAAACAGTTCCCTTAGGGAACCAAATTTAGTGTAATTAATATTTGTTTGCAGATATAACAAAGGGGCTTAATCACCATTTTAGGGGATGGCCAATAATTTTTTGAAAAAATTTCAGTAACTTTGTTGCAAAGCGGCGGGGAGCTGCGTGTATAAGACAGAAGAAAGAGAAAAGAATGCAAGCAAACAAGCTGACATCGGTATTCATCAGACTGCGCAACGCGTTGCGCAGCCGAGCCCAAGCCATAGCCGGAGACGAGGCCGACGATGCCCTGCAAGACGCATTCTGCCGCCTCTGGAGCAGCCAAATAAATGATTCAAAAGGAAATGCTCCAGCCTCCCTGGCAGATGGCCAGTCATCTCAGCCCGATGGACAGCCACCAGACCAGCAAGACGATGGCCATGCCCAGGCGCTGACATTCACGGCTGTGCGTCACGCCAGCATTGACTTGGCTCGACGCCAGAGGGCGCGAGCGCAAGACCCCATAACCTCCGACTTCGCCGCCGATGACCCGCCTGCCGATGCCGATGAGCTGTATGAGCAAGTGAGCGATTGGATCCGAGCCCACCTGCCAGAGCGCGACCGAGAGATGCTGCTCAAGCGAGAGATGCACGGCTACGAATACGATGAACTCGCCGAGCTATACGGCACCACAGCCGCCAACGCCCGCATGATCGTGAGCCGAGCGCGCCAGCAGGTGAGACAAGCATTTCGCGACCGACACAAGCCAACCCCCTGACCCATTACTTATTACTCCTTACTTATTACTTAGACAATGACCTCAAAAGAAAAAATAGAAACCCTGATCGAGCGCTACTTCGCCGGCGAGACCTCGGTGGCCGAGGAGCGAGAGCTGCGCCAATTGCTGGCCAGCACCGATGCCTCCTCACCCGCCATCGATGAGGCCCGCGCCGTGATGGGATATTTCGCCGTGGCTCGAAACAAGAAAGCCGCCATCAAGCCCCCACGCTACGGTTCGGTGCTGGCTCGTGCTGCCGCCATAGCCGTGCTGATAGGATTTGGCACCTGGGCCCTAACCCTCACCGGGCCCGACCCATGCGAAGCCTTTGCATACGGCAGCCGCATCAGCGATGACGAGATGGTAATTGCTCTAATCGACAACGACCTGCAAGCCATGGGAGCCGCCTCGGCCCAAGTCAACCAGGACATTCTCGCCGACCTGCAATTGTTTAACCAAACACCCGAATAGCCATGTCGATACGCCGTCTTACCCTATTGCTTTGCGCAGCCCTGATAGGCGCAATCGGAGCCCTGGCCCAAAAGGGCCTGGCCATCGAAGAGCTGTTTGATGGCCGGTACAAAAAAGACCCACAGGCCGTGGTGACCAATGTGAGAGGCGATGCGCTCAACAAGTATGACCTCAGCCTCTACCGATCCATCTCGATCCAAGGCCGAGAGACAGACATCCCCCAGATGGTGCAGCTCGTTACCACCGATGGCTCTCAAGCCGTCGACAGCGAGACCAGCTACCGAGGAGGCGAACTCTATTACGCCTTCTACCGGCTGCCGCGCCGTAACGACCGCAACCGCTACATCCTCTACCTCAACCAACACCTCGACAAAGGCGACAAAGTGCTACTCATCTACCTCGAGGGCGATGCCAGCACTAAACAGGTGAAAGCCATGCTCAAGAAATAAAGGTGGTTTTTGGCCTTTGGCTTTTAGTTTTTGGAAATATTACCATCTTTGATTTCGATAGTTGTGAATTGACTCCAAAACATTCTTTAATCTTCTATAAGCAAAATTCCTCCATGAAACGATTATACTTTATTGCTATTGCTTTGATGGCAGCGGGCGTTAGGGTATGCCGCTGAGCCAACTGATACGGTGGCCATTATCAAAAATCCTACCACTGTGACCGTCACCGCCGATGACGGATTCTTATCAATCAAGACCCAGGACTCTGCTACTGGCACAGTCTATACTTACTCATCCCAAGCCTCACCCGACCAGCAGGAAGGCTCTTGGGACATCAACCTGCCATTTGTCAACAAGCGCAAGCATCGCCAAGGCGAAACCATCTGGCTGCGTGGTCTATATTGGGGCTATGTCACCGACACACAGAGCGACTACGGCTTAACCCACGGTTGGGAGTGTGGACTGATGGATTTTGTAGGCTATCAGTGGTGGACCAGCATGAAGACATCTTTCTCAGTCGGCATGGGTCTGCACTGGACCCAAATGCGCGTAGGTAAAGGCATGGCCCTAACGCGCGACCTTGACCGCACCCTTAGGCTCACCCAGGCCCAAGCTGACTGGACCGACTGTAAGGGCCAAATCAATATGTATAGTGTGGTGATACCAGTGACTTTCACCCAGCGACTGTCCCACAGTTTTGGATTCTCGCTTTCAGCAATAGCCAACCTCAATTATTACACTACCGCTAAGACAGAATACCAGATTGGCAACCTGAAATACACCGAGAAATACAAAGGCCTGGAGCAACGAATCCTTACTGCCGATTTCATGGCCACTGTGGGTTGGTCCAACGCCTTTGGCATCTTCGCAAAATTCTCGCCCTGCCAGCCATTCCGCAGCGGCTACGGACCGCGCTTTAAAAGATGGTCGTTTGGCATCTCATTAGCATTCTGACATCCCTAAAATCCTACAGCAATGAAAACTCTAATCATATCAATAGCCTTGGCTGTAGCAGCCATCACAGCCATGGCCCAAGAGAAATCCGACTCTACTACCCATGTCTTCACATCAGCCGAAAAAGTCACCGTAGTCGAGGGCGACAAGGGCGTAACCATCACTGTGTGGGGCGCTGACTCGACTTGCACCACCTATACCCAACCCTATTCAGCCGACCGCGTAGTGAAAAAGCAGCGCCGCTCGAGCGGTTCGACTTGGATTGACCGCCATCTCGGAATAGAGGAGAATAAAGAAGGCGACAAATACATATTAGCCAAGAAAGGCCAAAGCAATTGGGATGCCATAATCGGAGGCATTGGTTTGGGGTTCAACCTCGCCCTTGATGCTCCCGACCAGATGGACACTCAGATGGGTCGCTCGTGGGATATCTCATGGCTCTACATGCTCGGTGCTGAATACACCTTGCCTGGCACTCGCAATAAACTGACATTCGGCTTGGGTCTTGACTGGAGAAACTATAAGATGCAAGGACTTACGTGTTTTCAGATTGAAGCAGATGGCACAGTAGGATTTGGCACCTATCCCGAAGGAGTGATACCCAAATTCTCGCGCCTAAAGATTTTCAGCCTCACCATCCCGGTGCTCTATCGCCAGCATATACCCTTGAGATTTCCCCACAATCGATGGATGTCGATAGCATTTGGTCCGCAACTCAACTTCAACACCCATGCCAGCATGAAGACAGCCTGGACCGACGCGCAAGGCAACGAAGTGACACAGACTTCCAACAGCGTGCACCAGCGCCGCGTCACAGTCGATGCCCTCGGCATCGTATTCCTCAACTCCTGGCTCGGCGTGTATGTGCGCTATGCGCCGATGAAGCAATTCAAGGGCAACGCTCCGCAATTCTCATCCTTGACCACAGGACTGACCATAGGATTCTAACCAAACATCTCGCGCAGCAACGCCAGCGACGGCAAATCAGAGACCTGGGCGCAATGCACGGAATAGAACTGCAAGATGCCGTCGAGCACACGCCGGCGCTGGCTGCGCGACATGCGCCATAGCGCCAGCGAGCGAGGCTGGATGCGCGAGAGCAACTTGACCGCCGCTGCCTCGTCTGGAGGCAATTGCAAAGGATGCAGCGGAGCCGTAGGGGTGAATCGCGCCTCCTTGATGTCGAAATAGCTGCCCGGGTGGTATGTGCCAACATCGGGCTCGATGCCCAAGAAATGTCCCAGCCGATACAAAAAATATAAATGGAAATTGGCCAAAGCCGCGCGCGAACACTCGCCCATCAGCTTGACGCTATCGGCCAG
Source organism: Bacteroidales bacterium (assembly GCA_020860445.1). Classification (GTDB taxonomy): domain Bacteria; phylum Bacteroidota; class Bacteroidia; order Bacteroidales; family Muribaculaceae; genus CAG-873. The sequence goes on along the minus strand of JAJBUH010000194.1, from coordinate 522 downwards.
GAACATGCACAGATATGGGTCGGCAACGCTCTCCTTGAGCACAGTGTAGAGAAACTCAGACAGAAACATGGCCATCGAGGCTCGCACCGGGTCGCCGCTCGCTGCCGGGCTCTGCACCAGCGGGCGCACATCGGCCAGGGTGGCAAGCTCTCGGCCATGGCGAGTGATGGCTATCGCATCAAATACCCCAAGGGGCATCATGATGGCTCGCCGGCGCCGAGCCTCGCGTCCAGCGCCGGCCGGCACAGCCACCGAGAGGCGCCCCAGGCGGTCGGTCCACACCGTGGCAATCGACGTAGAATCGCTGTAGTTTATGGTCCGGAGAGCCAAACATCGCACTTTTTCTTCCATCTCTACTCGCTTTTTACCACAAAATTACAAAAAAAAGAGCTTAAACGACACATTTTCAACAAAAAAATTTGTTCACCTCAAAAAAAATCCCTAAATTTGCACTCACAAAAAGCGGTATGGCCCATTCGTCTATCGGTTAGGACGCAAGATTTTCATTCTTGAAAGAGCAGT
>JAJBUH010000117.1:710-7909 GCA_020860445.1 Bacteroidales bacterium | reverse complement strand
AAATTAATCATTATTTAATTGGGTTTTAAGTGTAGAATAAGAGAAATAGTAATCGGCGCGACATAACTTTGCAGCAAAACAAACAGATTTAACGACCAGAAAAAGATGAATACGAAATTTCTAAAGTCGCGACAATTTTATGTGGCTGCCGCAATTGCCATTGCCGGGATGTCGACCCTTACGGCCCAGCAGCAATGGCATGCCGATTTCTCTGCCCCCTGGGCGCAACTCTCTACTTACGGCCGAGGCGATTGCAGCGTGGCTGACGGCGTACTTAAGTCTCGGGGCGCTGTGGCTGTGCTTGGCGATTCAGCCTGGACTGACTATTCATTGCGTTTCGAGGCCCGAGTGCCAGAGGATGCCGACCAAGTGCAGATTTGGGCCGGATTCCGCACTGCCAGCCGTTTTGACCGCTATGTAGTGGGCATCAAGGGCGGACTGCTCGACGACCTGTACCTGATGCGCACTGGCTACATGGGGATGGACGAATTTATGGGCGTACGCCCTCTGGGCTTCCATCCCGAGCCGGGCCAATGGTACTCGCTCAGGGTTGACGTATGCGGCAAGCGCATACGCGTGTTTGTCAACGACAGCACCGAGCCGAGCATCGACCTCGAGGATTCCCACTCCGACATGGCGGCCGCTGGGCCCATTGCTCTCGGCGGCTCTTGGATTGAGAATGAGTTTCGCAATGTCACCGTTACCCCGCTTGAACCAAATGCCCTGGCCAATGTGCCGCGCCAAGAGAAAAGCTTCGCGATGACCCAGGGCCAGAAAGAACAATTGCGCGCCGAGCAGCGCGGGGCATATCAGCCAGTCTCAGTGAGCGACTGTTCGGCTCCGCGCACAGTGGTTGACCTCGATGGCGATTGGCTATTCATGCCCTCCTACTCAATGCCCGAGGCCGCTGTAGCCTCAAATCCCAATACGGCCGATGAGGATTGGCACGTCATGTCAGTACCCAATTTCTGGAATCCCAGCCGCATCTGGCTGCATGGCGAGACTATGCCATCGCCCACCGGCGCGCAGTCAAAGGGGGTTTCCGACACCTATTACCAGCGAGAGCCAGCGCTGCGAGGACTATACATTTGACTATCGCAACACCTCTTATGCCTGGTATCGCCAGTGGATAGACCTGCCCGCTGATGCCAAAGGAAAACAGATGACCCTCCATTTCGACGCTGTGTCAAAGAGCGCCGAGGTGTATGTCAACGGCCAACTTGCCGGGTCGCACCTGGGCATGTTTGGCGACTTTGACATCGATGCCACCCCTTATCTCAAGCCCGGACGCAACCTAATCGCCGTGGGCGTGGCGCGCAACCTCGCTGGCAAGGAGCAACAGAGCAGTGCCGCAATGGAGAATTACTATGCCTCGGTGCGCAAAGAGGCTGCCGACAACAAAGACGATGCCGTGGCCAACCAAAAGGTGATCAACGATGTGCCTCATGGATTCTTCCAGGGCAATCCCGCCGGTATATGGCAACCTGTGTCGCTGATCATCACCGACCCGCTGCGCATCACTGATGCTACGATACGTCCAGCCCTCGACGGCGCCGAATTTGACGTTGCCATCGACAACGCCTCAGCCAAAAATCGCAAATACGCCCTCAGCCTATCAGTAAAGGATGCCGCCGACGGCTCAGAGTTATACTCGGGCCAGGTAAAGACTCAGTCGCTCAAAAAAGGCGACAACACCATAGAAAAATTCTCAATATCGGGCCTGTCGCCCAAGCTATGGAGCCCCGAGAGCCCCAACCTGTATGATTTCACCTTTACCCTCACCGACAACAAGGGCCGCGAGATTGATTCCTACGCCGTTACCTCGGGATTCCGCACCTTCGAGGCCAAAGGCGACTACTTGTGCCTCAACGGCAAGCCCTACTGGCTCAAAGGCGGCAACCATATACCGTTTGCCCTTGGGCCCAACGACCAAGAGTTGGCTCACAATTTCATGCAGTGGATGAAGGATGGCAACATCAATTCCACGCGCACCCACACTACCCCCTGGAACGAGTTATGGGTCACCGAGGCTGACCGCATGGGCATAGCCATCAGTTTTGAGGGTACTTGGTCATGGCTGATGATCCACTCAACCCCAATCCCGGATCAGGCAATCCTCGACCTGTGGGCTGACGAATGGATTGACCTCATCAAGAAATACCGCAACCATCCGTCGGTGTGCTTCTGGACTGTCAACAACGAGATGAAATTTTACGACCTCGATGCCGACACCGACCGCGCCAAGCAGAAGATGGAGATAATATCCGACGTGGTGAAACGCATGCGCGAGGCTGACCCCACGCGTCCCATCTGCTTTGATTCCAACTACCTGCATCGCAAGGCAGTAAATCGGTTTGGTGCTGACTTCATGGCCAACATCGACGATGGCGACATCGATGACAACCATGCCTATTATAATTGGTATGATTATTCGGTGTTCCGTTTCTTCGACGGTCTGTTCCAGGACGAAAACAAATGGCCGGGTCGCCCTCTGATTTCGCAAGAGATGAGCACCGGTTATCCCAATGGCGAAACTGGCCACCCAACTCGCTCCTACCAACTGATACACCAGAATCCCTACTCTCTCATTGGCTATGAGGCTTACGACTGGGCCGACCCGCAGCAATCCCTCGATGTGCAAGGCTTCATCACCGGTGAACTCGCCGAGGCTCTGCGGCGCACATGTCCCCAAGGCGCAGGGGTGATGCACTTCTCCTACATGACTTGGTTCCGCCAGTGCTATGACGCTCACAGCATCCAGCCATATCCGGCCTACTATGCTATGCAGCGCGCCATGCAGCCAGTGTTGGTAAGCGCCGAGCTTTGGGGACGCCATCTCTACGCCGGACAGGAGTTCTCGCCTCGAGTGTATGTAGTAAATGATGACACCGATGGTCAAAACCTAAAGAATCTGCGCCTCTCCTGGTCCATCACCGACAAGTCGGGCCGACTGCTGTCGCAAGGCACTCAGGATTTCCCAGATGTGGAATATTACCAACGCAAATACATTACTCCTCGGATTGATGTTCCTGCCAATCTGTCGGCCGACTTGCAACGCGCCTCTCTCAACCTCAAGCTAAGCCAGAACGGAAAAGTGATTTCTGCCAACCAGTATGACCTGACCATCGGAGCCGCTCCTGAGAGTTTGGCTACGCTCACCGAGGGCAAAAAGGTGATGCTTGTCAGCGATGCGGCTTCTGCCCCCAGCCTTGACGCTATCGGCGCCTCTTATGAGGTAAGTTCATTGGAATCTTTAGAGAAAGGAAAAACCAATTATGACCTTGTGGTGGTTTCCGATATCGCGGCTCCCACCGAGGCCCAAGCCCAGGCGCTGCGCCGCCTTGTACATTCCGGCGCAAAGGTGATGCTGCTCAACAATCCAGAGTTGGCTCAAATGGCTTACCCAGAGCATATCACTGGCTGGGCAAAGCCCACCGAGGGCGACATTGTGGTGATGGAGCGACCAGAAGATCAAGTGTTCTCTGGCCTCAGCCCATTGGACCTGCGCTATTTCAACAACAACAAGCGCGAGATGCCCACGGCTTGCAACGCTATGATACATTGCAACCGCAGTCCGCAGGTCACAGAATTGGCCTCGCACATGCGCATCCACTCCTACCTTGACGACAGCGACCTGGAGGCTCGCACCAAGCGCATACAAGAGCTGCGCGGCCTAACCCTCCTCACCATCGACGACGGTCCCGGCACCCTCCTGGTATCTACAATGGCCACCGAAAAAGCCCCCACCGATCCCATCGCCGCACGCCTCCTGGCAAATATGATCAACTTCAACAAATGAAGAATGAAAAATGAAAAATGAAGAATGAAGAATGGCCATCCGGATGGCCTACCCCGTAGGGGTTATTTCAACTAGCATTAGCCGTCCATCAAACAAGCTACCCCGTAGGGGTTGTTTCAGGTAGCGACATCTGAAACAACCCCTACGGGGTAGATTGGGAGGGGATGCCCATAGAGCTATGTGAAACAACCCCTACGGGGTAGGCCATCCGGATGGCACCTTATCCTTTATCACTTATACCTTATCCTTATTTAATCACTCCGAGCTTCTTGCCGACTTTGATGAAGGCGGCGATGGCGCGGTCGAGGTGCTCACGCTTATGACCAGCGCTGAGCTGCACGCGTATGCGGGCCTGCCCCTTGGGCACTACGGGATAGTAGAAGCCGGTCACATAGATGCCCTCTTTTTGCATCTCTGCAGCAAACTCCTGGCTGAGCTTGGCATCATAGAGCATCACAGCGCAGATGGCGCTCTGGGTGGGCTTAATGTCGAAGCCGGCATCGAGCATCTTGTCGCGGAAGTAGTTGACATTTTCCATCAGCTTGTCATGCAGCTCATTGCTCTCCTTGAGCATCTTGAACATCTCCAGGCTGGCGCCCACGATGCTCGGGGCCACTGAGTTGCTGAAGAGGTAGGGACGCGAACGCTGACGCAGCATGTCGATGATTTCCTTCGGTCCGGTGGTGAAACCGCCCATGGCTCCGCCAAACGACTTGCCGAGGGTGCCGGTGAAGATGTCGATCTTGCCGTAGCAGTCGTATTTCTCAGCTACGCCATGGCCAGTCGGGCCAACCACGCCAGCCGAGTGGCTCTCATCCACCATCACGAGGGCATCGTATTTCTCAGCGAGTTCGCAGATTTTGTCCATCGGGGCCACGTTGCCGTCCATCGAGAACACGCCATCGGTAGCGATGATGCGGAAGCGGCAATCCTTGGCCTCTTTGAGTTTCTCTTCGAGGTCGGCCATGTCGGCATTGGCATAGCGCAGACGCTTTGCCTTGCACAGGCGCACGCCATCGATGATCGATGCATGGTTGAGCGAGTCAGAGATGATGGCATCCTCCTCGGTGAAGAGAGGCTCGAACAGACCGCCGTTGGCGTCGAAGCAAGCGGCATAGAGTATGGTGTCTTCGGTCTTGAAGTAGTCGCTGATGGCTTTTTCGAGTTCTTTGTGCAAATCCTGGGTACCGCAGATGAAGCGTACCGACGACATGCCGAAGCCACGGTCGTCCATAGCCTTCTTGGCAGCGTCGATCAGGCGCTGGTTATCGCTTAGGCCGAGATAGTTGTTGGCGCAGAAGTTTAGCACTTCCTTGTCGCTGCCTTCTACGTTGATGTTTGCTTTTTGCGGGGTTTTGATTACGCGCTCGTTCTTGTAGAGCCCGGCATCTTTGATGTCTTTCAGCTCCTTTTCAAGGTGTTTCTTAAAGTTCTTGTACATGTGTTTGGTATTTATTTATGGTCTTCAATCAATTTTATGTTGGTTTTCCATCAACACAACCCCAGAGGGGTTGTTTCATCTAGCCCATAAGGTTTCCCCTCAAGGCTACCCCGTAGGGGTTGTTTCAGGTAGTTATTTGTACCAATAATACCTATTTTCAGTGGGTGGTCAAAATTTCTCTGCTAAATTACTCATAATTTTGGAATTTTTCACTAACTTTGCTGAAAATTTTTCTACAACCATACTGACACATCATCATCGACCTTAAACACATTAGTAGAAATGAAAAATGTCCTGATTATAGGAGCTACCGGCCAGATAGGTTCTGAACTTACGATGAAACTCCGCGAGCACTGCTCGGGCGATGTCGTGGCCGGATTCATCAAGGGCGCCGAGCCCACGGGCGTCCTCTTGGAAAGCGGCCCCTCGGCCGAAGTCGACATAACCAACGCGCAGCAGATTGCCGACGCCGTTGAGAAATACCATGTCGACACCATATACAATCTCGCCGCCCTCCTCTCGGCCGTTGCCGAGGGCAAGCCCCAGCTCGCTTGGAAAATCGGCGTGGGAGGCCTATACAACGTGCTTGAGGTTTCACGCGAAAAGGGTTGCGCTGTCTTTACCCCGAGTTCTATCGGTTCGTTCGGTGCATCTACCCCTCACGACCGCACCCCGCAGGACACTATACAAAGGCCCACTACAATGTACGGCGTGACCAAGGTGACTGGCGAATTGCTCAGCGACTACTATGCTCGCCGCTTCGGCGTCGACACTCGTTCGGTGCGTTTCCCGGGTCTGATCAGCTATACCACCCTGCCGGGCGGTGGCACCACCGACTATGCCGTTGAGATTTACTACGCAGCCGTCAAGGGCGAGACCTTCAAATGCCCCATCAAGGCTGGCACCTACATGGATATGATGTACATGCCCGACGCCCTGCGCGCCGCTATCGAGATTATGGAGGCCGACCCGACAAAGTTCATACACCGCAACTCGTTCAACATCGCCTCGATGAGCTTTGACCCGGAGAAGATCTACGAGAGCATACGCCTGCAAGTACCTGACTTCAAGATGGAATACGAGGTTGACCCGCTGCGCCAAGCCATCGCCGACAGCTGGCCCAACAGCCTCGACGACACCTGCGCCCGCATCGAGTGGGGATGGCTCCCAGCCTACGGCCTCGACGAGATGACCTCGGACATGCTCTACAACCTACGCAAAAAGCTCAACATACCCCAACCAGCAGAAGTTGTGGCTCAATAAACCCCACGTTGCAAAGGTAAGGCGAAAAACATTTGTTTTTCTCAAAAAAAATCCCTACCTTTGCACCCACAATACAACTCCCATTGACACTGTGCCCGAATGGTGGAATGGTAGACACGAGGGACTTAAAATCCCTTGGCCATTGCGGCCATGTGGGTTCGATCCCCACTTCGGGTACTGTTTTACCCCTCTAAGTCGTTGATTTAGAGGGGTTTTACATACCCCTGGGTAGCAAAAGGGTAGCAAATAACGACAACACTCCCCATCTTAACCCCTCACTGACTACCAATTGTTTACATTTTTTCACCCAGATGGATAGTGCGTAGCACGTCTCTTGTCTGTTAACCCCACATGGAGTGCGATAGCACGGAATGTGGGGTTGGCATGCCTATCGCCATATAGGATTAGTGCGTAGCACGGCTCTTGCCAGGCGTAATGTAATGCTCAGATGACAAGAGCCGTGCTACGCACTCATCCCCAAGAAAAGTTTTCTTCCTGTACCCCACATTCCGTGCTATCGCACTCCATGTGGGGTTAATAGACAAGAGCCGTGCTACGCACTGAAAAGTAGCATCGGGATGAACGCCCTGGCTGGTGCGGCCCGTAGGGTCGCCTCTGTGTAGCAAACGCATGAACGCCCCGGCTGGTGCGGCCCGTAGGGTCGCCTCTGTGTAGCAAACGCATGAACGCCCCGGC
>JAJBUH010000117.1:0-610 GCA_020860445.1 Bacteroidales bacterium | reverse complement strand
TGGTGCGGCCCGTAGGGTCGCCTCTGTGTAGCCACAAAATGTGTAATCAAAATAGATACACTTTTTATACTATTAGGTGAAAATTTGGAAAATAGGGATAAAATGGCTAATTTTGCTACAGATTTCCCATAAGCGGGAAATCGTCAGTGCATTATGATATTTGACAACGAGTTATTGGACGGTCTGCTTGAAAAAGCTGCCCAAAACGAACGACTAAGAACCAATCTGGACTTGCGCAACTCTCCCGATGACGAATCGCAGCGCATGCTCAATGCCCTGATGCCCGGCACAGTCGTGCCTGTGCACAAGCACGATGACACCAGCGAGACGATCATGGCTCTGCGCGGCCGCGCCGAAGAGATATTTTACGATGCCGAGGGACGCGAGACAGCCCGCTTCCTGCTCGACCCCGCCGAGGGCAAATACGGCATCCAAGTGCCTGCTGGCCAACTCCACACCATCGTGGCATACGTGCCCACAGTAATCGTAGAATTTAAGGCAGGACGTTATAAATAAGGTGAAAAATTCACATTATTTCGCAAATTCTTCCACAAACGTAACTACTCAGCGATTCTGAAGTAAAAATTTTTGTAACAATTAAATTTTTCTC
>JAJBUH010000013.1 GCA_020860445.1 Bacteroidales bacterium | reverse complement strand
TCAGACCACAAATATACCTAATTTTTAGAAAGAAACCAATTTTTACTTAAAAAATTAAGCAAAACTCGACCAATCGGAACATTTTATATAGTTAATCGACAAAATAACAAAAAAGAGTCGGGCCTCACAGGGTGCGACTCTTTGGTAAATGGGGCCCTCCCGACTCCATAGAGATTAAGGAGGGGTGAGTTGTCGGAGATTACTTAACCACCTTGGTGACCTTGCCATTGGCAACGCGGATGTAAACCTTGCCAGCGGCGGGGTTCTCGACGCGTACGCCCTGCAGGTTGTAGTAGATTGCGTCGGCAGCGCTTTCAGTTTCGATGGCAGAGATGCCGCTGACACCGCCGCCCCATTCTACATAGTAAGCGCCATAATTTTGCTCTCCATCCTCATCGGAGAAGTATGCGCAAATTATCAGATAGCTTGCGCTTGAGGAATCCTCGCCATTGTCATAGCAGTAGCCATAGCCCTCGCCCACATAAGGCTGTAGGCAATAGCAAGCGTCGAGACCAGTGTAGACATTGACGTAACCTGAGGTGTAAACCTCATCCTCGTCACCGTAGAGAATAGGAGCAATACCAGTCACATAAGGATAGGAACCTTCGGCATCATACACTACCTTCATATCATAGCCTGATACGCCAGCGATACCGCGAACGATGATATATCCGTCGTAGCATTCAACAGTTGCTTCGCACTTGGGGATGAAATTCTCATAAGCCGTCCATCCAGTGAGTGTGGGGTTCTTAACAGTACCGGTAGCGCTCCAAATTGGTTCCTCATCGCTTGAGCTCCCACTTGTAGAAGCTGGCCAGTAGATATAGTAAGTGCTATATGTCGAGCCGCCATCTTCATCATACATGTAGCCTGCCAGAGCGATGTAGCTCTTGTTGCCCTCGCCATTGTCATAGCAGTAGCAGTAGCCGGATGACAGATAAGGTGTAAAGCAGTAATAGTCATCAAGACCGGTGTAGAGATAGACATAGCCGCTGGTGCCGCTGGAGTATACCTCGCCGTCTACCAGGTTGAAGAGTTCGGTCACATTGCCAGATCCATCGTGGTTGACCTGCAGGTCGTAGCCCTCGATGCCGGCGAAAGCCTTTACTACGATCGAGCCATCATAACTCTCAACTGTGGCGTTGACCTCGGGCACGAGGTTGTCGGCCCAGCCTGAGAAGTTGGTAACCAGGCCTGTGGCGGTGTAGACGGGATCAGCCTTTGCCCAGCCGAGGGTGAGCAGAGCTACAGTCAATAGTAGTAATTTTCTCATGTCGTAATCGTTTAGTTGTTAATGGTTGATTTAGGTAAGTTTACTCAGCAAAATATCATATTAATGGTATTCTGGGCACAAATATACGTAAATTTTCAACTCAACCCCAACTCTAAACTTAAAATTTTAAATCAGAATATACCAACTCCTTAAAATTATCTATAAACCACCAAATGAGAAACATTGGTCGTTCTACGTAAAGGCGACCCTACGGGCCACTCTTAATTATATCCTACAGGTCTACACGAAGCCGCCCCTACGGGCCGATTTTGATAGGATTATTCATGCGGCTCGTAGGAGGGCGCCTTTACGTAAATCACATAATCCGACAAATTAGTGGATTGGCAAAGATGTTGTGACTAATGGACCAAAAGCGGGGGTAATTGTAGTCAATTGTTACGATTTTGCAGATAAAAATTAAAAATTCACGAAAAATTGTTACGAAAATTCAAAAATATTAATTATATTTGCCACGTCAATTGTGACGGTATACCTAAGAGCAACTAATTTCTAACTAAATAAAGTCAACTACATGAGAAAACTATTACTTCTATCCGCTGCATTGCTCGGCATGAGCTGGGCTTCAGCCGAAACCGTGACCTGGGTCGCCGCAGACCAGGGCTATGAAAATGCTGAGGCAGTCGAGACCATCGTAGTGAACGATGCCGTCACTATCACTCTCGATGCCGGTTCTAACAACAACGCTCCCAAGTACTACGATGGTGGTAGTGCTTTGCGTGTATACGCTGGTAATACCATTACCTTTGCTTGCACTCAGGAACTCACCCAAATCGTCTTCAATTGCGTAAGCTCAAGCTATGTAGCATCTGAGACAACCGAAGTTACCGCTGGAGATTATACCATTGAGGATGCAACCCTTACCTGGACAGGTTCTGCTTCTGACCTAGTTATCACTACTGGAAGTGGTAATCAGTTCCGCATCGTGTCGATGGAGATTACTTACGGCGGTGAACCCGCAGAACGTCCCAACTACACAGCTGAAGGCATTGTGACCAACCCAAGTGGCGATTGGGCAGATTGGAATCCGAATTACTTGCCCGAGGTATTTGTAAATGTAGAGAGCTATGATGGCTATGTCATTGTTAGAGATTGGTCAGGCGTTGAGGGATACGACCTCAAGGTTGAATTTGACGATGAGACTAATGTGACTAAGGTTACTTGCTACGAAAATGGCGAGGAAGTGTCCTCAGGTACAAACGGTTACATGAATGCCTATACCGGATATGCTCACGAAGATTTCTATTGCCTCCAAATTTACATTGGTGTGAACTATACCTATGCTTACACCAATAATAGCTCACAATATGGCTACGTAGCCCTCTCAGCCTACTTCTACAGAGAGATACCGAGCGAAGATGAAAGCGAAGAAAACGATGTTGAATATTTCTGGGGCACCTATTGGGTAGAATGGCCCTATGTAGCTCCCGTTGAGAGTGTATCGAGTCTGAATGCTCTGACCGACTTTGCTGATGGCGCAGAATTCGAAATGGGCATTGACCTTACCGTTGTTTACGCTAACGGCTCATACAACTATGTAACCGATGGCACAACCTACGCTCTCATCTACAAGTATGGTCTTGGCCTCGAGGCTGGCGATGTGATCGCTGCTGGCTGGCAAGGCGAGATGAGCATCTACAACAACCTGCCTGAGCTCGTGCCTACCACCGATATCGAAACCAATGGCACTGCTACCGTTCCCGACCCAACCCATGTTGAGACTGCCGACGTGGCTATGAATGTCGCTGCCAACAATCTCTGCAACTACCTCTGCCTCGAGGGCATCGTATTTGAAGATGCTACTCCCGCTTCTGGCTCATTCACCGGCCTGGCTGGCGACGACGAGATCACATTCTACAATACCTTCAAACTCGAGTCTGTTGAGGCAGGCACCTACAATGTGACTGGTTTCGTATCTATCTACAAAGAGACCGTCCAATTCATCCCCGTTGAGTACGCTGAAGCTTCTACTGTTGGTATCAGCTCAATCGAGGCTGACGGCAATGGCGAAGCTCAGTACTTCAACTTGCAGGGCATCCGCGTTGCTAATCCCGAGGCTGGCAAGGTCTACATCCGCATCGCCGACGGCAAGGCTTCTAAGATTGTCAAATAACCCCCCCCTTACCTATTATAAGTGAAAGCCGCGACCCACCCGGGCCGCGGCTTTTTCCTATCTCAATAAGGGATAAAACATACTACTTATGGGACCCTTACTCAACTTCAAAAATATAGATGTGGAATCAGAAGCCAATGAAAAGGGCCCGAAATCCAGCTATGAAGAATCCATGGAGGATATCAAAGCTGGAAGGATAACCACATGGGAAAGCACCGATGCGTATTTCCGGGCTATGAAAGCCAAAAAGTTAACCCGCAACTCCAAACTTTAAATCAATAACAGGTCAAATTTGAATGATTAGACTCAAATTTTGATATTAATCATTCAAATTTGACTTGTTATTGAGCCATAAATTTCCTTATGATAGAAGTTGGAAGTTAGGGATGATGCCATCTATAAGGTTTTGGGGCACATCGCACTCCTTTGCCATAGAAGGCCATTGTGAAGCCTTATCTACCAGGCTCTCGATAATCAACTCAGGGTCATTAATGTTGTTGCGCTTACCGATTTCCAACAGATCCTCTTTGGTTATAAAGTCATACTTTCCATTAATTGACAGTTGGTGAGAGGCAGTCCAAGCTCCCTTGGGATTATAGGCATAACCCATGTCATAGGCTGGAGAGAGACGCCAAATACCCTGCCTGTCCATCAGGAAGGATATGTTTTTGGTATGGTCATCTTGATTGCGTATGATGACATTCAGCACCATCCTTCGATATAGCTCTTCCGCATCGGAATATGGCAACCGCAACTGTCTCATTACATTGAACGCTTGCTCATAGCTGTAACTGTGCAGAAGATGGAAATCATAATGGGCTATCCCGCACAGAGTCTGCATGTGTACCTTCTGCCCATTCTGTCGGTCAAAACGTTTGGTCAGAAAATGCGCACGGCCATTCTCTTTAATCAAAGAGCATTCGCTCATCTCTATTCCACAAGCTCGCACAAGCCGATAGAAAGAATATTCAAGCCTGCCATAGTTCTCCGTCTCTTTGATTCCCACCGAAGCTGACACACCGTCAAGCTTTATAAGATATTGGTCAAAACCCTCGGGGGCATTCACTTGGCCCGATCTTACTTCTCCCGTTTTTTTATTATAGGCGATAATGGCTTTGGCTCTCTGCCCTCCCGCAGAAGTCCCAAGCCTCAGGATTTCGGCTATGGCAGCCTTTCTGTCATCCGAAAGATTGGCGCTGAAAGCCTCTTTGCTCGCCAAAGCTTCGCGGGCAACCTCTACCAAGGAATCGATTTCTATTGTTTGGGTAGCATCCATAGGCTCGCTTAAGACTGGCTCAAACTCGAGGGCTCCCATGCATCTCTTGCCGAGAAAGCACAATTCTTCGATGGCATTTGCGCTGGTGCGTCCAGTAAGGGAGAGCCACTTGTTAAATAAAGCTCTACCGTAGGTGTCTGGCAAAGAATCTGCCAACATACCAGGCAGCCCCTTGAAGGTCTCTCGATTTAGACTACCGAAGGAATAAGGGCGTCCCTTGACGACAGGCATTAGCAGCGGAGAGGGCTCGATGTCAGCCCCGACATACTCATTATCGTATTCAAAGATAGCCGCATCATACCGGTCATCCCAGCGGATATATCCTAAGGTGCGGCCATATAGATTTACTCTTGCGATTTCTACCATGTTGAGTCAGCTTGGAATTTTTTTGGTGGGATGTATTTTGAGGCACGCTTGCGCTCCTTGCTTTTGAGGAGTGTAACGAACTTGTAGTACTCTTGCGGACCCATCACCTCATCCTCGACGAGAGGGATCAGCACCTCGAGTTTGCCAATCGCTCGGAGGATGCGCACCAGCTTTTCAAACGAAACAGACTTGCCATCCTCCAATCTTGATATGGTTGACAGCGACACCCCAGCTCTCCTGGCCAACTCTTGCTGGGGCATGTCCTGCTTGAGACGGCTCTTCTGCAGATGCTTCCCGATACGGCTCAGGATGTCGAGGTCAGAGAATCCGTAAACATTATCCATAACTATTCATATTTGAATTATTACCCCACAAAATTACGAATAATATTTCAAATATGAAAGGTTATGTGAAATTTTTATCCTTAAATTCTGACCTCCACTCGTATCGGGACAGCAGTAAACGTCATCAGGACTAATGTAAAATAATCAGTAAAACCTGTCAACCACTTTCAGGACGATACAAGGACGATACACGCTGCGGGGGTTAGGGGGCATTCTTAACGTTTTTTAAGGGGAGGGGAAATTGTGGATTGGAGAAAAAAGAGTAACTTTGCCGTGGAGAAAACATAGAACAAGAAAAAGGGTCTCGTAGCCTGCCCAGGGCCGCGATTCCTTTCTTTTTATGTTGTCTCCAAAAACGGTTTAGGCCCCTGGCTGCCCCGAGATTGTGTAACCCATAACAGACTATAATAACTCATACTTAACACTTTATAAGCATGGCAATCACTTATATGACCCGCGAAGGGTACAAAAAGAAAATGGAAGAAATCGCTTACCTCGAATCAGTGAAGCGACCCGAAATATCACGCGCCATCGCCGAGGCTCGCGACAAAGGCGACCTCTCGGAGAATGCCGAGTACGACGCGGCCAAGGAGGCGCAGGGCATGCTCGAGATGAAAATCGCCCAGCTCAAGGACCTGGTGGCCAACGCTCGCATCCTCGACGAGAGCCAACTCAACACCGAGGAGGTGCAAATCCTCAACAAGGTCAAAATCAAGAATGTGCAAAACGGCGCCGTGATGGAGTACACCATCGTTGCCGACAGCGAGGCCAACCTCAAGGAGAAGAAAATCGCCTCGTCGACTCCCATCGCACAAGGTCTGCTTGGCCACAAGCTCGGCGAAGTGGTGGAAATCCGCGTGCCCTCAGGCCTGATGAAGTTTGAGATCGTGGAAATCTCTTTCTAAATCCTGGGCACATTAGCGCCCAGAGACCACAAAACCATAAGGACATAAAACCATAAGGACATTGGGCAGTTGCGTGCCCCAAGGTTTCACCATGGGGTCCCTCGCTTCCAAAAACCAAAAACTAAAGACCTAAGACCTATATGACGCTTTTTTCTAAGATTGCCGCTGGCGAGATTCCATCTTGCAAGGTGGCTGAGGACGACAAGCATTTCGCCTTCCTCGACATAAACCCCGTGGCCAAGGGCCACACCCTGGTGATTCCCAAGCGGGAAATCGACTATATCTTCGACCTCTCTGACCAGGAACTCGCTGACCTACACGTTTTCGCTAAGCGCGTGGCCAAGGCTATCGAGAAGACCATCCCCTGCCGCAAAGTCGGCGTGACGGTGATTGGATTGGAGGTGCCCCACGCACACATCCACCTGGTGCCTATGAACCAGGAGAGCGACATATATTTCAACAAGGAGCATCTCAAGCTCGCTCCCGAGGAGCTGCAAGCCATCGCCGACCAAATAGCTGCCAATTTTGAATAAGATGAAGCCACTGCATTACCTGATAGCCGGAGGCGCCCTGCTGGCGCTTGCGGCTTGCCATAAGAGCAATGGCTGGCAGGTGAGCGGCACGGTGGCCGGCGCAGGGGCCGACAGCAAGATTGCCGTCGAGGGCTTCAACGGTGCCACTTGGTATCCTATCGATTCGATACAGGTGGGCTCGGACGGCAGCTTCAGCTACCGCGCCGAGGCCCCGGGACAGTATGCCGACGTGTACCGCCTGGGCCTCAACGGCCGCAGCATCTATTTCCCGGCCGACAGCATCGACCGCATAGCCGTCAAGGCCAACGCATCGGCTTTTGACACCAACTATGAGTTGTCGGGCACTCAGGCTGCCGAAGATATGATGCGCGTCGACCGCCGCATAGCCCAAGCCATCGCCGAACAAGGCGTGGAGGGCGCTCTCACCGATTCGCTGCTCAAGCGCGAACTCAGCAACATCATCCTCGCCGACAATGCCGGGGTGGTCAGCTACTATGTCATCAACAAGACCCTGGGTGGGGAGCCTCTATACAACCCTGCCAATCGCCGCGACCTGGCGATGATCGGAGCCACTGCCAACAAGTTCCAGACAGCCTTCCCGGATGATCCGCGCACCAAGGTACTCGCCAGCCGCTACCTGACAGGGCGTCAGCTGCACGGCCTGTCACAGGCCGAGATTGGCACCATCGAGGCCAATGTGTTGGGACTTTTCGAGATTGAGCTGTATGATCCCAAGGGCAATCTGCAGTCGTTGGCTAAGACAGCCGAGGGTGCCGGTGCCACGGTGCTGTGCTTCACATCGTATGATATCGAGCAGTCACTGCCGTATAATGTTGAGCTGAATCGCCTGAATGAGATGTTCAAGGCCAAGGGCCTGAGAATCTATCAGGTGGCCATCGACAGCGACGAGGTAGAATGGATGCAGCGCGCCGAGAGCCTACCATGGATCGCAGTGCGTGCAACTCCCGAGGAAGCAGTGACCCTGCTGCGCACCTACAATGTCGGGGCAATACCCCTGTCGTTCGTCATCGACAGCAATGGCGACATCGTAGAGCGCGTGGCCGACCCCACCAACCTCGAGGCAGCGATCCGTAAAGTAATGAAAAATTAAAAATGAAGAATGAAAA